>NZ_LIQX01000093.1 GCF_001418475.1 Streptomyces ossamyceticus | reverse complement strand
CCCCTCTCCCTCCCCTTCCGCACACTCTCGCAAGGCACCCCCGTGTTCGATCTCGCCGTCTTCGGTTCCCTCTTCCTCACCCTGTTCGTGATCATGGATCCCCCCGGGATCACCCCGATCTTCCTCGGCCTCACCGCCGGGCGCCCCGCCCGGACGCAGAAGCGGATGGCGCTGCAGGCCGTCTGCGTGGCCGGTGGTGTGATCGCCGTCTTCGGTCTGCTGGGGCACCAGATACTCGACTACCTGCATGTCTCCGTACCCGCGCTGATGATCGCGGGCGGACTGCTGCTCCTGCTGATCGCGCTCGACCTGCTCACCGGCAAGACGGACGAGCCCAAGCAGACGAAGGACGTGAACGTCGCTCTGGTGCCGCTCGGCATGCCGCTGCTCGCCGGGCCCGGGGCGATCGTGTCGGTGATCCTCGCGGTGCAGAAGGCGGACTCGGTGGCCGCCCAGGTGTCGGTGTGGGTGGCGATCCTGGCGATCCACATCGTGCTGTGGCTGACGATGCGGTACTCGCTGCTGATCATCCGGGTCATCAAGGACGGCGGTGTGGTGCTGGTGACGCGGCTCGCGGGCATGATGCTGTCCGCCATCGCGGTGCAGCAGATCATCAACGGCGTCACGCAGGTGGTCCAGGGCGGCTGACGCCCACCCCGCCAGGTGCGGCCCGCGCGGCGGCCGGACGTGGCAGAGCCCCGTACGGCGCACCTCGGTGCGGCCCGTACGGGGCTCTGAAGTCTGCACGCGTGCGCCTCCCGCGAGGCGGTCGCGTCGGCCGGTCCTACGAAGCGGTCACGTCGGCGGGGCGGATCCAGAGGCGCTGCCCGATGGCGGCGGCCTGCTGCACGATCCGGTTGACGGAGGCGGCGTCCACGACGGTGCTGTCCACGGGCGTGCCGTTGACGTCGTCGAGTCGCAGGATTTCGAAGCGCATGGCTTCTCCCTTCGTCTGGTCGTCCTCCCACTGGGGAGAACTACTGGTGGTGCGCGGGTCGTCGGTGCCCGTGTTCCATGAGGATTCAACGGTATGCGTGTTACAAACATTCCCTACGCTAAGGAAATTTTTCGCGAAGCTAATTACTGGCTGGTAAGTGACGTTGTGGGTGTGTCTACCAGGAAGCTGCAAGACTGATTGGGACCGGTTGTGTTCGCAGCGTGACCGCCGGGACAATGGATGCATATGAACGACGACGACCTGGCGGCGCTCGGCGCCCGCATCGACCGTACGAACGAGCTGCTCCAGCGCATGCTCGCCGAGGTGGCGAAGACGCCCTCGACCCATGCGATCTTCGTCGACGCCGGGTATCTGTACGCGGCCATGGGGCGGCTCGTCGCCGGAACGGAGGACCGGCGGTCCTTCGACCTCGATGCGGAAGGTCTCATCGACGCCCTGATCGACCGGGCCCGCACGATCTTCGCTGACAGTCGGCTGCTCCGGGTCTACTGGTACGACGGGGCGCGGCGCCGCATCCACACCTCGGAGCAGCAGTCCATCGCCGAGCTGCCGGACGTCAAGGTGCGGCTCGGCAACCTCAACGCGAACAACCAGCAGAAGGGCGTCGACTCCCTCATCCGCACGGACCTGGAGTCCCTGGCCCGGCACCGAGCCATCAGCGACGCGGCGCTGATCGGCGGCGACGAGGACCTGGTCTCGGCGGTCGAGGCCGCGCAGGGGTACGGAGCGCGCGTCCACCTGTGGGGCATCGAGGCGCCGGAGGGCCGCAACCAGGCCGAGCCGCTGCTGTGGGAGGTCGACAGCCAGCGCACCTTCGACCTCGACTTCTTCAAGCCGTACGTGTCCCGGCGGGCCGCCGTCCCGTACGAGGCCACCGCCGGGGCCCGGCCCACTCGTGAGGACGTCCGCTTCGTCGGCGCCCAGATCGCCGCGAAATGGCTCGCGTCCCGAGGCCGCGAGCCGCTCAAGGAACTCCTGCACGGCCACCCGTACCTGCCCGGCTCGGTCGACCAGGACCTCCTCGTCGAGGCGGAGGGGCTCCTCCAGTACTCGCTACGGGGCCAGGCGGACCTGAGAAGGGCGCTGCGGGACGGGTTCTGGGAGCACCTGAGGGCGCAGTACTAGCCAGTGCCAGTTCTCTTGGGGTCAGCCGGTCAGTCTGTCAGCTGATCCCAGAAGCCGATCAGGGCGGAGGCCGTGGCCTTCGGCTGGTCCGTGTTGGGGGAGTGCTCGGCGGCGGCGATGACCGTGCGGTGCGCCTGGAGGCGTGCGGCCATGTCGTCGAGGAGCGGGATCGGCCAGGTGTCGTCACGCTCGCCGGACAGGACGTGCGTGGGCAGGCCGAGGGCGGCCAGTTCCGCGACGCGGTCGGGCTCCGCGCAGAGCTGCCGGCCGGTGGCGATGAGCTGCGCCGGGCTGTGGGCGAGCCAGCGGCGGCGCAGGTCGGCGCTGTCGTCCAGCCCTTCGTCGAGGCCGCCGGTGTCGGTCTCCTCCGGCGGTTCCATCGCCTGGATGGCGTCCCACACCTGCTCCATGCCCATCACGGCGAGGGCGTCCCGCAACAGCTTCACGCGCTGCTGCTGGCTCTGCGAAATCTGGGCCGGGCCCGAGGCCATCAGGGTGAGAGAGGCGAAGGGGGAGGGGTCCAGGAGGACGGCGGCGCGGGAGATCTGACCGCCGAGGGAGTGGCCGAGGAGGTGCAGCGGGGCACCGTCGCCGACGACCCGCGCCTGGGCGAGCAGGTCCCTCGCCAACTCCTCCTGCGCGTACGGCGACTCGTCGTCCCTGGGGCCCTCGCTCTCGTGCTGGCCCCTCCCGTCCACGGCGACGGAGCGGTAGCCGGCCTCCGCCAAGGGCTTGTGCAGCGCGATGAAGTCCTCCTTGCTGCCCGTGAACCCCGGCACGAGGAGCACGGTGCCCTTCACGGGGGTGCCCGCCTCGATGACGGCGAACTCACCACGCGAGGTGCGCAGCCGGTGGGCGCGGGCACCGGGAGGAGGGGTGAACGTGGGAGGACGGCTCATGGGGCGAGGGTAACCGGAGACGGTGGAGAGGGATCACTCTGCCGGGTGGTTCCGCAGTTCCCCGCGCTATGAGCCCGGCCCACGGACGACGAAGGGCCGCAGGCCCTGTCAGGGGCGGGGGGAACTGCGCGCCTAGCCCCCACGGACCCGCACATCGCCCTAAAACCCCACGCACCCGTGCCTGTCCCTTAAACCCCACGTACCCGTGCCTGCCCCTCAAACCTCACGCATCCAGGCGGGGTCGAAGGGGCGGCAGCCCCTGGGGACGGGACGGGTAGGGGCGGCGGGGGCGAGGGAACCCCCTGCCCGGCCCCGGCGGTCGCGTCCCCGCCGGAACGCCGGAGGCCCGGCCCCCAGGAAGGGGAACCGGGCCTCCGCGCAGCCAGTTACCTGACCTCAGCCATCCGTCGGCTCAACAGCAGCCGCGGTCTTCCGCGCTCGCCGCCGCGGCGCCGGCGTCTCAGCCGCCCCCGCCCCGGCGTCCTCGGCGGCAGCCACAGCCGGAGCGGCAGCCTTGCGTGTGCGACGCGGCTTGGTGGCCTGCTCCTCCGTCGGCTGCGCCGGAACCGACGCCTCGATCGGAGCTTCCGCGACCTTCCGCGTACGCCGACGCGTCTTGGGCGCGGCCTCTTCGGCCACGGCCACGGCCACGGCCTCGGCCGCGTCGACCGGTGCCTCCGCGACCTTGCGGGTGGTCCGGCGACGCGTCTTGGGCGCGCTCTCCTCGGCGGTGGCCGTGGCGTCGCCCGTGACCTCGGCCGTCGCCGCAGTCTTGCGGGTGGTCCGGCGGCGGGTCTTGGGCGCGGCCTCCTCGGTGGCGGGCGTGCCTTCGGCCGTGTCGAGGGCGGCTTCGGCGGTGGGCGCCTCGGCAGTCGCGGGGGCCTCTGCGGCCTTCCGTGTACGCCGACGCGTCTTCGGCGCGGCTTCCTCGGCGACCGTGGTCTCCACCGCGTCGACCGTCACCTCGGCGACCGGAGCCTCGACCGGCTCCGTCGACGCCGTCTTGCGCGTGCGGCGGCGGCGCGGCTTCGCCTCGTCGGCGGCAGGCACGGCGCCGGCGGTGTCCGCGACGTCCTCGACCGTACTCACGGCCGAAGCCGTCACGGCGTCCGCAGCCTTCACGGCGGCGGCGTCAGTGGTGGCGTCCAGGGCCTTCTCGGACCCCTCCGCCTCCACCGCCGACGTCACCGGTTGGGCCGTCGGCGCAGCGCCGTTGCGGGTGCGGCGACGGCGGCGGGGCGTACGGGGGCCGGCGTCGGCCTCGGTGGACGCGCCCGGCGTCTCCGTGGGCCGCGTCGACTCGGTGACCGTCGCCTCGGGGGCCGTCGCGTCGGGGGTCGTCGCGTCGGCGCCACCGCGCGTCCGGCGGCGACGACGCGGCGTACGTGCCGGGCGCTCACGCTCCGCGGCGGGCGCCGGGCCGGAGGAGCGGCCGCCGCGCCCACGGGCACCGCGCCCCCCCGGCTCGCCGAGGTCTTCCAGCTCCTCGGCGTCGAGGCCGGCCCGCGTGCGCTCCGAGCGGGGCAGGACACCCTTGGTGCCGACCGGGATGCTCAGTTCTTCGAAGAGGTGCGGGGACGTGGAGTACGTCTCCGGCGGGTCGTTGAACCCGAGGTTCAGGGCCTTGTTGATGAGCTGCCAGCGCGGGATGTCGTCCCAGTCGACGAGGGTGATCGCGATGCCCTTGGCGCCCGCGCGGCCCGTACGGCCGATGCGGTGCAGGTACGTCTTCTCGTCCTCGGGGGACTGGTAGTTGATGACGTGGGTGACACCCTCGACGTCGATGCCGCGCGCGGCGACGTCGGTGCAGACGAGGACGTCGACCTTGCCGTTGCGGAAGGCGCGCAGCGCCTGCTCACGGGCGCCCTGGCCGAGGTCGCCGTGGACCGCGCCGGAGGCGAAGCCGCGCTGCTTGAGCTGGTCGGCGAGGTCGGCGGCCGTGCGCTTGGTGCGGCAGAAGACCATGGCCAGTCCCCGGCCGTCGGCCTGCAGTATGCGCGCGACCATCTCCGGCTTGTCCATGTTGTGCGCGCGGTAGACGTGCTGCGAGGTGTTGCGGACCGTCGCGCCCTCGTCGTCGGGGGCCGTGGCACGGATGTGGGTCGGCTGGGACATGTAACGGCGGGCCAGACCGATGACCGCGCCCGGCATGGTCGCCGAGAACAGCATCGTCTGGCGCCGGGGCGGAAGCATGTTGATGATCTTCTCGACGTCGGGCAGGAAGCCCAGGTCGAGCATCTCGTCGGCCTCGTCGAGGACCAGGCACTTGACGTGCTTCAGGTTGAGCTTCTTCTGGCCGGCCAGGTCGAGGAGTCGTCCGGGGGTGCCGATGACGACGTCGACGCCCTTCTTCAGGGCCTCGACCTGCGGCTCGTAGGCGCGGCCGCCGTAGATCGCGGTGACGCGGACGTTGCGCACCTTGCCGGCCGTCAGCAGGTCGTTGGTGACCTGGGTGCACAGCTCACGGGTGGGGACGACGACGAGCGCCTGTGGGGCGTCCGTGAGGTCCTCGGGCTTGGCGCGGCCGGCCTCGACGTCGGCGGGGACGGTGACGCGCTCCAGGAGCGGCAGGCCGAAGCCGAGCGTCTTGCCGGTGCCGGTCTTGGCCTGGCCGATGACGTCGCTGCCGGAGAGGGCGACCGGGAGCGTCATCTCCTGGATGGGGAAGGGAGTGATGATGCCGACGGCTTCCAGGGCCTCGGCCGTCTCGGGAAGGATTCCGAGATCTCGAAAAGTCGTAGTCAGGGTGCTGCCTCTTCTGTGTACGCGGCGTGGCGCGAGCGCGGGGGTCGTGTCGTCTGACCGTGCCTGGGGGACATCGGCCGCCCTCACGGGCTGGCCGTGTGGCACGGGACCACTGCCGACGCTCTAGCGCTCATACCGCTGAGGGGTTCCCTCCGGACGCCGTACGCAGAGTGCCGTACGGAACAGGAGGGCTGTCGGGTCGGAGCCGATCGGGCCACCGACCGGGCATCCTCATGCGTGCGGCCTGTCGAGAGATGGTCGAGATACCGCGGTGGTACGTCGACCTACTCAGCAGGCGCATTACCACCATACCCCGGAAACGCGCACATGCGATGGCCGATTTGGTCACGTAGTCGTCGTCACACCGATCGACCGGGCCCTTCCGCCCTGCGCAGAGCGGGCTATTGTGCGCTTCATGACCACGTCTGACAAGCCTGAGAACGCCGCCGGTACCGCTGAGACGGCCGAGACCGCCGAGGTCACCGGCATCGCCGCCCAGGACTGGGCCCAAGCCTCGGCCGACCCGCAGTACCGCGCCGCCGTCGTGGATCTGCTCGGAGCGCTGGCGTACGGGGAGCTCGCGGCGTTCGAACGGCTCGCGGAGGACGCGAAGCTGGCGCCGACGCTCGTCGACAAGGCGGAGCTGGCGAAGATGGCCGCCGCCGAGTTCCACCACTTCGAGAGGCTGCGGGACCGGCTCACGGAGGTCGGCGAGGAGCCGACGCGCGCCATGGAGCCGTTCGTGGACGCGCTCGACGGTTTCCACAAGCAGACGGCGCCGTCGGACTGGCTTGAGGGCCTGGTCAAGGCGTACGTCGGCGACTCGATCGCCAGTGACTTCTACCGGGAGGTCGCGGCGCACCTCGACGCGGACACGCGCGGGCTGGTGCTTGCCGTCCTCGACGACACCGGGCACGCCGAGTTCGCGGTGGAGAAGGTGCGGGCCGCGATCGACGAGGACCCGCGGGTCGGCGGCCGGCTCGCGCTGTGGGCGCGGCGGCTCATGGGCGAGGCGCTGTCGCAGTCGCAGCGGGTCGTGGCCGACCGGGACGCGCTGTCCACGATGCTCGTGGGCGGCGTGGCCGACGGGTTCGATCTGGCCGAGGTGGGGCGGATGTTCTCCCGGATCACCGAGGCGCACACGAAGCGGATGGCGGCGCTCGGCCTGGCCGCGTGAGCCCTTGGTCGCTTTGAGCGCCCGCCGTCGTGAGCCCTCGGCGGGCCCTGAGCCGCTGGCCCCGTGAGGGCTAGCTAGTCGCCGTCGGGCGCGGCGCCCGGCGTGTCCGTGGGCGTCCGCGGGGAATGCGCGGTCGGTCGCGCCCGTCCGGTGGCGCCGCGGATGTCGCCGCGGCGCCGTGTCTCTTCGGGGGGCTCGCCGTTACGCGGGCTATGCGGGCTACGCGGGGGCCGAGCTGCGTCGAAAACGCTCCGTCGGCCGCAGCAGGAGCGACAGCGACGCCGCGGCGACGATGGCCCCGCCGCTCAGGAGCACCAGGAAGTTCGTGGAACCCAGGGCGGTGTGGGTGAGGAACGCGCCGAAGAGAGCGCCCGCCACGCCGGTCGGCAGGACGAGCGTGCGGGGTGGCAGACGGTGCGACAGGCGGGCGACGGCGGCCCAGGCGAGGGCGAGTCCGACGAGTGCGGATCCGAGCGCTTCCAAGAACATGATCGGGTTCCCTCCCACACGGCCTGGCCTGGGCAAATCGGTCGTAGCCGGTACTACCCGCGAGTCACGGAACGCAATCCTCCTCTGTGGACGAGTTGTGGTTCCGATGTGCGCTTCGGGGGTGGGGGAGCCGGGAGAAGGGCGCGTGCGGAGGGGCCCGGTGGTTTCACACCACCGGGCCCCTCCGTATGCCTCGTGCGCCTCTCGGCTACAGCGCGCTGAAACCGACCTTGCGGACGGTCGGCTCGCCGATGTCGATGTAGGCGAGGCGGTCGGCAGGGATCAGCACCTTGCGACCGTGCTCGTCCGTGAGGCTCAGCAGCGCCGACTTGCCGGCCAGCGCCTCGGACACGGCACGCTCGACCTCCTCGGCACTCTGACCGCTCTCCAGAACGATCTCGCGGGGCGCGTGCTGCACGCCGATCTTGACCTCCACGGCTATGTCCCTCCGACGGTCAGTGAAGTGCGCGGGCATCCGCGCCGTACCCAGCACACATTAGCCCGGTGAGGGGACGTCCACCCTCCGCTCGGCAACGCCAGGAGCGAACAGGGTGGGGGAACAAAACCCCGGACCAGGGGTGTGCCGAGCACCGGTCCGGGGTCGCGGGGCGACGGTCAGTGGTGCTCGATGCCGTGCAGCGGGAACCCGGCGATGCCGCGCCACGCCAGCGACGCCAGCAGTTGGACCGCCTGCTCGCGCGGGACACTGCGGTCGCTGTGCAGCCAGGACCGCGCCACGACCTGGGCGAGCCCGCCCAGACCCGAGGCGAGGAGCATCGACTCCGCGCGCGACAGACCGGTGTCCTCGGCGATGACGTCGCAGATGGCCTCCGCGCACTCGTTCGTGACCTTGTCGACGCGCTCACGCACGGCGGGCTCGTTCGTCAGGTCCGACTCGAAGACCAGCCGGAAGGCGCCGCCCTCGTCCTCGACGTACGCGAAGTACGCGTCCATCGTGGCCCGTACGCGCTGCTTGTTGTCGGTCGTCGACGCGAGCGCGCCGCGCACGGCCTGGATGAGGGACTCGCAGTGCTGGTCCAGCAGAGCCAGGTAGAGGTCGAGCTTGCCCGGGAAGTGCTGGTAGAGGACTGGCTTGCTGACACCGGCGCGCTCGGCGATGTCGTCCATCGCGGCCGCGTGATAGCCCTGGGCCACGAAGACTTCCTGGGCGGCGCCCAGCAGCTGGTTCCGTCGGGCTCGGCGCGGAAGGCGTGTGCCCCGCGGGCGTGCCGCCTCTGTCTGCTCGATGGCTGTCACGCCGCCTCCCAAATCGTCCATGTGCGGTGTGCGCCGCGCCGCCATCGTACTTTTCGGTAACCCCGGTGCGCGCGGTGCGAGCGCAGAATTTCACGGACCGGACGCCTGGGAAAGTGCCGCGGACCACGTCAAACGCGGGCAGGGTGGACAGAAGGAAGCCCTTTCCCGTCACCGGTCGTCGTCTTTCGCGTCACCGGCGGTCGCCCTTGGGGGCGGGGCGTCTGCGGGCACGCGGGCGTGGTCGGACCGCCGGCCGTCCCCGGACGAGGGTCCGCTCTAGCGGTAGTCGTCCTCGTCGAGATCGACCACCCGGGCCTGTTCGGCGAGGTCGGCCGGGTTGGCGACGCCCGGATCGACGTCGTCCAGCGGATCGTCCCGGTTCGGGGTGACGTACGTGTGCTGCTCGGCGGCATCGGCCTCGGGGGCCTCGACGTCGTCGATTTCCACGGATTCGGCCTCCGTCTCCGCGAACGTCTCGGGATCGGTGGGGTCAACGGCCATCGTGGTTTCCCTTTCCTGCTCCTGCCTCGGTGCTGCCGGAACCCTTGTGAAGGGGCAGGGGCCACGTACGGGTGTGCCTGTTGTCTACGAGCCTAGGAGACAGCCGAACGTGGCGCTATGCGGTCCGGTGGTGACGGGACTGTTTGTTCTGCGAGTTCTCCTACGCGTTCTTCTGCGAACTCTTTGCGGGTTGTTCCGCGAGGCGGCCGGTGGGCGGTAGCCGAGGTCGGTGGCGAGGCCGCCCGCCGGCGCGGGAGTCGCTTCGGGTTCCGTCGTGGTCCCGGTGACCACGTCGTGGTCCGGTACCGCGTCATGCTCCGGTACCCCTCCGTGCGTGGCTCGATCTGTGACGGCGAACACATGAACCACTACGTGATCGTCTCGTAACATTGCCGCATGTCTTCGACCGAGCTGCCGTCCCTGATGACCGCCACCGCGTCGCCGAAGGCGAGTTCCGTGCGCGTGGCGCCGGGGGAGCGGATCAGGTCGGTGCGTCTGCCGGGGATCACTGTGGCGGTCCGGTCGAGAACCCCGGCCCGTGACGATCTGCCGCCCGCCCTGTACGTACACGGTCTGGGCGGCTCCTCACAGAACTGGTCGGCGCTGATGCCGCTGCTCGACGGGTCGGTGGCCAGCGAGGCCGTCGACCTGCCCGGTTTCGGCGACTCGCCGCCGCCGGACGACGGCAACTACTCGGTGACGGCACACGCGCGTGCCGTCATCCGCTATCTGGACGCGTCCGGGCGCGGCCCGGTGCACCTCTTCGGCAACTCCCTCGGCGGCGCGGTCACCACCCGCGTCGCGGCCCTGCGCCCCGACCTCGTCCGGACCCTGACGCTGGTGTCGCCCGCGCTGCCCGAACTGCGTGTGCAGCGCACCGCGGTGCCGACCGGGATGCTCGCGGTCCCGGGTGTCGCGGCGCTCTTCACCCGCTTCACCAAGGGCTGGACCGCCGAGCAGCGCGTCCGGGGTGTCATGGCGCTCTGCTACGGCGACCCCGGCCGCGTCACGGAGGAGGGCTTCCGCAACGCGGTGGAGGAGATGGAGCGCCGCCTGAGGCTTCCCTATATGTGGGACGCGATGACGAGGTCCGCCCGCGGCATCGTCGACGCGTACACCCTGGGCGGGCAGCACTCGCTGTGGCGCCAGGCCGAGCGGGTCCTCGCCCCGACGCTCCTCGTCTACGGCCGCCGTGACCAGCTCGTCGGGTACCGCATGGCCCAGCGTGCCGCCCGCGCCTTCCGCGACTCGCGCCTCGTCTCCCTGCCGGACGCCGGGCACGTCGCCATGATGGAGTACCCGGAGGCGGTCGCGGCGGCGTTCCGCGACCTGCTGGCCGATACGACCCGGAGGGCGTCGGACGGTGTGGGAGGCTCTGAGGGACATGGCTCCGCGACGCGGCAATCGGGCGTACGGGGCTCAGCGACGTCGGCCCGGGACGGGGTCGACGCGGAGCGGGTGAACGGGGAGTCCGTGAACGGCAAGCCGGTGAAGGGCGAGGCCGACGATTCCGCCGGGGACGGGGCCGTCCCCGGTGCCCCCGCTGTGGGGAGCTGAGGCGCGGCGTGGGACGACACAGCCGCAAGGGGCGGGCGCCGAAAGGCGACACGAGCGAGAAATCAGCGGCGGCTCCAACGGGCCCGCCGGCAGTGGGGGACCGCGGGGCGGTACTCGGCGGACCGCGTCCGCCAGGGCCACCGAGTCCGACTGGGCTGTCCGGCTCGTCGCGTTCACCGGGTCCGTCCGGCTTCTCGGGCGCGCCGGTCGGTGGGCCGGAGGCGGCGTCGGGGTCGGGGCGCGGTGTCCCGCGGGGATACGAGGGGGCCTCGGGGCCGGGCGCGCGACGCCTGCCCGACGGCACGCCCGCGCACGGCTT
Source organism: Streptomyces ossamyceticus (assembly GCF_001418475.1). Classification (GTDB taxonomy): domain Bacteria; phylum Actinomycetota; class Actinomycetes; order Streptomycetales; family Streptomycetaceae; genus Streptomyces; species Streptomyces ossamyceticus. Next base: position 10,153 of record NZ_LIQX01000093.1, on the reverse strand, counting down.
CCCCCGCTACCCCGAGGGCCTGTCCGGGCGCGGTGTCCCGCGATTCCCTGACGGCACGCCGGCGCACGGGTTTCCGCGTCTGCCGGACGGGACGCCCGCCCATGGGTTTCCGCGTCTGCCGGACGGCGGTTCGGGGCAGGGAGCACCTCGTTTCCCGGACGGCACGCCCGCGCACGGTTTCCCCCGGCTCCCCGACGGCACCCCCGGCCAAGGCTTCCCGCAGAGTCGCGGCGGGCATCCCGAGCAGCGGGAAGCGGGCGGCGGCTGGGGCCGGTTGGGCGGTGAGACGCGACCACGCCCGGACAGCGGACAGGGCGCGTACGGGGCTCCTTCGGGGGCCCCGTACGGCGCGCCCGGCGACCCTTCCTCCGGCGCGCGGCACGGCGAGTCCGGCGACCCCTCCTCCGGCGCGCCCGGGCAGGGGCAGGGCCGGCGCATCCCCATCCCCCGGCAGCGGCAGGAGGCCGTGCCACCGCCGCCCGGTGGGCCGCGGCAGGCCTACCTGGACGCCTTCGACGAAGAGCGACCGCCGACCGGTGAGCCCGGCGAGGGCAAGGACGCCGGGAAGAGCGGCAAGGGGCGGGCGTTCGCCGGGATCGCGGCCGCCGCCGTCACCACCGTGCTCGCGGTCGTCGTCGGCGGGCAGGTCACCGGCGGCCAGGAGGACACCATCGCCCGGGCGCAGGCCGCCGACGCCGCCGACCGCGAGGTACGGGGCGCCTCACGCAGCGACGACCGGCCCACGCCGTCCAGCCCGCCGAGGGTGAGCGCGACCCGGCTCTCGTACGACGAGAAGATGGGCCAGAAATACGCACTCGCCGCGGACCTGGAGGGCAACGGCAAGTTCCAGACCGTCAGGGGCTTCGACAAGGCGCCGGGGACGGGGCGGAAGTACCGCTATCGGGTCGATGTCGAGGAAGGGCTCGGCCTCGACGGGGAACTGTTCGCCCAGGCCGTCCAGAAAACCCTGAACGACGACCGGAGTTGGGCACACAACGGCGGCCGCACCTTCGAACGGATCTCCTCCGGGAAGCCCGACTTCGTGATCACGCTGGCCAGTCCGGGCACCACCGCCGTGTGGTGTGCCAAGTCGGGGCTCGACACGACGGTGGACAACGTGTCGTGCGACTCCGCCGCCACCGAGCGTGTGATGATCAACGCCTATCGCTGGGCCCAGGGTTCGAAGACCTACGGCGACCGCATCCACGCGTACCGGCAGATGCTGATCAACCACGAGATCGGGCACCGTCTCGGCTACAGCCATGTGACCTGCGACAAGGACGGCGACCTCGCGCCCGTCATGCAGCAGCAGAGCAAGTTCCTCTCCTACGACGGGATCACCTGCAAGGCCAACCCGTGGGCCTTCCCCGGAGATTGAGTCTCTGACGCCATGTAGTCGATCGACCCCCTAGCGCGACGAAACGCGTCCCGCTAGGGAAAGTTACGACCGTTCACCCCTTTTGGTGGCGCGACGGACAACCGTCCGTCGCGCCACCGCCATGTCCGCATACGTTCGTCCCGCTGCGAGCCGCCGGGTGAACGGCGGCTCCCCAAACGGGAGATCGGGGGTGCACGTGCGCATCGGACTGCTTACGGAGGGTGGCTATCCGTATGTGAGCGGTGACGCCAGGCTGTGGTGCGACCGACTCGTGCGTGGGCTGGAGCGACACGTGTTCGATGTCTACGCGCTCAGCCGTAGCGAGCAACAGGAGGACGAGGGCTGGGTCCCGCTTCCGCCGCAGATCAGCCGCGTTCGGACGGCACCGCTGTGGACGGCCGAGGACGACGGTGTGGTCCACGGCCGCCGGGCGCGACGGCGCTTCGCGGAGGCGTACGGCGAACTGGCGTCGGTGATCTGCTCCGCCGGGACACACGGGGCGCGCGGGACGCGCGAAGCCTTCGGCAGGGGAGAAGCCGTCGGAACGGGAGAAGCGCTCGAAACGGGAGAAGCCCGTGAGAGTGGCCCCATTCTCGAGGCGGACCGTTTCGGCAACGCGCTGTACGGGCTTGCCGAGCTGGCCCGCGACGAGGGCGGACTGGTGGGCGCCCTGCGCTCGGAAGCCGCCGTCCACACACTCGAACGCGCCTGTCGTGCGCCGGGCGTACTCGGTGCGGCGCGTGAGGCCCGCGTACCGGATCTGCTGGCGGTCGCCGCCCACCTCGAACGCGCCCTGCGCCCCCTCTCGCTCGACTGGTACGAGGACGACGGGCTCGGCTCGGTCGACCTGTGCCACGCGACGGCTGGCGGATCGGCCGCGCTGCCCGGTCTGCTGGCCGCCCACTTCCACGAGGTGCCCCTCCTGGTCACCGAGTACGGCGTGCCGCTGCGCGCGCACTATCTCGGGGCCTCCGGTGACGCGCCGGTGCGCGCCCTGCTCGCGGCCTTCCACCGGCAACTGACCGCCGAGGTCTACCGGCGCGCCGCCTGCCTCACCCCCGGAAACAGCCACGCCCGACGCTGGCAGGAACGCTGCGGCGCCGACCGGGCGAGGATCCGCACGGTGTATCCCGGCATGGAGGCGGCCCGCTTCGCCGAGGTGGGGGAGGCGCCGGAGAGCGCGGACCCCCACACGCTGGTGTGGGTCGGCCGTGTCGAGCCGGCCAAGGACCTCATCTTGCTGCTGCACGCCTTCGCCGAGATCCGCAGAGCGGAGCCGAAGGCCCGGCTCAGAATCGTCGGAGCGGCCGCGGGCGACGAGGGCGCCGCCTATCTCGGCCACTGCCGGGCCCTGGCCGCCCAGCTCTTCCCCGACGAGGCCGACAGAGTGCACACCGTCGGTGACAACCCCGTCTCCTTCGAGGAGATCGGCGACCCCGCCGTCCCCGACCTCGCGGAGGCGTACGCGTCCGGCGCCGTCGTCGTCCTGTCGAGTGTCGTCGAGGGGTTCCCCATCAGCCTGGTCGAGGCCATGTTCTGTGGACGGCCCACGGTGTCCACGGATGCCGGCGCCGTCGTCGAGGTCATCGGCGGGACGGGACTCGTCGTCCCGCCCCGCAATCCGAGGGCGCTCGCGGAGGCGTGCGTGGCGCTGCTGCGCGCACCCGAGCGCCGTGCGCGCCTCGGCGCGGCGGCCCGCGCACGCGCTCTCGAACTCTTCACGGTCGAGCAGAACGTCGCCGCGTTTCGCGGCATCTACCTGGAGGTCGTCTCCCACGCCCCGGTACGGAAGGCCGTCCTCGACGAGACCGGCGCGCTCCTGCCGTTCGGCGCCCTCGCCGAGGCGCCCGTCCCCGGCCGCTGGACCGAGCCCCGGCTGGGGACGGGCGGTCTCGGTGTGGCCGGCGTCGCGGGTGTGGCCGGCGTCGCGGGGGGCGCGGGCCTCGGCGGGGCTGTCTCCGGCCGACCCCGCTGGGCCGTCGACACCCCCGTCCGGGCCACGGGAACGCCTCCGGCCGCTACCGGTGAACCCGTCCCCGCGGGGGAGGGAGCGCGATGAGCGAGCTGCGGTTGGACGGCCTGGAGGCCAGGGACGGGGCCGAGCAATGGGACGGGCCGAGTCCGTCGAAGCCGAGTTTGTCGAAGCCGGGTTGCCCCTCGCGGGCCGAGGGTGCGCAGGGAGCCGCTTCGCGAGCCCGGGGAGGGCCGGGGGCCCTCTCGCGCTCCGATGCGGCACCGCGGTCCCTCCCGCGTTCCGAAGGAGTACCGGCGGCCCTTTTTCCTTCCGAAGCGGCGCCGAGGGCGCAGGTGTCGCCGGGGGCAGGGCGCGTCTCGGACTCGGCGGCTCTCCTTGAGGGGGATTACCCGGAGACAGTGGCCGAGGCCGAGGCCGCGGGAGGGGTGGGGTTCGGCGCTGATGACGAAGGCCGGATCTCCCCCGAATCCGCGCCCGCCTCCGGACGCGGGGGCGTGGACCCCGTGAAGGCCCTGATGCACCGCCACCGGGAACTGTGCGAACGGGCCGTGGACCCACTGGAGATCGCCGCCGGGCTGGAGGCCTACGGCGTCACCGACCGCACTGCAGCCCGCTTCCGGCACCGGGACGTCTTCTCGCTCGCCGAGGAGATGTACGCGCGCGTCCCCCGCGACGCGGAGACACCCCCGGAACGCCGGCCGCCGCCGCCCGCCGCGTCCGGGCCGGGCGGCGGCTGGGCGGTCCTCGCCCTCCTCCCGGGCGCCCTCTGCGCGGCGGCCGTGGCCGGCGTACGGCTCACCCACGGCCAACCCCGCCTCGCCGTCGCCGCGGCCGGTGCCCTCGCCGTCGCCCTCGGGCTGCGCGTCGCCCTCCGCTGCGGCCCGCTCCGGGCACCGCTCGGCACGACCAGCCGCAACGGCACCTGGACCTGCTGGCTGATCGCGTACGCGCTGCTCGGCGACGGACTGCTCGCCGCCGGTCTCGCCGCCGGCCCCGAAGGTCCCTGGCCCCTGGCCACGACACCCGTCCTGGCACTCGCCCTGAGCTGCGCTCCCGCCCTGTGGTGCGCCCACCTCCTCTCCGTGCGCGCCCGCCGCAAACTCGTCGCGAGCCGCGGCCTCGCCGACTTCGCCGACTCCGTGAAGCCCCTGCTCCTCGGCGTGTTCGCCCTGTACCTGTGCGCCCTGGTCTCCCTGCTCGCCGTGTGCGGCAAGGTTCTGGACGAACCGGCCGTCTCCGCGGGCGCGGTCGCCCTCGGCGCCCTGCTTCTGCTGGCCCGCCTCCTCACCGTCCACGGCTTCCCGCACGCCCCCGCCGTCGTCCTGTGCACGGCGGCGCTGACCGAGACCTGCGCCCTGGCCACGGTCTTCGCGAGCCGCCTGCCCGGCTGCTCCTACCTGGCTGTCCCCGTCCGGACGGTCACCGACGCCTGGGGGCCCGGCGCCGTCACCGCCCTGGTCTGCGGCATCGCCGCACTCCTCCTCCTCGGGCACGCCACCCGCACGCTCACCCGGGCCTCGGCCCACGCCCGCCCGCCGGGGGCGACCTGACCCCACCTCGGACGGTCCACGGCGCGGTCACCACAGACCGCATCCCGCGACCGAGCCCCACCGGCGCGCGGGACAGCCGTCGCGCGCACCACCTCCCGCGGGGCCGACACCGCGGGACCACCTCATCACCCACGGCACCACCTCATAAGGAGAACGCCAGATGATCACCTCCCGAACCGGAGAGTCCGCCCCGGGAGCCGCCCGATGAGGGTCCTGCTGATCGGAGCCAACGGATACCTCGGCCGTTTCGTCGCCGAACGCCTCCTCGCCGACCCGGCCGTCCAACTCACCGCGCTCGGTCGTGGCGACGACGCCGACGTACGGTTCGACCTCGCCACCGGCAGCCCCGGCGCGCTCACCCGCTTCCTGGACGCGGTCCACCCCGGCGTCGTCATCAACTGCGCCGGAGCCACCCGCGGCGGCGCCCGCGAACTCACCCGGCACAACACCGTCGCCGTCGCCACCGTCTGCGAGGCCCTCCGCCGCAGCGGCTGCGGGGCCCGCCTGGTGCAGATCGGCTGCGGCGCCGAATACGGCCCCAGCCAGCCCGGCTCCTCCACCGCCGAGGACGCCGTGCCCCGCCCCGGCGGCCCGTACGGCGTCAGCAAACTCGCCGCCACCGAACTCGTCCTCGGCTCCGGCCTGGACGCCGTCGTCCTGCGGGTCTTCTCACCCGCCGGGCCCGGCACCCCCGCCGGCTCGCCACTCGGCCGCCTCGCCGAAGCCATGCGGCGCGCCATGCAGTCCGGCGACGGCGAACTCAAACTCGGCGGCCTCGGCGTCCAACGCGACTTCGTCGACGTCCGGGACGTCGCCCGCGCCGTCCACGCCGCCTCACTCTCCGCCGCCCAAGGCGTGATCAACATCGGGTCCGGCCGGGCCGTGCGCCTCCGCGACGCGGCCGCCGTCCTCGCCCGTGTCGCCGGCTACGGCGGTGCCCTCCACGAACTCGACACCCCGCCCGGCCCCCTCAGGCCGACCATCGGCCACCCCCGGACCGAACCGGACCACACCCCTCCGGTCGCCTATCCCTACCCGGACGGCTGCGGCAGTTGGCAGCAGGCCGATGTCCGCACCGCACGCGACCGGCTCGGCTGGCGGCCCCGTATCAATCTGGAGGAGTCACTCGCCGACATCTGGATGGAGGCCGCGTGCCGTATCTGACCTCCACCCCGTCCGGCACCGCCAGCACCGGCCTGAGCGCCGGCCTCGGCATCCCCGGCTATGCGCACCCCCTGGTCGCCCCCCTGGAATGGGGCGAACTCAGCCGCCCCGGAGCCCCTCTGCACTGGGTCGTCCTGAACGTCTCCGACGGCCCCGGTACCCGCCCCGACCCGGTCTGCCTGGAAGCCGCGGGGCGGCTGCGCAACGCGGGCGTCCGCGTCCTCGGCCACCTCGACGTGACCCATGGCGCACGCCCCTTCGGTGAGATCGTCGCCGACGCCCACCGCCATCTCGACTGGTACCAGGTCGACGGCTACTTCCTCGACCGCTGTCCCACCGAGCGCGGCGCACTCCCCGGTATCAGCCGCACCGTCCTCACCCTCCGGGCGCTCCTCGGCGACGGCCACATAGTCCTCGGCCACGGCACCCATCCACATCCCGGATACGCCGAGAGCGCCGACCAACTCGTGACCTTCTCCGGGCCCTGGAGCGACTACCGCTGGTCCCAGGTCGCCGAATGGACCGCCGATCACCCTCCCGAGCGCTTCTGCCACTTCGTCCACGGTGTGCCCCGCGTCCACCTCGACGAGGCGCTGCGCGTCGCCCGCTGGCAGGGTGCCGCCACGATCTACTTCACCGACCGCACGGACCGGGGCGGCCGAGTCGACCCCTGGGCGGCCCTGCCCGGCTACTGGGACGACATTGTCTCGCTGGTTGGAACGGGTGTCTCGGAATGAAAAAGGGCGTGGCAGTGTTACCGGGAGAACAACTGTAGTGATTGACCGATCAACGGAGTCCCCGTGTCGCTGCCACCCCTGGTCGAGCCCGCTTCCGAGCTCACCGTAGATGAGGTCCGCAGGTACTCCCGCCACCTGATCATCCCCGACGTCGGGATGGACGGGCAGAAGCGGCTGAAGAACGCCAAGGTGCTCTGTGTGGGCGCCGGCGGCCTGGGCTCGCCGGCGCTGATGTACCTGGCCGCGGCGGGCGTCGGGACGCTCGGCATCGTGGAGTTCGACGAGGTCGACGAGTCGAACCTGCAGCGTCAGATCATCCACAGCCAGGCCGACATCGGCCGCTCCAAGGCCGAGTCCGCCCGCGACTCCGTCCTCGGCATCAACCCGTACGTGAACGTGATCCTTCACGAGGAGCGGCTCGAGGCCGACAACGTGATGGACATCTTCAGCCAGTACGACCTGATCGTCGACGGCACGGACAACTTCGCGACCCGTTACCTGGTCAACGACGCCTGCGTGCTGCTGAACAAGCCGTACGTATGGGGTTCCATCTACCGCTTCGACGGCCAGGCGTCCGTCTTCTGGTCCGAGCACGGCCCCTGCTACCGCTGCCTGTACCCGGAGCCCCCGCCGCCGGGCATGGTCCCCTCCTGCGCCGAGGGCGGTGTCCTCGGTGTGCTGTGCGCGTCCATCGGCTCCATCCAGGTCACCGAGGCCATCAAGGTCCTCACCGGCACCGGTGAGCCGCTCGTCGGCCGACTGATGATCTACGACGCCCTCGAGATGCAGTACCGCCAGGTCAAGGTCCGCAAGGACCCGAACTGCGCGGTCTGCGGCGAGAACCCCACCGTCACCGAGCTCATCGACTACGAGGCCTTCTGCGGCGTCGTCTCCGAGGAGGCCCAGGAGGCGGCCGCGGGATCGACGATCACTCCCAAGCAGCTCAAGGAGTGGATCGACGACGGCGAGAACATCGACATCATCGACGTCCGCGAGATCAATGAGTACGAGATCGTCTCGATCCCCGGTGCCCGGCTGATCCCGAAGAACGAGTTCCTCATGGGCTCCGCCCTGGAGAGCCTCCCGCAGGACAAGAAGATCGTCCTGCACTGCAAGACGGGTGTCCGCAGTGCGGAAGTCCTCGCGGTCCTCAAGTCGGCCGGCTTCTCCGACGCCGTCCACGTGGGCGGCGGCGTGATCGGCTGGGTCAACCAGATCGAGCCCGACAAGCCGGTCTACTAGTCCCCTCCCCGCCGTCGGCGGGCGGACGCTTTCCCCGGAGGGGCTCGGCACCACGTGTGCCGGGCCCCTTTTCGCGGTGGCCACGACTACGTGCAGACCTTTCCGTCCTTCGGGACCCTCCCGGCCAGCAGATACGCGTTCACCGTCGAGTCGACACAGCTGCTGCCGCTGCCGTACGCCCCATGGCCCTCGCCCTTCCAGGTGAGCATCACGCCGACGTCCTCGCCCAGCTCCCGCGCCATCTTCTCGGCGCCCTCGTACGGCGTCGCCGGGTCCCCGGTGTTGCCCACGACGAGAACGGGATCGGCCCCCGGCGCGCTCACCTCCGGCGAGTCCGTCAGACCGGGCACCGGCCAGTCGTGGCACCAGCCCGCGGTGTCCCAGCCCAGGAACTCGCCGAACACGGGCGAGAGCTTCCGGAACTCGGGCAGCAGCGTCTTCGTCTCCTGCGGTGTCGGCCGCTGCTTCTGGTCCAGGCACGATATGACGCGTTGCGAGTGGGTCGTCGTGCCGTAGCGGCCCGAGGGGTCCCGCTCGTTGTAACCGTCGGCGAGCGCCAGCAGCTCCGTGCCGTCGCCGTCTTCCGCCGCGTCGAGAGCGCTCGTCAGGCCGGGCCAGCTCTGCTCGCTGTACAGCGGCAGGACGATACCGGTGATCGCCAGGGTCTGGGTGAGCTCCCGACCGGACGTCGTCGGCAGGGGATCGGCGTCGATCCGCTCCAGCAGGTCCGCGATCTTCCGGGTGCCCTTCTTCGGGTCCTGGCCCGTCGACGCGAGGTAGTTGTCGAGGGCGCGCTGGAAGCCCAGGGTCTGGTTCTTAGCGTGGCCCACCGTGTCGGCGGTCGGGTCGACGACCGCGTCCAGCACGAGGCGCCCCACGTTCCCGGGGAAGAGATGGGCGTAGACGCCGCCCAGCTCCGTGCCGTACGAGATGCCGAAGTAGTGCATCTTCCGGTCGCCGACCGCTCGGCGGATGAGGTCCATGTCGCGGGCGGTGTCGGCGGTCGACACATGGGACAGGAGCTTGCCCGCTGCCCGCTCGCAGCCGGCGCCGAAGGAGGCCCCGTCGTCGAAGAAGGCCGTCTCCTCGGCGGCGTCGTCCGGAGTGGCGTCCACCGACTCGGCCGCCTGGATCTCCTTGTCGCTGCGGCAGCGCACCCCCTCACTCCCGCCGACGCCCCGGGGGTCCCAGCTCACCAGGTCGTACCGCTTGTGCAGCTCGCTCGTGAGACCGGCGTACGAGGGCATCGTGGAAACGCCCGAGCCGCCCGGACCGCCGAAGTTGAACAGGAGCGAGCCGAGCCGTTCGCTCCTGTCGCCGGTTGCCTCGCTGCGGATCAGGGCCAGCCCGATGGTCTCGCCGTCCGGCTTCGACCAGTCCAGCGGCACCTTGAGCGTCGCGCACCGCCAGTCACCGCCCGGCGCCGGACCCTCCGACGTCGCCTCGCAGCGCCCCCAGTCGAGCTTCTGCGCGGGGACCGCAGAAGGTGAGGGGACCGCGGATGAGGACGCGGCGCTCTCGCCCTTCCCGCTGTCGGTAGCCCCACTGCAGCCGGCGACCAGCACCGCAGCCGCGGTCAGAGCCGCTCCCCGTAGCCATCGAGCCATGAGCAAATCCCCCCTTACGGCATCACCCGCCGGATATCGTGAATGGCGGTCATGCCATGGTATGCGGACTGCCGTGCTTGCGCCGGGGCCTGTGGATAACGTTCTGACCTGCGGTTTCAGGTGCAGATCGTGCCGGACTTCGGGACCTTGCCCGTGAGCAGGTAGCCGTCCACGGCCGCCTTCACACAGCCGTTCCCGCTGCCGTACGCCCCGTGCCCCTGCCCCTTGTACGTCACCTCGACACGCCCCCACCCTCTTGCGCGCGCCCCCGTACGGCGTGGCGGGATCGCCCGTGTTGCCGATCACCAGGATCGGAGCCGAGCCCGGCGCGCTGACCTCGGGATGGTCGGACGCCCCGGCGACGGCCCAGTCGGTGCAGGTGAGCATGGACCAGGCGAGCCAGTCACCGAAGACGGGGGATGCGGCCCGGAACTCTCCCTGCTTCGCCTCCACGTCCTTCGTGGTGTACCGCTGTTTGTCGTCGGCGCAGCTGATGGCGA
>NZ_LIQX01000929.1 GCF_001418475.1 Streptomyces ossamyceticus | reverse complement strand
CACCACCTCGATCGCCCCGGTCCCGGCGCGCACGAACTTCGCGGCGTTCTCCCCGCGGTTGGACACGGCCCGCTGCAACGCCCCCGCCCGCCCCTCGACGGTCGTGTCCAACCTCGTGGAGAACGCCTCGAAGTTCGACCGCGCCGGGACCGGGGCGATCGAGGTGGTGGTCGCGCGGGGACCGGCACGCGGCGGCGGTGACCTCGTCGACCTCGACGACGTGGGCCAGGGCGACGGGCCCGACGTGGTCCGGGTGGAGGTCCTGGACCGGGGCCCCGGCGTCGCCGACTGCGACCTCGAACGCATCTTTGACCGCTTCTACCGTGCCGCCGACGCCCGCAGCCTCCCCGGCTCCGGCCTCGGCCTGTCCATCGTCCGCGCGGTGGCAGCCGCCCACGGCGGCACCCCGTTCGCCTTCCGGCGGGCGGGCGGGGGGCTCGTGATCGGCTTCACGGTACGGGGCACCGACGCCTGACGGACCGGCCGGGACGGTGGACGGGCGGAGCGACCGACGGACGGGGCGGTGCACCGGCGGTGAGCCACCGCCGGGGCGTCAGGGCGGGGTGTCCGGGCAGCGCGTCAGGCCGGGGTGCGGGTGGCCGGGGTCCAGCGGCCGAGGACGGGCTCGGTCAGGGTGCGGGCCGTCCGGCAGAGGGTCTGGCCGTGACGGTCGAAGAGGGTGTCGCGGTCGTCGAAGTGGCCGAGGTCCGCGACGACGTGGGCGGACAGGTCGCACGAACCCCCGTCGGCGGCACAGGTGTTCACCTCGGCCGGGGTGCCGCCGTCCCAGTCGATGCCGGTGCGGGCCACCGCGTCGAAGAGGGTCTCCCCGCCGTCGTTGGCGTAGTGGCGGCCCGCGGCGGGCCCCGTGAACAGTTCACCGATCGGCAGCCAAGCCCCGTCGATCCGGAACTCCGGCCAGGCCAGCAGGACCTGCGCCGGCACGAACGGCTTCAGCCGCGGGAAGCGCGGATACCAGAACGCGCCGTCGACGAGCAGCCCGCGCACCCTCGTCCGCACCCGGACGGCACGGGCGACCGCCTCCAGCGCCGCCATCCGCTGACTGCACGAGCCGCGCCCCAGCCGCAGGGTCCGGGACACCCGGCGCCGGTCCTCGACCGAGTACACGGGCCGCACGTCCCGCGCGATGATCCGGTGCGCGGCGCGCAGCGCCTCCAGCGGGGTCGCCTCGCTCACCACCCGGCCCGCGATCGCCCCTACCAGCGGGTCGTCGTGGTCCAGGACGGGTGTGGCCCGCGTGGATCCGCGGACGTCGTCCGCGCCCCGTACCGGCGCACCGGCCCGCCTGTCCCGCGCGCCGTACGCCATGAGCAACCGACTGGTCATGTCCGTCCCCGTTCCCCGTGTGCCCCGCTGCTCCCCGGACGGGCCCCCGCCCGTACCCGGCGAACGCCCTCCGTCCATCCTCACACGGGGCGCGTCCGGGACCGCGCCGTCCCCCTCCCGGGGAGCGGGCGCTCCGCTCACCTCCCGCGGCCCTGCCTCGGCGCGCGCCGGCGACGTGCTTTCGTAGTACTTCCCGAGACCCCATTGCGGCGGTGCAAATATGCCGACTACGGTCATTCCTGCGCTCACTGAGAGTGCTCAACTGATGTACAAAGCGCAACCATCCAGCAATCCACCCCTGAGTACCGCCAGTTGAAAGCGCCCCGGGCCGTCGACACCCGTGGAGGAGCCAGACGCGGTAGGGACCCACCCCATCCCTTCTCGTCGCAATGGAGTTGGTCAGCCATGCCCGATACCGCCCCGAACCTCCCCGCCGTCCACTCTCCCCGCAC
>NZ_LIQX01000928.1 GCF_001418475.1 Streptomyces ossamyceticus | reverse complement strand
CCCCGCACCCGCCTCACCCACTCCCTGGAGTGCGCCGAGCTCCCGGCCGACCTGGGCGCACTCCAGGGAGTGGGTGAGGCGGGTGCGGGGGCTGGCGTCCCAGGCGGGGGTGCGGGTACCGGGGGTGACCACCTGGGTCTTGCCGGCGAGTCTGCGCAGCGCCGCGGAGTGCAGGACGCGGGCGCGATCGCGCTGGAAGGCGGTGCGGCCCGGGCGTTTGTCGTGTTCCGGGGCGTAGCGCTCCGCGGAGGGCGGGTCGTAGCCGGCCGGTGCGTCGAGGCTCGCGGGGGTGGCGTGGTCGGGGGGTGCGGTGCCTTCCATGATTCGACAGTACGGGGAGGGTGTGACAAATGGGTGCCCACTCGTCTGCCGGGTCGGCTTGTCGTGCGGTTACGGGTGCGTCGTGGCTCGTCGCGCCCACGCGGCGGAGCCGCACATTCGATACGGCCCCGCGTCCCTCGTACACGTGCCCTGTACACGTGCCCTCTCGTGGTGCGGCGCCCTACGCCGTCGCCAGCGACCGCTCCTTCGTCACGGCCGGGGTCGCCATGGCCTGGTCGTAGCGGTGCAGGACCAGGCTCGCCATCGCCGGGTGGGTGCCCAGGGGGGCCGAGGCGATCCAGGGGGCCGCCTGCGCGCACTCCGTGGCGAAACGGCCGGGGGCCGTGAAGCAGGAGGCGACCGCCACCCGGGTGCGGCCCCGGGCCGCGAGGGCGGCGACGGCGTCGGGGACCGTGGGCGCGGCGGTGGTGGCGTAGGCGGGGACGACGGGCACGCCGAGGCGTTCGGCGAGGAGATGGGCGGTGCGGCCGGTGTCGACCCTCGACTCGGGGTCGCGGGAGCCGGCCGCGGCGAGGACGACGGCACTGGTACGGCGGGTCTCGGCGTCCATGCGGGTGCGCCAGCCGGCCTCGACGAGGCGGGCGTGCAGGGTCTCCACGAGGAGCGGGTGCGGGCCGAGCGGGGCGGCGACACGCGCGCGTACCGCGCTGTCGGCGGCCATCTCGGGGATGTCCCGCTTGACGTGGTAACCGCGGCTGAGGAGGAGGGGGACGAGGACGGCCTCCCGGTCGCCGAGGGCGGCGAGGGTGTCGGGGAGCAGGGGTTCGTTCAGCTCGATGTGGCCCAGGTGCACGGACAGGCCGGGGCGCTGCTCGCGCACACGGTCCATGAGGGTGCGCACGGTGGCGAGGGCGCGCGGGTCGCGGCTGCCGTGCGCACCCT
>NZ_LIQX01000927.1:533-1388 GCF_001418475.1 Streptomyces ossamyceticus | reverse complement strand
GCCGGCGAAGTCGAGGGCGTACCGCATCAGAGCTCGACCGATGCCCCTGCCGCGCCAGGCCGGCGCGACCTCGATGTCGCGGACGGTCAGCCGACCGTTCCACGCCTCGTAGGACGTCTCCACGAATCCGCACAACTCGTCGCCGTCGTAGGCGACCACCGTCCGGCGTGGCCCGGGATCGGCGTCGTCGACGTCGTCGTCCTCGGCGGGGAAGACCTTGCGGAGGGGGGAGCCCAAGGGCGTCTCCCGGATGGTGAAGCCTTCGCCCGTCATGGTCACTTCGAACACCGAGTCCGTGGTGAACGACCCGTCCAGCCCGGTCAGGGCCTCGTCGTCCTCCGGCCGGTAGACGATGGTGCCCGTCCTGCCGTCCGCCGTTGTGCCGTCCGCCGTCGTGGCGTCTGCGGTTGTCTCCATGGCTCCGACCGTATGGGTCCGTCTGCGGTCCGAGTGAGGTCGTTACGTGGCTCGACCGTATGCCCGTCCCTCCATGCGCGGTCGCGGAGGATGGGGCCATGTCGTCCTTCGCGCAGGTTCGTTCGTGGGTTCCCCGGGGTGTCCGTGCCGATGCCTTGCTGGCCTTCGGGGTGTTCGTGCTGGTGGCGTTCGTCGCGGAGGGGCAGCGGCTGCGGGGCGGTGGGTGCTCGTCGGCCGCGCTGGTGGTGTCGTGGCTGTTGATCACGGCCGTGTGCGGAGGGCTGCTGGTCCGGCGCCGGTACCCGGTGGTGGTCGGCTGGTGCACGGTCGTCGCCACCGGTGCCTACTACCTGGTGAGCGACATCGACGGCCCGCTCGTCGTCGTACCGGTCGTCGCGCTGTACGGGATCGCCGCGCAGGGCAGGCTGCTGGCCGCCG
>NZ_LIQX01000927.1:0-491 GCF_001418475.1 Streptomyces ossamyceticus | reverse complement strand
GTCGTCGCCCTCGGCAACGGCCGGCACAGTCGGCTGGCCTACGCCGAGGAAGAGGCGCGGCTGCGGGCCACCGAGGAACGGCCGCGTATCGCACGGGAGTTGCACGACGTGATCGGGCACAACATCTCGATGATCAACGTGTAGGCGGGTGCCGCGCTGCACCGGCTGAAGAAGCACCCCGCGCCGCAGGCCGAGCCCGCGCTCACCGCCGTCAAGGAGGGCAGCCGGGAGACCCTGCGCGAACTGCGGGCCANNGTCGACCTCGCCGCGTACCGCATCGTGCAGGAGTCCCTACTCACCGAAGTAGGCCTCCACGTCTCCCACCCGTGGCGCACCCGCGCCCCCGCCCCGCCCGCACCGGGCCGACCGCACACCTCGCGCGTCGGTCGGTTCGGCGCCCTGGCCGAGGTCCGCAGCCTGTACGCCGACTGCCGAGGGTGGCACTCGAACGCCCCGCGGACACATGAGCCGCTACTCCGCCCCGACCGGCG
>NZ_LIQX01000926.1 GCF_001418475.1 Streptomyces ossamyceticus | reverse complement strand
CGGCCCACCGCCCCCGCTCGGGGGAGCCGAGCGGGGGCGGTGGGCCGGTCTGTGTGCCCTGGCGTGCGGCACGGCGTAAAACGTATGACCGGTTGTGAACGCCCCCCAATGGGGGATCCCCCTAAGGGAGTTGGGGAGGGAAAACCCTCGATGACCCGGGGCGTGGTGTGAGCCTAGGCTGGAGCCGGAAGGGCTTCAGTCCAGGGCGGGCCGGACCGGCCCCGCGCCAGGGCAGGGTCGTGTCAAGGCGCGGTCGCGTCAGGGCAGCAGACGTGAAGCCTTCGCACACGGGTCCCCGGGAGGGGTCGTACACCCGGTCCCGGGGAGGTCAGTTCGTACGGTGTCCCGCCGCCAGTCGCACGATGTCCACACGCGACCGGATCCCCAACTTCCGGTAGACGCGTGTGAGCGTCGCCTCGACCGTCTTCACGCTGATGTACAGCTTCCCGGCGATCTCCCGGTTGGTGGCGCCCTCCATCACCAGCTCGGCGACCTGCCGTTCCGTCGCCGCGAGCCCGGCGAGGGCGTCCAGCGCCGACGGGGCGATCGCGGGCTGCGGCACGGGCACCGGGGCTGCCGAGAGCTGCTCGACCTGACGCAGCCACGGCAGGGCACGGCAGCGGCGGAACAGCCGGGACGCCTCGTCGTACGCGGCCGGACCGGTCACGAGGGCCACCCCTGGACGCGGAGCGACACCGAGCGCCTGGGGCATGGCGCGCAGACACGCCAGGGCGTACGCGGCCCGCGCCTCCTCCAGCCCGCAGCCCAGCTTGGCCAGCCGGCCCTGAGCCGACGTCAACTGCCGAACGGCGGCGTCGTGTTCACCGCGCGCCGCCCGGACGAGGGCCTCGGCCCGGTCGAGGGCCGCGAGGATGCTCTCGCGGCCCAGACGCAGCGCCCGCTGCCGGGTGACGTCGATGACGTCCTGCGCCTCGGCGATCTCCCCGACCCGCACCAGCGCCTCGGCGAGATCGGCCTGCCAGCGGCCGCGGGCCGGGTCGGTGACCCCCAGCCCCTCCTCCAACTCCCGCACCCGGCGCAGCGACTGCACGGTGCCCGCCGCGTCCCCGGACACCAACTGGGCGTGACCGAGGGCACCCAGGGCACGCGAGAGGTACATCAGGTCGCCGTCCTGCTCGGCGTGCTCGGCGGCCTCCCGGGCCAGCGCCTGCGCCCGCTCCACATCGCCGCCGGCGGCCTCGGCGAGCGAGGTGAGCATCGCGGAGGCACCCTCGCCTATGCCGGAGTCGCGGGCGAGCCCATACCCCTCACGGGCGAGGTCGAGGGCCCGGCCGCAGTGCCCGGTGCGCAGTTCGATCTCGGCGAGGAAGCGCACGTAGTGCACCTCGCTCTCGACCATGCCGCGGCGCCGCACCTCGCGCAGCAGCGCGGTGGCCGTGGCCCGGGCGTCGCCGAACTGGTCGCTCATCATCAGCCAGCGGAAGCGGGTCGCGCCCGCCCCGTTGTGGTGACAGGCCAGCTGCGGGTCCTGCGGCTCCTTCAGCGCCTTCTTGATCGTCGCGGGCGCGTCCGGGTGCCCCATCAACGTCTCGACCTGCGCCTGGTGGGCGAGCGCGAGCAGCTCGGTACGGCGGTCCCCGGCCCGCGCGGCCAGTTCCGCGGAGCGCGCGGCCTCCTCGCGGCCCGCCGCGAAGTCGCCGTCGATGACCAGTGCCCGCCAGGCCAGCTGGTAGTGGACCAGGGCGAGCAGCCGGGGGTCGTCGCCCGCGTCGGCGAGGGCCTGCGGGTACACGGCGTCGACCTCGGCGATCGACTGGCCGGCCGCCTCGATCACCACCATCCAGGCGCGGACGCGTTCGGCGGGCTCGGTGGCCCGGCTCAGCACCTCGCGGGCGATGTCCCGGGCGAGGTCGTTCTCGCCGGCGGTCAGCGCGTCCTCGGCGGCCTGGAGCCGTCGCTCGTCCGGCGACGGCTCCAGGCCGCCGA
>NZ_LIQX01000925.1 GCF_001418475.1 Streptomyces ossamyceticus | reverse complement strand
GGGTTGGGGGAGCTCGGAGGGGTCAGGTGGACGGGCAGCCGAGGTGGACCGGGTAGACGAGTGGACGGATGGGCCGCGTCGACGTGTTGAGGGGTCGGTGGGGCGGAGCGGCAGCGGGGAGTGGGGGAGTGGCGCGGTCGGTGGACCAGCCGGCCGGAAAGGGGCGCCAGATCACCGGAGGTCCCACGCGGTCCGGCTGAGGCGAGGCGGCGAGGCGTCGGCGCGGTGCGGTGGTGGGCCCGGTGGGCCGGTGGGGCGGCGGTGGGGTGCCGCCCCGCGAGGCTCGACGCAGCGCCGTCGATCACCTCGCCCGCGCTGGCCCGTTCACCGGGCGGCCGGCTGAAGGCCGCTGATCGTCCGCCCGTTGGCCAGCGTGCCCTTCAGTTCCGTCCGGGCGCCGGCCTTCGCCGGTACGGCGAGTACGTTGCCCGGTGCCGAGCCGGTCACCCCGCCGCTGACCTCGACGGAGACGGTGTCCTTCGCGCCGGCGGCGAGGAGGTACGACTCGCCCGCCGCGGACTTCCAGGGGGCGGCGGCAAGGATGTGCGGGTCGGCCGGGCCGCAGGCGGGGACCTCGTCGACGGCCGCGGTGACGAAGGCGCCGCCGGGGGTGTTGAACTGGGCCAGCACCCAGGTGCCCGCGCCCCGCCAGGTCTCGGCGCGGGTGCAGACCCAGTCGGCGGTGCCGCTGCCGTCGGGCAACGGCTGCCGGGCGAACTGCCAGGCGTTCACGGCTCGTACGCCCTGCGACCGTACGGCGGCCAGCGAGCAGGCGAAGGGCGCCCACGCCTCCGGCGCCCGCGTGGCCTCCCCGGCCGGGGCCGACGAGGGGCGTCCCACGGTGAGGTGGGCGGGGACCACCTCGGACAGGTCGGTCAGCAGCCGGGTCCGCCCCGACGCCTCGGTCAGTTGCAGCACGCCCCAGGACGCGCACCTGCCGGTCCGCACCGCCGGGCTGGCGAACGGCCCCGTCACCCCGTCCTTCGACAGAGCGAGCGGCGCCACCTCCTGCGAGGGCCGCGCCAGATCCCGTACGGCCGCCTTCCGCACCCAAGGGGCCGTCAGATAGCGGACGTTGCCGTCGGACCGGCCCAGGAGCAGCGCGCCGGCGCCGCCCCCGGTCGCCCCGTCGACACGGGAGAGGTCGAGGGCGGCGACGCCCGGGTTGTCGAGCGGCTCCGCGTAGCGGGCGACGCGCAGGCCGTCGTACAGGAGCACCACCCGCAGGTTGTCGACCTTGCCCGCGTACAGCAGCTGCGGCGGACCGGGCGGCGGTCCCGCCTGGGTGCCGGGGGTCACCGAGGTCTGCACGGACTCGCCGGGGCGGGCCCAGACGGCGAGCGCCCGCCGCAGCAGGTCCTCGTCGCCGGTGAGGTCACCGCGCGCCGGCCAGGTGGAGAAGTCCGTGCGGCCCGTCGCCTCCCAGGCGGTGGCCGCCGCCTTCGTCAACCGGCCCGGATCGAGGGCGGCCTGGGCGGCGGGGTTCCGGGCGTACGGGGGAGCCGCCGCGCCGTCCGGCCCCCACGCGTCACCCGGCAGACCGAGCAGCGCCCCGCACACCAGCACCGCGCCGGTCGCGGCCAGCGCGGCCCGCGCATGGTGGCGGCGCCGCACGAGATCGGTCGGCCGGGCGTGCAGCGAGCAGGGGTCGAACTCGGGAGAGGCCAGCAGGGCGTACTGCTCGGCCGGTACGGAGGCGGCCTCCGCCAGCGCGGCCGCCGGGTCCTCGACACCCGCCCGCTCCAGCAGGGTCCGGACCACGGGGTCGGGGAGCCGCTCCAGTCCGCGCAGCACGTACGCGGCACGGGCCGCGGCCGAGAGGGCCGACAGCCGCTGGTCCAGGGCGAGTTCATCGGCGCCGCCCGGCCGGGGGAACAGCCGCAGCCCCCACACCCGGGGCAGCAGCGGCGGCAGCTGGGACCGCTTGGGCCAGGAGGCGCCGCGGAACGGGGGCAGCCCCGCCTCCAGCGCGGAGCGCATGACGTGGAGGCGGACGTAGGCGTACCCCGGATCGCGGTCCCGCCCCGTCGCCTGCGCCGGGACCGCGATCCGGGGTAC
>NZ_LIQX01000924.1 GCF_001418475.1 Streptomyces ossamyceticus | reverse complement strand
CCCCCGAACCCCCCGCAGGAGGCCCGCGGTGAACGACGCCCTCGACGTCGCCCTGCGACTCCTGCTCGTCTTCGTCGTCTTCCTCACCTTCCCGCTGATCATCGGTCAGACGGAACACAAGGTGATGGCCCACATGCAGGGCCGCCTCGGCCCCATGTACGCCGGCGGCTTCCACGGCTGGGCCCAGCTCGTCGCCGACGGCGTGAAGTTCGCCCAGAAGGAAGACATCGTCCCGGCCGGCGCGGACCGCCGTATCTTCCAGCTCGCCCCCGCGGTCGCCCTCCTCCCGTACCTCCTCGTGCTCCTCGCCATCCCCATCGGCCCCGGCGAGGGCGCCGTCGGCGAGGTCATCGATGCGGGCATCTTCTTCGTCCTCGCCGTGATGGGCGTCGGTGTCCTCGGCTCCCTCATGGCCGGCTGGGCCTCCGCGAACAAGTTCTCGCTCCTCGGTGGCCTCCGCACCGCCGCCCAGCTCCTCGCCTACGAACTCCCGATGCTCCTGACGGCCGCCTCGGTGGCCATGGCGGCCGGCACGGTCTCCCTCGTCGGCATCCTCGACGCCTTCCAGTGGTGGTGGCTCCCCTGGCAGATCGTCGGCGCGATCGTCTTCTTCGTCGCCGGCCTCGCCGAACTCCAGCGCCCGCCGTTCGACATGCCCGTCGCCGACTCGGAGATCATCTTCGGCGCCTACACCGAGTACACCGGCCTCCGCTTCGCCCTGTTCCTGCTCGCCGAGTACGCCGGGATCGTCGTCCTGTGCGGCCTGACCACCGTGCTCTTCCTCGGCGGCTGGCACGGCCCTTGGGGCGCCGACGGCCTCGGCTGGGTCTGGACCCTGCTGAAGACCGCCGTCCTCGCCTTCATCGTCATCTGGCTCCGCGTCACCTACCCCCGGCTGCGCGAGGACCAGTTGCAGAAGCTCTCCTGGACCCTCCTCGTCCCCCTGTCCCTCGCCCAGATCG
Organism: Streptomyces ossamyceticus; assembly: GCF_001418475.1. Taxonomy (GTDB): domain Bacteria; phylum Actinomycetota; class Actinomycetes; order Streptomycetales; family Streptomycetaceae; genus Streptomyces; species Streptomyces ossamyceticus. The sequence continues at coordinate 939 of NZ_LIQX01000924.1, read as the reverse complement.
CCCTCACCGGCGTCGTCAAGGTGGTGATCCGGTAACCATGGCCCCCATCCCCGGCAGTGGTCTCGCCAAGGGCCTGGCCGTCACCCTCCGCACGATGACGCGGAAGACGGTCACCGAGCAGTACCCGGACGCCCAGCCGGAACTCCCGCCCCGCACCCGCGGCGTCATCGGCCTCTTCGAGGAGAACTGCACCGTCTGCATGCTCTGCGCCCGGGAGTGCCCGGACTGGTGCATCTACATCGACTCCCACAAGGAGACCGTCCCGCCCGCCGCCCCCGGCGGCCGTGAGCGCAGCCGCAACGTCCTCGACCGCTTCGCCATCGACTTCTCCCTCTGCATGTACTGCGGTATCTGCATCGAGGTCTGCCCCTTCGACGCCCTCTTCTGGTCGCCCGAGTTCGAGTACGCGGAGACCGACATCCGCGAACTCACCCACGAGCGCGACAAACTCCGCGAGTGGATGTGGACCGTCCCGGCCCCGCCCGCCCTAGACCCCGGCGCCGAAGAACCCAAGGAGCTCGTCGCCGCCCGCAAGACCGCCGAAAAGCTCGCCGCCACCCAACAGGCCGATCAGGCCGAACAGACCGCACAGACCGCACAGGCGGGACGCGCAGGGCAGTCGGGGCAGGCCGAGCAGGCCGGTTCGGGCGAGCGGGCCGGTTCGGGCGAGCGGGCGCCACAGGCCGAGCAGACGCAGCCGGGGGAGGGGAACGCATGAGCGTCACCGGCACCGCCGCCGTCGCCCTCGCCGCCACGCACCACCACCCCTCCCTGGCCGCCGTGGAGACCCGCGGCTTCCTCTCGCCGACCGGCGTCGAGATCGCCTTCCTCCTCGTCGGCCTGGTCACCTTCGGCGCCGCGATCGTCACCGTCACCACCCGCCAGCTGGTGCACGCCGCCCTCTGGCTGGTCGTGGCGCTCGGCGGTCTCGCCGTCGAG
>NZ_LIQX01000923.1 GCF_001418475.1 Streptomyces ossamyceticus | reverse complement strand
GGAGAGCGGGGAGCGCGGGGAGATCCAGGAGCACGGGGTGGGCGGGGAGGAGCGGGAGGGCTGAGCCCCGGTCCCGCACGGCACGCGGCATGGCGTGCGTCCCTTCCGTCACGCGATACTGCCGCGGTCCGGGCTACACCCCCCGCGGCGCACTCGCGTCACAGCTACGGAAGGACTCGAACTCCCTTGCATTCCACAGGACTTGGTTTCAGGTTGGGGCGGCGCGGCAGGGCCGGAGCGCGGGGAGCGGTGGGGCTGGTGGCCCTGTTCGCGGGGCTCGCCGCCCCCGGCTCCGCCGCGGCTTCCGGCTCGGGTCCGGCCGCGGCCCCGGGGGTCTCGGCGTCCCTCACCGTCGAGGAGCGGCGGCTCGACCGTGCGGTGCCCCAGGAGATTCTGCGGCGGTCCGGATTCGACGGGGTGGCACCGGAGTTGGCGCGGGCGCTCACCGGGGCGCGGTCGTACGAGCAGGCGGAGCGGATCGTCGCCGTCGAGGGATCACGGCTGTGGACACGGGCCGTGGACCGGGCGCAGGGGCGCGGGCCGGCGGGCGGTGACCTCAGCCGCGACGACGACCGGCCGCTGTACTGGGCCCGGTTGGGCATGACGCGGGAAGTCCGGCAATGGGCACCGAAGTTCGGGCTGAGCGATGCACTACGGGCCTCGCTGCTGGGGAGGCTGGAGCAGGCGTCGCGCGGGCAGGATTCGATCAGTTATCCCCGCTCCGCCGACGGGAAGGGGCTGAAGCGGATCCTCGTCACCGGGTTCGACCCGTTCACCCTGGACCGGGACATCCGGATCTCCAACCCGTCCGGGGCGACGGCGCTCGCGCTCGACGGCACGGTGATCCGGACCGCCGACGGTCCGGCGCGGATCGAGACGGCCGTCTTCCCCGTCCGCTGGCAGGACTTCGCCGACGGGACCGTGGAGCGCACCCTGCGCGGGCAACTGCCGCGGGTGGACCTCTTCGCCACCGTCAGCCAGGGACGGGTCGGGCGCTTCGACATCGAGCGCACCAACGGGGCCTGGCGGGGCGGCTTCCCCGACAACGACGATGTCGCGCGCACCGAGACCGTCCCGGTGACCGACCCCACCACACAGCCGCAGTGGACGTCGACGACCCTGCCGTACGCGGCCGTCGTCGCCGCGGCCACGGGGCGCTTCCCGGTGTACGACAACACGAGCGTGACGGAGATACCGGCGGGCGGCACCACGGCGGTCGTCCGGCCGGAGGGGCCGACCGCGGGCTCGACCGCCAGGGCCGGGGGCGGCGGGAACTACCTCTCCAACGAGATCGCCTACCGGGCGACGCTGCTGCGGGACCGGCTGGGGCTGCACGACACCCTGCCGGGCGGGCATGTGCACACGCCGGTGCTGCAGTTCGGGGCGGGCAACACCGACCCGGCGACCGGGACGGTCACCGACCCCGAGTTCGTGCGGAACCGGCTGGACATCATCGCGCAGGTACGGGCCATCGTGGGGGTGGCCGCGGACGCGTCGTGACCCGTCCCGGCGGTCACCGCACCTGGGGCTTGGTCCAGGGGTCCGCCGGCCGGGGCCGGGGCGCGTGGCCGCCGCCGGGGCCGCCGCCGCTCCGGCCGTCGTGGTCGTCGTGGTCGTCCCTGTCGTCGCCGCCCGTCGTCTCCTCGCCGAGGAGGTCACGGACCATGAGGGTGGCGCCCGCGACCGCGCCCGGCATCAGGAAGACGGCGACGAACGGGACAAGGAAGGCGAGGCCGAGCGGGGTGCCGAAGCCCCACACCAGCATCCGGCGGGAGCGCAGCAGCCTGAGCCGGTCGCGGAGTTCGATCCGGCGGCGCTGGAGGGCGACCCCCGTCAGCTCCTCGGTGAGGAAGAAGCCGGTCACGAAGAAGCCGATGACGGGGACGACGGTCTGCCCGACGAACGGGACGAAGCCGAGGCCGAAGAGCAG
>NZ_LIQX01000922.1 GCF_001418475.1 Streptomyces ossamyceticus | reverse complement strand
CGGCTTCCCCCGATCCCGGTCCCCCGGCGAGGCGGCTCCCCCCTGGCTCCCTGGCGGGGCCGCCCGCCCGGTCGGTTCAGCCTCGGGTCGGTTCAGCCTCGGTACGCCTCCAGCAGCCGCAGCCAGATCTCGCTGATCGTCGGGTACGAGGGGACCGCGTGCCACAGCCGGTCGACGGGGACCTCCCCGGCGACGGCGATCGTGGCCGAGTGGATGAGTTCGCCGACGGCGGGCCCGACGAAGGTGACGCCCCGGAGGATCTCGCGGTCCAGGTCGACGACCATCCGGGCGCGACCCCGGTAGCCGTCGGCGTACAGACCGGCGCCGGCCACGGAGGAGAACTCGACGTCGACGGCGCGGACGCGGTGTCCGGCCTGCTCGGCCTCGGCGAGGGAGAGGCCGACGGAGGCGGCCTCGGGGTCGGTGAAGACGACCTGCGGGACGGCGCGGTGGTCGGCGGTGGCGGCGTGGGCGCCCCAGGGGTCGCTCTCCAGGAGCGGGACACCGGCGGCGCGGGCGGCGATGGCGGCCCCCGCGATACGCGCCTGGTACTTGCCCTGGTGGGTGAGGAGCGCCCGGTGGTTGACGTCGCCGACCGCGTAGAGCCAGTCGCTGCCGGTCACCCGAAGGCTGTCGTCGACGGGCAGCCAGGTGCCCGGTTCCAGACCGACGGTGTCGAGGCCGATGTCGTCGGTGCGCGGGGCGCGCCCGGTGGCGAAGAGGATCTCGTCGGCCTCCAGGCGGTCCCCGGTGTCGGTGAGCGCCACCACGGTGCCGTTCTCTCGGGTCACCGACGTCACGGACGTACCGGCGCGGACGTCCGCGCCCGCCTCGGTGAGCGCCTCGGCGACCAGTTCACCGGCGAAGGGTTCCATGCGAGGCAGCAGGCCCTTGCCGCGGACGAGGACGGTGACCTCGGAGCCGAGGGCGCGCCAGGCGGTGGCCATCTCGACGGCGACGACACCGCCGCCGACGACGATCAGCCGGCCGGGCACCTGCCGCGCACTGGTGGCCTCGCGGCTCGTCCAGGGCCGCACCTCGTCCAGTCCGGGCAGGTCGGGCAGGACGGCGCGGCTGCCGGTGGAGACCACCACCGCGTGCCGTGCGGTGAGGACGTGCCGGCTGCCGTCTGGGGCGTCGACGACGACCCGGCGGGGTCCGGCCAGCCTCCCGTGGCCGCGGTGGAAGACCGCCCCGACGCTCTCCAGCCACGCGACCTGGCCGTCGTCCTTCCAGTCGGCGGCCTCGTAGTCGCGGTGGGCGAGCACTTCGGCGGCGTTCAGCGGCCCCTCTACGAGGTGGCGCAGACCGGGTACGCGGCGGGCGTCGGCCCGGGCGATCGCGGGGCGCAGCAGGGCCTTGCTGGGCATGCACGCCCAGTACGAGCACTCGCCGCCGACGAGTTCGCTCTCCACGACCGCGGTGGACAGGCCGGCCGCGCGGGTGCGGTCGGCGACGTTCTCCCCCACGGGTCCGGCACCGAGCACCACCACGTCGTACCGGGTCTCTGTGGTGTCCTCGTCGTCTTCGGTGTGTTCCGTATCCGTCATGGGGTCAGTCTGGTTGGTGGTGTGCGGCGTGGCCACATGGGTACGCGCGCGGAATACGCCACCGGCGGGTGGCGTTGTCGACAACGGCTCGCCCCGAGCACCGACACCCAGGAAGAGGGATGCACGCCATGAGCAGCACCGTGGAGCTCACCAAGGAGAACTTCGACCAGACGGTCACGGACAACGAGTTCGTCCTGATCGACTTCTGGGCGTCCTGGTGCGGGCCGTGCCGTCAGTTCGCGCCGGTCTACGAGAAGGCCGCCGAGGACAACCCCGACCTGGTGTTCGGCAAGGTGGACACCGAGGCGCAGCCGGAGCTGGCCCAGGCCTTCGGCATCCAGTCCATCCCGACGCTGATGATCGTCCGTGACCAGGTCGCCGTGTTCGCGCAGCCGGGCGCGCTGCCCGAGGCCGCGCTGACCGATGTGATCGGGCAGGCCCGCAAGCTGGACATGGACGAGGTCCGCAAGGCGGTCGCCGCCCAGCAGGCGCAGGTCGAGCAGAACGGTCAGTAGCCGGCGGGCCCACGACACCGACGGCGGCCCCCGGGCGGGTCAGCTCGATTCGCGGTGGACGATCCGCGCGCCGAGCACATCGTGGGTCGTGGGCACCATGGCGGGGTCGCGGACCGCGCGGTCGACCAGTTCCGCGAGGTCGCGGCCGGACGGCAGCTCGATGTGGACGGTGCTGAGGCGTGGCCGCAAAAGACGGCCCAGCATGAGGTCGTCGGCGCCGACGACGGCCGTGTCGTCGGGGACGCCGACGCCCACGTCCCGCAGCGCCCGCATCACGAGCATCGCGTACTCGTCGTTGTACGCGAACACCGCGTCGAGGCCGAGGGAGCGCCACCGGGCGGCGAGCCGTCCCGCGGCCTCCTCGTCGTAGGCCAGGGGCAGTTCGGTGATCGTCGCCTCCGTGCCCCGCACCGCACGCCGCACGCCCTCCAACCGGGGCCGGGAGAACACCCCGAGGCCGGGCTCCTCGGGCACGACGACGCCGATACGGCGGTGCCCGCGCTCGACCAGGTGCCGACCGGCGCTCTCGCCGACGACACCGTGGTCCAGGAGCAGCACATGGGCGCCCTCGACGGGTTCGGGGCTGAGGGTGACGACGGCCCGTGCGCCGGAGCGCTTCAGGATGGCCACGCCCTGCGGGCCGAGTCCCTCGCCGGGGACGATCACCGCGACCGGGCGCAACTCGGCCCAGGCGCGGGCCGCCTCGTCGCCGCGCAGGCCGACACCGCCGTACTGCACCACGGTGTAGTCGAGGCGGCTGAGGGCCCACTGAAGATCGTTGATGAACTGGCTGTAGAGAGGCCCTATGGGCACGTTGGGGGTCGGCATGAGGACCATGCGGCTGTGCCCCGCGCGCAGGCTGCGGGCGGCCGCGTGCGGGACGTACCCCAGCTCCTTCGCGGCCTCGTGGACACGGCGGCGGGTGGGCTCGCTGATGCGGACGGCGCTGGTGTTGTTCAGGACGTAGCTGACGGTCGCTCGTGAGACACCCGCCAGGCGGGCCACATCGGCGCTCGTGGGCACGGACCGTTGCAGCGGCGCGGGCGGGGCGGGCTCTTTCGGTATCTGCACCATGACGACGGCATCCTTGCAGAAGCTGTGAAGGGCTTTCCGGCCGGGGGACTTCCGGCCACACGGGAGCTCGGGTCCGGGCCGTGCGAGGGCTCGGGTTCGGGCGACCGATCTTTGTGGCTGGGCAGTTTGGCGAATATGTTCGAAACCTGTTCAGTCCTGCAACCATTTCGCGCCATCTCCGTGAAGGTGGGGTGATGGCG
>NZ_LIQX01000921.1 GCF_001418475.1 Streptomyces ossamyceticus | reverse complement strand
CGGGGCCCCGACCAAACAGATCGACAACGTCCTGAGAACCAAGAAAATCCGAGCCCTGAAGCAGTACCTGGACAGCAACCCCGGCAGCTGCCCCATGTCCGTCCCGGTCACCGGGCGGGTCGAGGGCAAGCCCTGGAAACAGGCCCTGGACTTCACCGAGGCCGCGTCTCTTATGCGGCATCTGGGCACCGCCGCATTCATCGTCATGTCGTATTTGACTGGAATGAGACCCCAAGAAGTTCTCGGCCTGCGGACCGGCTGCTGCCCAGACCCGGACTCCGGACAGCACCTGATCAACGGGCACATCTACAAGACGGCCACCGACGAGAACGGCAACCACCGATCCGAGGGCGAACTCCGCGATGTCCCCTGGGTCGCCATCACCCCCGTGGTGAACGCCATCCGCGTGCTCGAGCGCATCGTCGACGACGGCGCCCTGCTCTTCGACGGCACCAGCCACGACTTCATCAACCGCCGCAAGTTCACCGGATCCGTGACGTTCAGCGCATGGCGCGAGCGGATCGAAGACTTCGCCGCCTGGGCCTCCGGCCTGGCCACAGACCTCGGCCGGCCTCACGAGACGGTTCCCTCGGACCCCCACGGAGCCATCGGAACCGAGCGCTTCCGGCGCACGCTGGCCTGGCACATCGCCCGCCGCCCCGGCGGCCTCGTCGCCCTGGCCATTCAGTACGGCCATCTGCGCACTGCAATCAGCGGCGGTTACGCCTCGCGCAGCCGCGACGGCATCCACGATCTCCTCGACATCGAGACGGCCCGCGCCACCGCGGACACACTCGCCACCCTCCACGACGACCTCGCTGAGGGCGTCGGAATCTCCGGTCCTGCCGCACGACGGGCCATCCACGCGGCCAGCCACGGACCGACCTTCGCCGGGACCATCCTCAGCGCCCGCGCCGCCCGTGACCTGCTGGAGAACCCTTCCCTTGCCATCCACGACAACCCCAAGGCCTATCTGATGTGTGTCTACAACCAGGAAAAGGCCCTCTGCCACCGGCTCGCCGGACAGCAGAAGGCCCCGAGCCTGGACCGCTGCCAGCCCACCTGCGCGAACATCACACGCACCGACCACCATGCAGCCCAGCTGACGGCTCTGGCCGATGTCCTGGAGAAACAGGCCGGCGCGCTCACCCCGGCCCCCATGGGCAAGCGCCTACAGGCACGAGCCGAGAGACTGCGGGCTCTCGCCGAGAACCACCATCGCGGCCGCCTCACGCTGGCGGAGGCCTCCGCATGACACCCGCTGTCGACGAGCGCGAGCGAATTCGTGCCGCCATGGAACGCATCCTCAGTGGATCCCCGGTCAATTCCAACGGGGCCTTGACGGTCGTCGCTTTGGCTGCCGAGGCAGGCGTTCCCCGCAATGCCCTCACTCAGCGACATCCTGATCTGCGGCACGAATTCTATGAACGTGTTCGCGCTCGTGGTGAGACCCCGGACAGTGAAAAGCGACTCCGGGCGAAGGTAGTGAAACTCAAGGAGCAACATGAAAACGACATCGAAGAAATCAAGGAACTCAAGGCCACCAATGAAGCCCTCGTGCGCGCCCTTCACCAAGTGCAGATGGAAAACCGCCAGCTCCGGCAGCAAGCTCAACAGCAACAGCCACGGCTCCATGCTGTCCCGGGAGTGCCGCGGCCCACACCGTTGCCTCGCTGACGTGCTGGCACGGACTCCAGCTGCCGACCGCAGAGGACACCCAGATCTTCAACACGCAGAACTTGACAGAGAAGACGTCGGGCAGGGGGATGCGACCGTGCTGGCGGCGGGCGACGGCAGAGGGGTGGTCGTGGACGCAGGACCCGACCCGGTGCTGGTGGACCGCTGCCTGACGGCCCTCGGTATCACCGAGATCCCTCTCGTGGTGCTCACCCACTTCCACGCCGACCATGTGGCCGGGTTGCCGGGGGTGCTGCGGGGGCG
>NZ_LIQX01000920.1 GCF_001418475.1 Streptomyces ossamyceticus | reverse complement strand
GCGCGGGACGAGGCGTGTCGGCCGGGCGGGCCCTCGGCACCGCCTGGGACGGCGAGGGGGCGGGCCCCGAGGAGGCGGTGCTCGTGGTCCGCACCCTCGACCCGGCGTTCGCGCCGCTGCTGCCACGCCTCGCGGGGCTCGTGGCACAGACGGGCAGTCCGTTGTCCCACCTGACCGTGCTCGCACGGGAGTACGGGGTACCGGCGGTGGTCGGAGCCGCCGACGCGGTACACCGCTTCCCGCCGGGCACGCGGCTGACGGTCGACGGCACCCTCGGCGACGTACGGCCGGAGGAGCCACGATGAAGCGGCTGGCCTACCTCTTCGCGGGTGCCGCGGCGGCCGGAGCGGCCGGGTACTTCGTGATCTACCTCTACCGATGGCAGTGGCAGCGGGCCATCCTGTGCGGGGTCGTGCTGCTGATCGTCGGACTGATGCTGCTGGGCATCGTGCTGTGGGGGCGGCTGGCGCGGATCGAGGAGCGGATCCGGGAGAGCGACAGGAGGCAGCAGGACGTGCTCGCCCGACTGCGACAGACGCAGTCACGGGAACATGGGGACCGGCAGGGAGACCGGTTCCGCTGGCTCCAGGACCCGGCGAGCCGTACGTATGTGTTCGTGCCGGTGCTGATGGTGACGGGCGTGGTGCTGGCCGGGATCGCCTGGCTGGTGCAGCGGATCGCGTCGGCCACGGCCCGGCCGGCCGCCGACCGGCGACTGGCCGGACAGCTGTCCGTGCTGGCGGCACCCGATCCGGCGCCGGAGACGGATCTGGAGGACGAGCGTCCACTGGGAGCGGGCGGCGCGGGCCGGGCGGCACGGCTGTTCACGGTGGCGGCCGTGGGTGTGGCGCTGCTGGCGTCGCTCGTCGTGGGGCTCGCGGACCTCACCCAGACCAGGAGGCAGGAGCGCGACGGGTCCGAGGCGACGTCGGTGCTGGTCAGGGTCGACATGCGCGGGGTACCCGTGACCACCGAGCGGCAGTTCATGGCGGCGTCGCAGGCCTGGGAGCGGTGCCGGAACTCGACCTCGGTGCCCCTGCGCCGGACCACGCTCGGCGAGCTGGGCGACGGCGTGTTCGCGGGTATCGTCCGGCCCGCCCTCACCGACCACGACCGCCTCCGGCTGCGCGGCTGCCTGGAGGACAGCGAGGTGGACCGCGCGAGTCTCACCGTGGTCGGCATCGGCGACACGGACGAGGGGTGAGCCCCGGAGACAACGGCTCGATGCCCCCGCCCTCGGCGATTCGAGCCCCTCCATCCACCCCTGACCTCGCACGACGCAAGATCACTGCAAAGTACATGAATTCGGTGAGTTTATACACATCAGGACAGATCACCCGATAATGCCGGGTTACGCTTCGAATGGGTCTTCTACCGGAGGCCCTTTTTCCGCGCCCTTCGTCCCCCATCTCCTCGGGTCACCCATGTCTGTCAACCTCGCGCCGTCATCCGTACGGCCCGGTCCGCCGTCCCCCGCTCGCCCCGCCACGCGCCCCCGCTCGCTGCGCCGCCGGGTCGCGCACATCGTCGTCGGTGTCCTGCTCGGCTACTTCGCTCTGTGGGCCGCCGGCACGCTCGGGGTCCTGGCCGTGTCGTACGTCGCAGGCGAGTCGACCGCACCGCCCGCCGGTACTCGTGCCGTGCAGGGCATCCACAACTTCCAGCCCGTCGGCACGGCCGGCAAGCTGTGGCGAGGGGCGGCCCCCTCCCCCGCCGGCTACCGGGCGCTCTCCGACCTCGGCTTCGCAACCGTCGTCGACCTGCGGGCCGAGAACCTGTCCGCGGCGCAGCTCGCCAAGCCGCGCGAGGCGGGGCTGGACGTCGTACGCCTGCCGATGCGGGACGGGCAGACACCGAGCCCGGAGCAGGTGCAGCGGCTGCTCGACACCGTGTCCCGGAGCTCCGGGCCGGTGTTCGTGCACTGCGGCGCCGGCGTCGGCCGTACAGGGACGATGGCGGCGGCGTACCTCGTCAAGACCGGGCAGGAGGGAGCCGGGGCCGCGGTCTGGCGCAACCTGTCGGTCGGGCCGCCGTCGGTCGAGCAGATCTACTACGGACTGAACCTGGAGCGGGAGCGGGCGACCGAGAAGCCGCCGCTGTCGGTGGTCACCCTCAGCCGCCTCGTGGACGCGCCGCGCCGCATCTGGTCGTACCTGTAAGCCCTCGCACCCGCAGCCCTGCCCTCAGAGCCATGGGCGCATGTGTAAGGGGCGGTCGCCCCTGGCGACCGCCCCTTACACATGCCTCGCCTCGCGCACCCGTCTCAGATCTCGGGCGCCCGTCTCAGACCTTGCGCGCCACCGCCCCGTACCCGGCCAG
>NZ_LIQX01000092.1 GCF_001418475.1 Streptomyces ossamyceticus | reverse complement strand
TGTAGTCGATCTGAGAGGTGCCGAGCACGATCCGGGCGAACTTGCCGAGCGCGTACGCCTTCTCGTTGGTGAGTCCGCCGCCGCCGAACACACCGCACGCGTCCGGGCCATGCTCCGTACGCGTGCGGGTGAGTTCCTCGGCGATCCGGTCGAGTGCCTCGTCCCAGGAGGCGGGCTCCAGGACGCCCGCCCTTCTGACCAGAGGAGTGGTCAGCCGCACCCGGGACGAGAGCACCGCCGGCGCCGTACGGCCCTTGCCGCACAGCGCGCCCCGGTTCACCGGGAAGTCCGCGCGCTCCGAGACCACAACGACACCGTCGGTCCCGTCCGCAGCGGGCGTCAGGTTCATCCCGCACTGCAGGGCGCAGTACGGGCAGTGGGTGGGCGTCGCGGAGTTCGGCATACCACTCAGCGTGCGTCGGGCGTGTTACGCGCCGGGGCGCCCTGGCGTTACGCGACCGGCACGGGGACCTCCCGGCGGGTTCCGGGTGGGAGTGAGGTGCGGACGGCCGGTGGGTGCGTGAACGGTTCGGGCGATGTCGCAGTTCTGTCACCGTGTGCGGCCGTCCGGGCGCTCACCGTCCAGGCGTTCGGTGCCGCGTGCTAGAACTACGGGCGCACCGACACGGGGGTCGTGGCATGAGTCCCGTGCGGCGCACGTCCTGTCACGTGGCCCGGGAGGGCCGTAGGGGGAAGAAGGATCATCACCGTGAACCGCATGCGCACGACCGTCGCCGTCCTGGGTGCCGCGGGCGCCCTGACCGCCGCCCAGCTGGGCCTCGCCGGCACCGCCGCCGCGGCGGGCGCCGACGCCCAGGCCGGCGGCTGCCCGATCAAGATCTCCACCCCGAAGCGCTTCTACGTCGACGCCAACCGCTGGGTGACCAACGGCGGTCTGTACTTCGGTCTGAAGAACACCAGCAAGACCAAGAGCTTCACCAGCGTCAGCCTCACGATCAGCAAGCCCAAGAACCTGACGTTCGGTTACGCGACGCCGACCAAGGGCAGCAAGATCACCAAGCGGACGACGAAGACCGTCACGGTCTCCACGAAGAAGCTTGCGGCCAAGGGCAGCTCCGGTTTCCGCGTCAAGACCCGCATGGGCAACGTCAACCGCGACTACGAGGTCAAGCTCACCGTCCGCGGCAAGGGCTGGGACTGCGCCGTGGACCAGGGCTGGTGGGGCACGATCGACCACAACTAGGCCGGGCTCGTCAACCACGCTGGTCTCGTTACATGGGCCGGGGTCCCGACACAGGGCCCCGGCCGACGCATGTCCGGCGTCCCGCCTGCCCCCCCCCGCACGCCACCATTGGGGCGCACCGCTCGGACCGCCCCGCGTGGCGCCACGCCCGCCGAGGGCGTACGGCCGAGCATGGGCGGATCCAGCTCCCCCTCCCGCACCGAGGCGATGCGATGCCCGACCGCGCCGGCCACGTCCGCACCGAGAGCACCGCGCCGGGGTGGATCTCACGGCACCGGCCGCTCGAGCAGTCCCTGTTCAACGGCATCTACGGGCTGGTCCTGGCCAGCGCCCTGGTGGCCGCGCTCGACCCGGCGGGCGAGGAGGCCGACCCCGGTCCGGACGCGCTGTGGGTCGTGCTCACCGCGCTGGCGTCGGCCGCCGCCCACGGGTACGCGCACGTCATCGCGCAGCGTGCGTCCGTCGACGGGGCGGTCACCACGAGCAGACTGCGGCTGGTGCTCCACGAGTGGCCGCTGGTGGCCGCCGTCCTGCCCACGGTGGCGCTCCTGCTCGGCGCGGCGGCCGGCTGGTGGGCCGAGTCCGTCGCGGTGGACGTGGCCCTGCTGTTCAACACGGTCGCCCTGTTCGGCTGGGGTGTCGTGGCCGCCCGCACCGCCGGGTACCGATGGCCGTCGGCGTGCCGCGCGGGCGCCATGGACATGCTGATCGGCCTGGCGATCATCCTCGCGAACGCGCTGATCAAATAGCGCTTGCCTCCGACCTGCCTACCAACTGCCCCCTGAGCGCCCCTTCCTCACCCGCGTCAACAACGCAACGACCCCGCTGGGCGAGACGGCTAGCGCGCCGACGCGAGCGCCCGCGCGACCCCCGGCTCCTCCGGTCCGAGGAACCGCGGGTCCGGCTCGAACAGGGCGTCGAGAGAGGCCTTGCCCGCGGCGAACAGTTCGCGGGTGGCGCCGTAGTACCAGGTCTCGTCGTGCTTGTCCTGCACGCCGACGCCGTACGACGTGACACCCGCCTCCTGGCACAGGGCGACCGCCCGGCGGATGTGGAAGCCCTGGCTGATGAGCACCGCCCGGTCGACACCGAAGATCTTCTTGGCGCGGACGCAGGAGTCCCAGGTGTCGAACCCGGCGTAGTCGCTGACGATGTGCCGGTCGGGCACCCCGTGGTCGGTGAGGTAGGCCCGCATCGCGTCCGGCTCGTCGTACTCCTCCCGGCTGTTGTCGCCGGTGACGAGCACGACCTCGATGCGGCCCGAGCGGTACAGCTCGGCCGCCGCGTCCAGCCGTCGNNGCGACGGCTCGCCCTGCCACAGCCCCGCCCCGAAGACCATCGCGACCTGCGTGCGCGGGACGTCGGCCGTGGTCCGCAGCCTGCCGTCGGCGGTGGTGAACATCCAGGTCGAGGGCAGCAGCGCCAGCACGCACAGCCCCATCGCCACCTGCACCGCACGCCGCCGCCCCGTACGGGTTCGCGGCAGCCGGAGCACCCGCCTCACACGTCCCACCGAGAAGCCCCCGTCCGTGGCAAGCACACATGTGTCGTGCTTGTTTCCGACGGACCCGACCCGGCCCGTCCTTCCGACCAACGAAGACGTCATCCGCGGTGATCCGGTTCACCGCGCGGCGTGACAAGTTTCACCCGATCGTGTCGAAATCGCAGGTCAAGGAGGTTCACACCCCGGCGGGGCGCGCCGTGAACCGCTGGAAAACACCCGTCACCACGGTGCAACGGGGAGGCAACCTCCTCCCGGCACCATCGACACATGACGGCGACGACGAGCAACACGACGAGCCAGTCGAACGCGGACCTCGCCAGTACGGCGCACCTCATGACCCGGATCGGTGACCAGTTGGCCAGTCAGCTCAGCCTCGTCTCGCTCAACGGGACCCGGCGCCCCACCCCGCCCGCCCCCGCTCTCGTCCTGGTGGCGCACGGCAGCCGCGACC
>NZ_LIQX01000919.1 GCF_001418475.1 Streptomyces ossamyceticus | reverse complement strand
ATGCCCTGCGCGGTGGCGGGCCGCCGAGCGGCTGCCCGCCACCGCGCAGGGCATCCGTCTCGCCGGCGACCCGGAGGCGCTGGTCCGCACGGTCGCCGTCAGCGGCGGCTCCGGCGACAGCCTCTTCGACGACGTACGCGCGGCCGGTGTCGACGCGTTCCTCACCGCGGATCTGCGTCACCACCCCGCCTCCGAGGCGGTCGCCCGTACGACGGAGGCCGCCGCCACCCCCCTCGCGCTGCTCGACGCGGCGCACTGGGCCACCGAATGGCCCTGGTGCGAGCTGGCCGCCGCCCAGCTCGACGAGATCTCCGACCGGAAGGGATGGGACCTGCGCGTCCACGTCTCGAAGACGGTCACCGACCCCTGGACCGCCCACGCGGCGTCCACCACCGCCACCGAGAACCTGGGAGCCCCCAACTGAACGCCGCGCCCGCCGACCAGATCCGACTCCTCGACGTCCAGGACCTCGACGTACGCCTCCAGCAGCTCGCGCACAAGCGGAGGTCGCTGCCGGAGCACGCCGAGATCGAGTCGCTGACGAAGGACCTCACCCAGCTGCGTGACCTCCTCGTCGCCGCGCAGACCGAGGAGAGCGACACCGCCCGCGAGCAGACCAAGGCCGAGCAGGACGTGGACCAGGTGCGTCAGCGCGCCACCCGCGACCAGCAGCGCCTGGACTCGGGCGCGGTCAGCTCCCCGAAGGACCTGGAGAACCTCCAGCGCGAGATCGCCTCCCTCGCCAAGCGGCAGGGCGACCTGGAGGACATCGTCCTGGAGGTCATGGAGCGCCGGGAGTCCGCGCAGGAGCGGGTCGCCGAGCTGACCGAGCGGGTCGGCGCCGTCCAGGGCAAGATCGACGACGCGACCGCCCGCCGGGGCGCGGCCTTCGAGGAGCTCGACGGCGAGGCCGCCTCGGTGACCAAGGAGCGCGAGGTCATCGCCGCGTCCGTCCCCGCCGACCTCCTCAAGCTCTACGAGAAGCTGCGGGAGCAGCAGGGCGGCGTCGGCGCGGCCAAGCTGTACCAGCGCACCTGCCAGGGCTGCCGCCAGGAACTGGCGATCACCGAGCTGAGCGAGATCCGCAAGGCCGCGCCCGACACGGTCGTCCGCTGCGAGAACTGCCGCCGCATCCTGGTGCGCACCTCGGAGTCGGGTCTGTAGCCGGGAGCCTGGGAGCGGCCGTAGTCGACAGACCAAGAGGTTGATGTGGTGCGGGAGTTCATCGTCGAGGCCGACGGGGGGTCCCGGGGCAACCCGGGACCCGCGGGCTACGGTTCGGTCGTCCTCGACGCGGCGACGGGGGAGCCGTTGGTGGAGACCGCCGAGTACATCGGGGTCGCCACGAACAACGTCGCCGAGTACCGGGGCCTCATCGCGGGTCTGAAGGCGGCGTACGCGCTGGACCCGACGGCCACCGTCCGCGTCCGTATGGACTCCAAGCTCGTCGTGGAGCAGATGTCGGGCCGCTGGAAGATCAAGCACCCCGACATGAAGCCGCTGGCCGCCGAGGCCCTGCGGGTCTACGCCCCCGGCCACGTCACGTACGAGTGGATCCCGCGCGACCAGAACAAGCACGCCGACCGGCTCGCCAACGAGGCGATGGACGCGGGCAAGCGGGGCGAGCAGTGGTCGCCGTCCACGTCCACGGCGGATCTCGACACCCGCGCGACCCGGCAGAGGGCGGGGGTTGCCCCGTCCGCCGCCGCCCCCGCGCCGTCGGGCCCGCCCGGGGACGCGGCCGCGGGCGCGGCGAGGAGTACGGACACCGCCGACGCCGCCGGGCGCGACGCCGATGCGCCGGGCGCGGCCGTGCCTGACACCGATGAGCTGGGCGCCGCAGGGCCCGGCACCGATGAGCTGGGTGCCGACGGGACGGGTGTCGATGTGCCGGGCGCTGTTGAGGCCCGGCCTGCCGAGCCGGACGCGGTTGAAGCCCGGTCTGCCGGGCGCGACGCCGATG
>NZ_LIQX01000918.1 GCF_001418475.1 Streptomyces ossamyceticus | reverse complement strand
CGCGGCCCCGCCCGCCGCGGCCCCGTCCATCGCGCCAACGTTCACCGTGGTCCCGTCCACCGCGGTCACGTCCACCGTCTTCTCCGTACGGCCGGTCATACCAGCGGCTCCTCTTCCGTGCTCGCCAGGATCTCCGCGATGTGGACCGGCCGCATGCCCGTGCGCAGCCGGGCCATGGTGCCGCCGATGTGCATCAGGCACGAGTTGTCGGCGGCGCACAGCACCTCGGCCCCCGTGGACTCCGCGTTGCGGACCTTGTCCCGGCCCATCGCCGCCGAGACGTCGGAGTTCTTCACGGCGAAGGTGCCGCCGAAACCACAGCACTCCTCCGCCCCCGGCAGCTCCACCAGCTCCAGCCCCTTCACCGCCCGGAGCAGCCGACGCGGCCGCTCGCCGAGCCCGAGACCGCGCAGCCCGTGGCAGGTCGGGTGATAGGTGACCTTGTGCGGGTAGTACGCCCCGACGTCCGTCACGCCCAGCACGTCCACCAGGAACTCGGTCAGCTCGTACGTCTTCGGCACGACCGGCGCGAGCGTGCGCGCAAGCGTGTCGCCGCGCCCCTCGGCCCGCGCCCGCTCACCCATCCGCGGATACAGTTCCCGCACCATCGCCCCGCACGACCCGGACGGCGTCACGATCGCCTCGTATCCGCCGAATACATCGGAGAACTTCCGGGCCAGGGGTTCCGCCTGGTGCCGGTACCCGGTGTTGTAGTGGGCCTGTCCGCAGCAGGTCTGATCCATCGGGAAGTCCACGTCGACGCCCAGTCTGGTCAGCAGTTTCACCACGGCGCGGCCGGTGTCTGGATAGAGCGTGTCGTTGACACAGGTCAGGAACAGAGCGACACGCATCGCGGCTCCTTGAGGGTCGATCATCGGATGAAAGCAGGGTACGACGCCAATGCCCGGAGGGCGAGAGGCCCCGCTGGCCGGAATCGCCGCGCGGGGCCCGCCCCGTCACCAGGCAGGGGAGGGCGCCGAGCAGGAAGCGCACCGGCGGCCGGAGCGGGCGTCCACCCGGCACAGACCGCCGGAGCGGGTGTCACCCCGCACGGGCCGCCGGGCGCCCCTCACGCCCGCGCGAGCCGGTCCTCCGCCGCGCGCCAGGCCGCCGGTTCGCCCTGCGGCTCGTACCGCACCAGCGGCTGCGTGCGGGCGACGAGCCGGCGCATCGAGGCCCGGTCGTCGACGACGCCGTGCGTGCGGGCCTGGACCAGGACGTTGCCCAGGGCCGCCGCCTCCGCGGGGCCCGCCACCACCGGCAGCCCGCAGGCGTCGGCGGTGAGCTGGCACAGCAGGGCGTTGCGGGTGCCGCCCCCGACGATGTGGACGACGTCCACCGGGTGGTCGGCGAGCGCCTGCGCCTCGGCGACGGCCCGCCGGTGGGCGAGGGCGAGGGAGTCGAGGATGCAGCGGGTGACCTCGGCGGGGGAGGAGGGCACCGGCTGCCCCGACTCCCGGCACGCCGCGGCGATCCGCTCCGGCATCCGGCCGGGCGCGAGGAACGCCGAGTCCCCCGCGTCCACGACCGACCGCAGCGCAGGCACCCCGGCGGCGGCCCGCAGCAGCTCCCCGAGATCCGGGTCCCCCCAGTCCCGTACGCACTCCTGGAGCAGCCACAGGCCCATGATGTTCCGTAGATAGCGGACCGTGCCGTCGAGCCCCAGCTCATTGGTGAAGTTGGCGGCCCGGCTCTCCTCGGTCAGCACCGGCGCGTCCAACTCCAGCCCGGCCAGCGACCAGGTGCCGGTGCAGATGTAGGCGAACCGCTCACCGGTGGCGGGTACGGCCGCGACCGCCGAGGCAGTGTCGTGGGAACCGACGGTCGTCACCGGCACCGGCCCGGTGAGCCCCGTCTCCTCCAGCACCCGCGGAAGCAGCAGCCCCGCCGGGTCGCCCGGCCGCCGCAGCGGCCCGAACAGCTCCAGGTCGACCCCGAGCTGCTCCGCCACGCCGTACGCCCAGTCACGGGTGCGCGGATCGATCAGCTGGGTCGTGGAGGCGTTCGTCAGCTCAGTGCCGACCTCCCCCGTGAGCCAGTACGACAGCAGGTCCGGGATCAGCAGCAGCCGCCTCGCATGCGCAAGCTGCGCGGAGGACCTGGCGGCGACCAGCTGGTACAGCGTGTTGAAGGGGGCGTACTGCAACCCGGTGGCCGCGTACAGCTCGGCGGCGGGCACGGTGGCCCACACCTTCTCGGCGACGCCCTCGGTGCGGGTGTCCCGGTAGTGCACCGGGTTGCCGAGGAGGGCCCCGTCGGCGTCCAGCAGGCCGTAGTCGACGGCCCAGCTGTCGATGCCGACGGAGTCGACCCGCCCGGCCGCCTTCAGCCCGTCGAGGACCCCCGCGTACAGGGCGAGCACATTCCAGCGCAGGCCTTCCGGCGTCCGCACCGGCCGGTTGGGGAACCGGTGCGCCTCGACCAGCTCCAGCGAGTCCCGGTTCACCCGGCCGACCATGACCCGCCCGCTGGACGCGCCGAGGTCGACCGCGGCGTACGACGTCACGGCCGGGCTCATCGCAGGAAGGCGGCGGCGACGCCGGCGTCGACCGGGACGTGCAGCCCGGTGGTGTGCGTCAGCTCGCCGCCGGTCAGCGCGAACACGGCGCCCGCGACGTGCTCGGGCAGCACCTCCCGCTTGAGGATGGTCCGCTGCGCGTAGAACTCGCCCAGCTTCTCCTCCTCGATGCCGTACGTCGCCGCCCGCTGGGCACCCCAGCCGCCGGCGAAGATGCCGGACCCGCGCACCACACCGTCCGGGTTGACCCCGTTGACACGGATGCCGTGCTCGCCCAGCTCCGCGGCGAGCAGCCGCACCTGGTGGGCCTGGTCGGCCTTGGTGGCGGAGTAGGCGACGTTGTTGGGGCCGGCGAAGACGGCGTTCTTGGAGGCGATGTAGACGATGTCGCCGCCCAGCTTCTGCGCGATCATCACCCGCGCCGCCTCACGCGACACCAGGAACGACCCGCGGGCCATGATGTCGTGCTGGAGGTCCCAGTCCTTGGCGGAGGTCTCCAGCAGCGGCTTGGAGATGGAGATCCCGGCGTTGTTGACGACGAGATCGACCCCGCCGAAGGCCAGCACGGCCGCCTTGAAGGCCCCGGCGATCTGCTCCTCGTCGGTCACGTCGACCGTCACGGCGACGGCCTTGTCGGCCCCGCCCAGTTCCTCGGCCACGGCGGCGGCGTTCTCGCCGTTCAGATCGGCGACGACGACACACGCCCCCTCCGCGACCAGCCGGTGCGCGATCGCCCTGCCGATCCCGCTGCCCGCGCCCGTCACCAGCGCCACCCGCGTGGCCAGCGGCTTCGGCTTCGGCATCCGCTGGAGCTTGGCCTCCTCAAGGGCCCAGTACTCGATGCGGAACTTCTCCGACTCCTCGATCGGCGCGTACGTGGAGACCGCCTCGGCGCCCCGCATCACATTGATCGCGTTGACGTAGAACTCGCCCGCCACACGCGCGGTCTGCTTGTCCTTGCCGAAGCTGAACATGCCCACGCCCGGGATCAGCACGATCGCGGGGTCGGCGCCGCGCATCGCGGGTGAGTCGGGCTCGGCGTGCCGCTGGTAGTAGGCCGCGTACTCCTCGCGGTACTCGGCGTGCAACTCCGTCAGCCGGGCGATCGCCGTGTCCAGGTCCGCGCTCGGGGGCAGGTCCAGCACGAGCGGGCGGACCTTCGTACGCAGGAAGTGGTCCGGGCACGAGGTGCCCAGCGCGGCGAGCCGAGGGTGCTCCGCGCTCGCCAGGAAGTCGAGCACCACGTCGGAGTCGGTGAAGTGCCCGACCTGCGGCTTGTCCCGCGAGGCGAGGGCCCGGACGTGCGGCGCGAGCGCGGCGGCCCGGTCCCGGCGCGCGCCGGCCTCCAGCGCCTCGTACCCCTCGACGACCGGCCCGAACGGCTCGGCCTTCCCCTTCTCCTGGAGGAACACCTCGGCGGTGCGGATGATGTGGAGCGAGTTCCGCTCGCACTCCTCGGCCGTGTCGCCCCAGGCGGTGATGCCGTGCCCGCCGAGCACACAGCCGACGGCCCCCGGGTTGTCCCGCTTCACGGCGGCGATGTCCAGCCCCAGCTGGAAACCGGGCCGCCGCCACGGCACCCACACCACGCTGTCCCCGAAACACTCTGTGGTCAGCTTCTCCCCGTCGGCCGCGCAGGCCAGCGCGATCCCTGAGTCCGGGTGCAGATGGTCCACGTGGGCGGCGTCCACGAGCCCGTGCATGGCCGTGTCGATCGACGGAGCCGCCCCGCCCTTGCCGTGCAGGCAGTAATCGAACGCGGCGACCATCTCGTCCTCGCGCTCCACGCCCGGATACACGTCGACGAGTGCCCGCATCCGGTCCAGCCGCAGCACGGCCAGCCCGGCCTCGGTGAGCGTCCCGAGGTCGCCCCCGGACCCC
>NZ_LIQX01000917.1 GCF_001418475.1 Streptomyces ossamyceticus | reverse complement strand
GCTGATCGGCGCCGGCGTGGTGCTCATGGCGGCGGCGGTGGCGACCGTCTGGTACGAACGCCGGGCGACCCGAAGCGGGCAGGAGAACGGGGCTCCCGTGCCCGACCACGCTGCCGAGCCGGACCCTGCCCCCGCCCCCGACCGGCACGCCCACCGTGAACCCCGTGTCGCCTGGCTCCTGGTCCTTCCCCTCCTCGCCCTCGTGCTGGTCGCCCCGCCCGCCGCCGGGTCGTACACCGCGATGCGCACCGGATCGGCGTTGCAGGAGCAGCCCTGGGGCTACTCGAAGCTCCCCGCCGAAGGCCCGCTGAAGCTGAGCGTCGCCGACTACGCGGGCCGCGCCGTGTACGACAAGGGCCGTGCCCTCGCCGGCCGGCGGATCAAGGTCGCCGGCTTCCTCGCCCTCGACGGCCACGGCGCCCCGTACCTCGTCCGTATGGCCCTGAACTGCTGCGCCGCCGACGCCCAGCCCGTCAAGATCGCCCTCTCCGGTGAACTGCCCCCGGTCCTCCAGCCGGACAGTTGGATCGAGGTGACCGGCACCTACACCCCGAAGCGCACCAAGGACCCGGTCAACGGCACGGCCGTCCCGTACCTCTCCGTCGCCTCCACCCGCCCGGTCAAGGCCCCGCAGGACCCGTACGACGAGGCCTGGAACGGCTGACATCCGGCCCTCGTGGCGGTGTGCGCGGCTCTGGATAGCTGACGGTCCGTCAGTTATGGTCGCCGACAACGCCGTACCCCCGAGAGGTGAGTGCCGTGTCGACACATCCCCGGACCCCGAGCCCGCAGCCGCCCGGCCCTCCCCGCTGGGTCGCGATGTTCTACGAGCCCTCGTCGTCCTCCTGGAAGGTGGGCGCCCAGTCGCCGTACCGTTCGCCCGTGCTGTACGCGGTGGGGGAGATGACCCAGACCCTGCGGGCGCGCGGCGAGGACCCGGCTGTGACGGTGTGGGGCCCCAAGGGCGGGCCGGGTGACGGTGGTTGGGAGCAGCGCGACCCGGCGGCCCTCGCGGCGGACGCCGCCCCGCTCCGGGACCCCGACCGGGCCGCCGACGCGCCCGACGCGCCCGCCACGAAGCCCAGCACCCTCGCCGAGCGCATGACCGGCCGACGTCAGCAGGTGCTCATGGCCGGTCTCGGCAAGGCGGGCCTCTACGACCTGGCGCCGGACGACGTGACGGCGGTCCGGGCCGTCGTCGACGGCCTCGACGAGACCACCGTCCGCCGGATCGCCCACTGGCTCACGGTGGCGGGCGCCGGCCGCTCCTAGAAGCCGTCGCCGTCTCCGCCCCCGTGCTCCCCGCCCGGCTGTGGGCCGTGGCCGTGGCTGTGGACGAGCGGGTCCAGGCGGTCCGGGTAGGTCCAGCGGAACGTGGCCAGGGCGCGGGCGCGGGCCTCTATCACCGCCATGCGGGCGGCTCGTTCGGCCTTGTCGAGGTGGGCCGCCTGCCCGGTCGCCTGGCCCTCCCACTTGCGGTAGAGGAGGCCGACCTCGGCGGAGAACCAGCCGCGGCTCACGGAGTTGAGGGCGAGGAGCAGGCCGGTGTCCTCGGAGGCGGGCAGGGCCATCCAGCCGCCGAGCGCGAGCGCCAGTTCGCGGCGGACGAAGAGGGTCGCGGGGTGCACCGGCGCCAGGAAGTCGTGGGCGGCCCAGTGGTCGAGGACGACGCCTCGCTCGATCGGGCCGTGCTCGGGGTCGCCGGGGAAACCGAGGGTGGAGCCGTCGGGCAGGACGTCCAGGACGCGTGAGGTGGCCCAGCCGAGCGTGCGGTCGGCTTCGAGGGCGGCCAGATCGCGGGCGAGCACCCCCGGCGTCAGCCGGTCGTCGGCGTCCAGGACCTTCACGTAGGAACCGTCCGCCTCCGAGAGGGCGATGGTGCGGGCGACCCCGGGGCCGCCGGGCCGCCCCTGGCGGAAGGTCACGCGGGTGTCGGCGGGGACGTGCGGGGCGACGGCGTCCGAGGTGCCGTCCTCCTGTATGACCCAGTGCCACTCCCAGCCGCCGGGTAACCGCTGGTCGCGCAGTGACGCGTAGGCGTCGGGGAGGAAGGGGGCCGAGGGGGCGTGGACGGCGGTGACGACGACGATGCGCCGGGTCACGGCAGCACCCACCACCCTTCGAGGCGTCGCGTCGATCGGCCGCATGACAACGCCCGGCCGCTGGCGACGGGGGATGCACC
>NZ_LIQX01000916.1:180-3184 GCF_001418475.1 Streptomyces ossamyceticus | reverse complement strand
CTGGGTCACTCGTGACCCGGGCTGTGTGAGGGGCGCCCAGTAGCTCGGGGGCCACTGTCGCAGGGCGACTGCGGGTGCGCTGTGGTTTCTCGCGCAGTTCCCCGCGCCCCTGAAGGCATGGGCCTGGCGGCCCGGCCTTCATCCTGAGCAGCGGCCGGGGTTGCGACCCGCGCTTTTCAACGGAGCCATCCGGCCGCAGGCCCATGCCTTTCGGGGGAGGGCGGGCCGCAGGCCCGTCCCTCCAGGGGCGCGGGGAACTGCGCGAGAAACCACGAATCACCCGCGCCCGCACGACAACAGTGGACCCCGAGCCACCGGGCGTCCCGGCATCAGCCCTCGGCGATCACCACCGCTGAGGCCACCCCCGCGTCATGGCTCAGCGAGATGTGCCAGGACTTGACGCCGAGCGTGGCCGCGCGGGCCGCCACCGTGCCGGTCACTCGGAGGCGGGGCTGGCCGGAGGGCTCGACGTAGACCTCCGCGTCGGTCCAGTGGAGGCCCGCCGGCGCGCCGAGGGCCTTGGCGAGGGCCTCCTTCGCGGCGAAGCGGGCCGCGAGGGAGGCGATGCCCCGGCGTTCGCCGCTCGGGAGGAGCAGCTCGTCGGGCACGAAGAGGCGTTCGGCCATGGAGGGGGTCCGTTCCAGGGCCGCGCGGAAACGGTCGATCTCGGCGACGTCGATGCCGACTCCGATGATGGGCATGATCTGCACCCTACGGCGCGCCACCCCGGCAGGGCGCACCACACCACACCACATCGGGTCCGCCCCGCCCGGGTGCGGCGTCGGCGGCCAAATCCCGGCGCGCCACGCCCTGTTATCGGCTGGCCCGGCCCCGCCGCGCGTTGGGATCATGCTGCGGTTCGGTACCCACCACTCGGGAGAGGCCCTCGTGAAGAAGAACGGCAAGACCGCCGGCTTACCCCTCGTCATAGGCTCCGTGATCGCCGCCGGCAGCATCGTCCAGGAGAACTACGGCGGTGCCGTTTTCGCCGTGGTGGCCTGCGGCGCCATCTCGCTCGTCCTGCGGATCAGGGCCAATCCCCACCAGGGCCGCTGAGGCGGTGGCCCCCGCCCCGGTCACTCCACCGTCACCGACTTCGCCAAGTTGCGTGGCTGGTCCACCTCGTTGCCCCGGGCCGTCGCCAGTTCGCAGGCGAAGACCTGGAGGGGGACCGTGGAGACGAGGGGCTGGAGGAGCGTGGGGGTCGCGGGGATGCGGATGAGGTGGTCGGCGTAGGGGGCGACCGTCTCGTCGCCCTCCTCGGCGATGACGATCGTGCGGGCGCCACGGGCGCGGATCTCCTGGATGTTGGAGACGATCTTGTCGTGGAGGAGGGAGCGGCCCGCGGGGGAGGGGACCACGACGACCACCGGGAGGTCCTCCTCGATCAGGGCGATCGGGCCGTGTTTCAGCTCGCCCGCCGCGAAGCCCTCCGCGTGCATGTAGGCCAGTTCCTTCAGTTTCAGGGCGCCTTCGAGGGCCACCGGGTAGCCCACGTGGCGGCCGAGGAACAGCACCGTCTTCTTCGTGGCGAGGGTGCGCGCCAACTCCCTTACCGGCTCCATCGTTTCGAGGACGCGCTCGACCTCGCGGGAGATGCGGGAGAGGTCGCGGATCACCGCTCGGATCTCGTCGCCCCACTTGGTGCCGCGGATCTGACCCAGATACAGGGCGACCAGGTAGCAGGCGACCAGCTGGGTCAGGAACGCCTTCGTGGAGGCGACGGCGACCTCCGGGCCCGCGTGGGTGTAGAGGACGGCGTCCGACTCGCGGGGGATCGTCGAGCCGTTGGTGTTGCAGATCGCGAGGACCCGGGCGCCCTGTTCGCGCGCGTGGCGCACGGCCATCAGCGTGTCCATGGTCTCGCCGGACTGGGAGATCGCGACCACGAGCGTGCGGTGGTCGAGGATGGGGTCCCGGTAGCGGAACTCGCTGGCCAGCTCCACCTCGCAGGGCACCCGTGTCCAGTGCTCGATGGCGTACTTGGCGATGAGGCCGGCGTGGAAGGCCGTACCGCACGCGACGATGACCACCTTGTCCAGCTCGCGCAGTTCCTGGTCGGAGATGCGGACCTCGTCCAGTGTCAGAGAGCCCGCCGTGTCGATACGGCCCAGCAGGGTGTCCGCGACCGCCTTCGGCTGCTCGGCGATCTCCTTGAGCATGAAGTAGTCGTAGCCGCCCTTCTCCGCGGCCGACGCGTCCCAGTCGACGTGGTACGAACGGACCTCGGCGGGGCGGCCGTCGAACGTCGTCACCGTCACGCCGTCGCGGCGCAGCTCCACCACCTGGTCCTGGCCCAGCTCGATCGCCGAGCGGGTGTGGTCGATGAACGCGGCGACGTCCGACGCGAGGAACGCCTCGTCCTTGCCGACACCCACCACCAGAGGGGAGTTGCGGCGGGCGCCCACGACCACGTCGGGCGCGTCCGCGTGCACCGCGACGAGGGTGAACGCGCCCTCCAGACGGCGGCAGACCAGCCTCATCGACTCGGCGAGGTCGTCGCACGACGAGTACTCCTCGGCGAGGAGATGGGCGACGACCTCGGTGTCCGTCTCGGAGGCCAGTTCGTGGCCCCGCTCGGTCAGTTCGGCGCGCAGGGCCGCGAAGTTCTCGATGATGCCGTTGTGGACGACGGCGACCCGGCCCGCGTTGTCCAGATGCGGGTGGGCGTTGACGTCGGTGGGGCCGCCGTGGGTGGCCCAGCGGGTGTGGNNGCGGCGGCCAGGCCTCCGTCGGCCGGCACCGCCACGCCCGCCGAGTCGTACCCCCGGTACTCCAGCCGCTTCAGCCCGGCCAGGACCACGTCGAGCGCGGACTGTGATCCGACGTATCCCACGATTCCGCACATATCAACCCCTGTGTCCGGTGGTGTCCGGTGGTGTCGTCGCTGGTGGTGCTGTCGTCTTCCGGTGATGCCGTCGAACGCGACATGCTGTGCGCCCCCTGTGACTGTACGTGACGATCGGGTCCTGGGTGAGCCCTCATATCGGGTGACCTGGCGCGC
>NZ_LIQX01000916.1:0-165 GCF_001418475.1 Streptomyces ossamyceticus | reverse complement strand
CCGCGCAGGTGGGCGGCACGTATGGCTGATCACATGACGAGCGGACAAACCACCCCCCATGACGGCGCGCGACGCCCCGAGAACCGCGGCCGACGTATGACCTTTCGGTGTGTCGCCGTACTCCTCGCCCTGGTGAGCGTCCTGTCCCTGGACAGCGCCCTGGCC
>NZ_LIQX01000915.1:988-1318 GCF_001418475.1 Streptomyces ossamyceticus | reverse complement strand
CTGGTAGGGGGCCGGACGGTGCACACTGTGCTCCGCACGAGGACGCGGCCGAGGGCCCGGTCCGGTCTCGGCCCCGGCCGCTCGGCCGCCCTGGTCGGCGCGGGGTGGGCGACGACAGCGGCCCGCACCGTACGACGCGAACTCCCCTGCCGTGCTGGCGAGTTCACGCCGCGTCAGAACACCAGCATACGTAGCCGCCGGCCGGACCGTGAACACGTACGTGGTGGACGGTCGCAGTCGGGTGACGTCGACCATGTGCGCGTCGCCGGGCACGTCCTTCACCTTCCGCTCGCCGCGGTACACCTCGTACCCGGCGACCTCCGGCCCGCC
>NZ_LIQX01000915.1:305-967 GCF_001418475.1 Streptomyces ossamyceticus | reverse complement strand
CCGCAGGAGACGGTGAGGAGCAACGAGCCGCAGACCACCAGGACCGGCAACGACACCGGCACGGGAACGCGTCGCACGATCCAGCCCCCTCGATCGTCGGCCCCTCGGAGGAAGAGCACCGGCGGCACGGGTGACCAGGTGTCATGACGCCCCCGGTCACCGGATTGGTCTGCACCTATCCCCCGTATGTATGCCACGCCGACGCGCCCACATCAAGAGGGTGGGGGTGAGGTGAAGGGGTGATCGCCCGGTTCACGGTGCGGCCGGCGGCTACGTATGCTGGTGTTCTGACGCGGCGTGAACTCGCCAGCACGGCAGGGGAGTTCGCGTCGTACGGTGCGGGCCGCTGTCGTCGCCCACCCCGCGCCGACCAGGGCGGCCGAGCGGCCGGGGCCGAGACCGGACCGGGCCCTCGGCCGCGTCCTCGTGCGGAGCACAGTGTGCACCGTCCGGCCCCCTACCAGTGGCCTTCCTCTCCCGCCCCCTCCACCTTGGGGTGATGAGTGACCGTCAGTGTCCCCCAGGAGAGGGTCCCTTATCGTGCGTGTCCGGTTGTTGACGCTGGCCGCCGCCGGCGCCGCCCTGTTGGCCCCCGTAACCCTGCCCGCTCTGGCCCATCAGCAGCAGTCCATACAGCGTGAGGGTGCCGTGACGGCCGCGGA
>NZ_LIQX01000915.1:0-300 GCF_001418475.1 Streptomyces ossamyceticus | reverse complement strand
CCCGCCGACATCCCGGTGTGCGGTGTCGACGGGGCGGTGTTCTGGAAGGCCGACATGGACATCGACTGCGACGGCCGCCCGAGCGCGCGCTGCAACCGGACCACCGACCCCTGGTTCCAGCCCACGACCTCCTACCAGCAGTCCGACAGGCGCTACCTCAGCGCCGCGGGTCTGCCGTTCATCGTCCTCCCCGCCCCGAGCTCCGTGTGGGACTACCGCAAGCACGGCATCAAGGGGGGTTCAGTCGCCGCCGTCGTCCACGGGGACCGCGTCCAGTACGCCGTCGTCGGCGACAACGGC
>NZ_LIQX01000914.1 GCF_001418475.1 Streptomyces ossamyceticus | reverse complement strand
CCGTCGTCGGCCGGGCCGACGCCGCGGGGCCGGTCGACCGGATCGAGCTAGTCGAGGGCGCGTGGCCCTCGCGGGCGGGACAGATCGCGGTGGACGAGAGCGAGGTGCCCCTACGGCCGGGGGCGCGCCTCACGGTCCCGGACGCGCCGGGCAGT
The DNA here is from genome assembly GCF_001418475.1 of Streptomyces ossamyceticus. GTDB lineage: Bacteria > Actinomycetota > Actinomycetes > Streptomycetales > Streptomycetaceae > Streptomyces > Streptomyces ossamyceticus. Next base: position 1,701 of record NZ_LIQX01000914.1, on the reverse strand, counting down.
CCGACGCTGACGGTCGTGGGCGTCGCGCGATCGGTCACGGGCACCGCGGACGCGTGGGTCACCCCGGACCAGGCGAAGGCGCTGGCGGGGGCGCCGACGAGGCCCACGGATGCGGCCGGCACCTCTCGCCCGTCCTCGTCTTCATCCCCATCTCCATCTCCATCTCCATCTCAGTCTGCGTCGTCGTCCACGCCCCCGTCCTCGTACGAGATGTACTACCGCCTCCACGACGCCCGTACCGCCGCCGATGTGGCCGCCGGGCGGGCCGCGGTCGCCCGTTCCGTGCCGGAGGGGGTGATGACCGGGGCGCGGTCGTATCTGACGGTCAAGCAGGAGCAGACGGCGAACGCGATGGCGTTCGTGCCGTTCCTGGTGGCCTTCGGCGGGCTCGGGCTGTTCCTCTCGGTGCTCGTCATCGGGATCGTGGTCGGCGGGGCGGTCGGGGCCGCGACGCGTCGGATCGGGGTGCTCAAGGCGCTCGGGTTCACTCCGGGACAGGTCGTACGGGCCTATGTGGCGCAGGCGTTCGTGCCGACGGCCGTCGGATGCGTGCTGGGGGTGGGGCTGGGCAACGTGTTGGCCGTGCCGGTGCTCGCGGAGGCGGGCGACGTGGTCGGGGCTCCCACGAGGACGGTCCCGCTGTGGATCGACGTAGTGGTGCCGGTGGGCGCGCTCCTCCTGGTCGCGGGTGCCGCGCTCGTCCCCGCGCTGCGGGCGGGACGGCTGCGGACGGTCGAGGCGATCACCGTGGGGCGTACGGCCTCCGAGTCTCGGCGGGGAGCCGGGCGGCTCGGGCGGCTCGCGTCGCGGCTCGCTCCGCGGGTGCCGCTGCCGAGGGCGGTCGGGCTGGGGCTGGCGTATCCCTTCGCGCGGCCGGGGCGGTCGCTGGTCGCCGCGGCGGCGGTCGGGTTCGGGGCCGTGTCCGTCACCTTCGCGGTGGGGCTGGCACTGACGCTGGGCGCGGTGCAGGAGGGGCGCCTGCTGAACTCGGCCGCCGACGTGGTCGTCGAGGCCGGCGGTGGACAGGGGCCGCCCGGTGCGGACGTCGTCCGGGCCGGAGGCGAGGAGGAAGGAGAACGGGCCGTTCCCAGGGTCGTGGCGGACGCGCTGCGGGCGCAGGAGGGCACCGCCCGGTTCTACGGCACCGCCCAGGCCCGGGTGGCGGCCTCCGGGGTCACCGGGGCGACGACCGTCGTGGCGTACGAGGGCGACTCGGCGTGGGGCGCCCCGCAGATCGTCTCGGGGCGCTGGCTCCACGGAGCGGGCGAGGCCGTGGTCACCGAGCGGTTCCTCGACGCGGCCGGGATCGGGGTCGGGGACACGGTGACGCTCACGGACGACGGGCGGCGGACCACCGTACGGATCGTCGGGGCGGCGTTCTTCACCGAGGGCGGCAGCATGGCACTGCTCACCTCGACCACCACGCTCGCCGACCTCGGGCTCGGCGCCGACGCCCTGCCCGGACAGTTCCATGTACGGACGGAACCCGGCACCGATCCCGCGGGGTACCTCGACTCACTGAACGGCGCGCTCAAAGCCGCCGGAGTGGGCGCCGTCGCCCGGACCGGCACCCCCGGCACCTCCGGTGTGATCGTGGCCATGGACGCGCTGATCGGGATGCTCACGCTGATGCTGGTCGTGGTCGCGGGTGTCGAGGACGACCGTGTTGAGCACGCCGAGCCCCGCGACCACGACCAGCAT
>NZ_LIQX01000913.1 GCF_001418475.1 Streptomyces ossamyceticus | reverse complement strand
CGCCCGGTGGAACGGGCCCGGCCGCCAGGTCAGGCTGTCCTCGGGCACCGCCAGCTCGATGTCGTGCAGCCGGTTCAGCAGGTTCTCGATGGCCGTCATGGTGACCAGCCGCGCGAGGTCCTTGGACGGGCAGGCGTGCGGGCCCGCGCTCCACGCGAGGTGGGCGCGCCGGCCGCCGGTCTGCCGGGCCGCCGCCAGCGTCGGGTCGGTGTTGGCGGCGGTGATGCTCACCAGCACCAGGTCGCCGGCGCGCATCTTCGTCCCGGCGAAGTCCAGGTCGGAGGCCGGGTAGTGGGGCGCGTAGTTCGCCATGGGCGGGTTCTCCCACAGCGTGTCGTCGATGGCCTCCTCGATGAGACCGCCGTCGGCGTACCGGTCGTGGGTGAGCAGCCGGTGCAGGGTGTTGCCGATGAGGTTGCGCAGCGGTTCGGCGCCCGCGCCGAGCAACAGGATCAGCTGGTGGACGAGTTCCTCGTCGGTCAGCCGGGCCTCGTGCCGCATCAGGTGCGAGGTGACGTCGTCGGCGGGCCTGGCCCGCTTCAGCGCCACCAGCTCGCCGACGGCCTGGCCGAGCACCATGTTGGCCTTCTCGGCGTTGACGCCCTCGAAGACACCGGAGATGCCGAAGACGACGCGGTCGCCGACGTCCGCCGGGCAGCCGAACAGCTCGTTGAACACGAGCAGCGGCAGCTGCTTGACGTAGTCGTTCATCAGGTCGACCGAGCCGCGCGCGGCGACCTGGGCTATCAGGTAGTCGGAGGCGCGCTTGGTCATCTCCGTCAGCTGCCGGGAGTCCACGCGGGCCAGGGAGTCGGTGATCGCCTGGCGCAGCCGGGCGTGCTCGGCGCCGTCGGTGAACATGGCGTTGGGCCGGTAGCCCAGCATCGGCACGACGGGGTTGTCCGGGCCGATCCTGCCCTCGGCGACATCCCGCCAGCGCCGGGCGTCCTTGCGGAAGTTGCTCGAGTCCTGGAGCAGGTGGAGCGCCGTCGCGTGGTCGGTGACGAGGGTCGCGTCCACACCGGGCGCGATCTCGACCGGCGCGGTCGCCCCGAAGTGCCGCAGGTACGCGTAGTACGCCTGGGGGTCGGCGGCGTACTGGCGGTGCCGCTGTACAGCGGCACCGGCAGTACGCTGCCGACCCCCAGGCGTACTAC
>NZ_LIQX01000912.1 GCF_001418475.1 Streptomyces ossamyceticus | reverse complement strand
GGCGGCGGGCGGTCACAGGAGTACCTCCGGGATGTCCAGGTGGCGGGAGCGGAGCCATTCGCCGAGGGCCTTGGCCTGCGGGTCGAAGCGGTGCTGGGAGGCGACGCCCGCGCCGAGGATGCCCTCGACGACGAAGTTCAGGGCGCGCAGTCCGGGCAGCGGGTGGCGGGTGACGGGCAGGTCGGCGGTCTCCGGGAGGAGGGCGCGCAGCCGGTCGGTGGTGAGGGTGTGGGCGAGCCACCGCCAGGCGTCGTCGCCGCGGGCCCACAGCCCGATGTTGGCGTTGCCGCCCTTGTCGCCGCTGCGGGCCCCGGCGACCAGTCCGAGGGGGGCCCGACGGGTCGGGAGCCCGGCCGGCAGCGGCTCCGGCAGGGGCGGTTCGTCGGCGGGGCGCGGTACGAGGGTGTCGTGCGGCGCGGGTACGGGGATCCGGCGGCCGTCGTGGAGGACGGCGGTGTGCGCCACGGCCCCCTGGTCGACGTACTCGGCGTCGAAGATCCCGTAGGGAGCGCCCTTCCCCGGCGGTTGCGGGACATGGAAGCCGGGGTAGCTGGCGAGGGCCAGTTCGATGGCGGCTCCGCTGAAGGCACGGCCAACGGCCTCCGGGTCGGGGTCCCGTACGACGAGGCGGAGCAGCGCGCTGGCGGTCTCCTCGGTGGGGGCGTCGGGACGGTCGGTCCGCGCCAGCTCCCAACGCACCTCCTGCGGAGGCGACTTGGCGAGGGCGTCCGTCATCTGAGCCTTCACGACGGCGGCCTTCGCCTCGATGTCGAGGCCGGTCAGGACGAAGACGACCTCGTTGCGGAAGCCGCCGAGCCGGTTGAGCCCGACCTTGAGGGTCGGGGGCGGCGCCTCGCCGCGTACGCCCCGGATGCGGACCCGGTCGGGGCCGTCCTGGGTGAGCCGTACGGTGTCGAGGCGGGCGGTGACGTCGGGTCCGGCGTAGCGGGCGCCGGCCGTCTCGTACAGCAGCTGGGCGGTGACGGTGCCGGTGTCGACGAAGCCGCCGGTGCCGGGGTGCTTGGTGATGACGCTGCTGCCGTCCTCGTGGAGTTCGGCGAGCGGGAAGCCGGGGCGGCGGATGTCGCCGTCGGCGAAGAAGGCGTAGTTGCCGCCGGTGGCCTGCGTCCCGCACTCCAGCACGTGCCCGGCGACGACGGCGCCCGCGAGACGGTCGTACTCCCCCGGTCCCCAGCCGAAGTGGGCGGCGGCGGGCCCGGTGACCAGCGCGGCGTCGGTGACCCGGCCGGTGACGACGACGTCCGCGCCCTCCCGCAGACAGGCCGCGATGCCGAAGCCGCCGAGGTAGGCGTGCGCGGCGAGGCTGCCGGGGTACCGGGCGGTGAGGTCGTCGCCCTCGACGTGCGCGACCCGTACGGCGAGGCCGAGCCGGTCGGCGAGCGCCCGTACGGCGTCGGCGAGTCCTGCGGGGTTGAGGCCCCCGGCGTTGGTGACGATGCGGACGCCGCGCTCTTGGGCGAGGCCCAGGCACTCCTCCAGCTGACGCAGGAACGTACGCGCGTACCCGGCGGCGGGGTCCTTCAGCCGGTCGCGGCCGAGGATGAGCATGGTCAGCTCGGCGAGGTAGTCGCCGGTGAGGACGTCGAGGTCGCCGCCGGTGAGCATCTCGCGCAGGGCGTCGAAGCGGTCGCCGTAGAACCCGGAGGCGTTACCGATGCGCAGCGCGGTCATCGCGCCGCCTCCCCCGGCCCACGTCCCGGTCCACGCCCCCGTCCACGCCCCGGTCCCGGCGGGCCCGCGAAGGCCTGGGCGAGGTCCAGCCAGCGGTCGGCGTCGGCACCCTCGGCGCGCAGGGCGAGGTCTGCGCGGTGGGCGCGCTGGGTGACCAGGAGACAGAAGTCGAGCGCGGGTCCGGTGACGCGCTCGGCGGCGTCCTCGGGGCCGTACGCCCACAACGCGCCGGAGGGGGCGGTGAGTTCGACGCGGAACTCCTCGAAGGGCGGGGTCAGGGAGTGCACCCCGAAGGAGAAGTCGCGGGTGCGGACGCCGAGCCGGGCGACGTGGCGGAGCCGGTCGGTGGGGACACGGGTCACACCGAGGGTGTCGGCGACGTCCTGGCCGTGGGCCCAGGTCTCCATCAGCCGCGCGCTCGCCATCGACGCGGTCGACATGGGCGGCCCGAACCAGGGGTACCGCGCGCCGTCGGGGGCGGCCCGCAGCGCGTCCTCCAGGGCCGTGCGCCCCGCCCGCCAGTCGGTGAGGAGCCGGTCCGGCGGTGCGGCCGCGCCCTCCTCGGCGCCGTTGTCCACGAAGTCGCCGGGCTGCGTCAGCGCGTTCTCGACCTCGTGGGCGAAGGCCTGCCGGTCGGTGACGGCGAGCAGCGCGGCACGGTCGGTCCAGGCGAGATGCGCGATCTGGTGGGCGATCGTCCAGCGGGGCGCGGGGGTCGCGAGCGCCCACCGTTCCACGGGCAACTCGGCGACGAGTGCGTCGAGTTCATCGCTCTCGGCACGGAGGTCGTCGATGACGGGCGTCGGGTCGGCCATGGGGGGAGGATGACAGGGCCACCATAAACAAGCAAGCGTGCTTGCATTTTTAGTATGGGAAGGGAGGGGCACTCAAGGGGATGCGTAAGCCTCAAAAAAGATGTACACCCCTGTCTCGGTCCACTAGCCTGGACTGTGCAGTCATCCACAGTGAACGCAACACCTCCTCCCCCGCTCCTGGACGGCCCCCGTGACACCTCCCCGTGCTGACCGGCCCGCACCCGCCTCTCCGG
>NZ_LIQX01000911.1:1811-1983 GCF_001418475.1 Streptomyces ossamyceticus | reverse complement strand
GGCGCCGGCGCCGGCGAACGGGAAGCACAGGACGGGTATCTGCGGCATGTCAGCCCTCCATCTCGGTCGTGGTGGCCCACGCCCGCTCGATCAGTTCGCCGGTGCCGGCGGGGTTTCCTCGTACGAAGTAGTGGCCGCCGCACGCCAGCCGCTGGAAGCGCACGTCCTCGGC
>NZ_LIQX01000911.1:0-1781 GCF_001418475.1 Streptomyces ossamyceticus | reverse complement strand
CACCGAGGAAGGAGATGTAGCGGTGGTCGAGGCCGTCCAGTTCGCTGTAGCCGGTCTCCTCGACCATGTACGTGATGATCTCCTCGTCGCTCCAGCCGTCGATCATGGCGATGGACTCGCGCATGTCGGACGCGGGCGGCAGCAACTTGGACCCGATGAAGACGTGCCGGAGGTCGAAGCCGCGCTCCTCCAGGACGCGGGCAAGTTCGACGGTCACGGCGGCGCCGCCGCAGTGGCCCCAGAGGATCAGCGGCAGGTCGGCGCGCTGCTCGATCTCGTCGACGATCCGCACCACGGTTTCGGCGACGTCGGTGAACTCGCCCCGGCGCTCGGGGCTGTGGCCCGGCTGTTCGACGCCGTACACGACGAGGTCGGGGGTGAGCTTCTCGATCGCCTCGGCGAGCGGTTTGAAGTTCACCGGGTGGCCGCAGGGGTACGGGACGCAGATCACCGCTCCGAGGGCGTCCTCGCCCGGGGCGCTGGTCAGCCGCTGGAGCAGCTCGCCGTCCTCCCGGTCGGCGCCCTCCTCGCGCGCGGAGCGCTCGTCCACCAGGGCGGCCAGTTCACCGAGGCGTGAGATGCGGGTGAGGTCGGAGAGGGTGACCAGTCCGTCGAGTTCCAGCACGACGCGGAGCGCCGACAGGGAGTTGCCGCCGAGAGCGAAGAAGTCGCCGTCGCGGGCGATGGCGGAGGGCGGGGTGCCGAGGACGTTCGCCCAGGCCTCCCGGATACGGGTGACCGTGGCCTCGGACGCGCTACCTGCGGTGGTGGTGGCAGGGTCCGCCGCCCGGGTGGCGGATCCGGGCGTGCGGCCCAGCAGGGCCAGGTCCTCGTCCGCGAGCAGGGCGTGGGCGTCGTGTGGCGCGTCGGGCTCCGCGGCCATCAGCTCCAGCACCCGCACGAAGTAGCCGCCGATGCGGTCGATCTGCGCCTCGTCGTACAGGTGGGTGTGGAAGTGCAGGCAGAGCTGGAGCTCGTCGTCGAAGAAGTGCCGGGAGAACTCGGTGCGGAACGGGAACTCCGTCTCGGAGTCGACCCGCATGTCCAGCATGGAGAACTCCGGCAGCTGCTTCAGGTTCTGGAGCAGGTAGAAGTGGGTGAAGTTGAACGTGGTGGTGAACAGGACGCGCTGGGTGGCGAGGTCCTGCTTCATCCGGGCCATGGGGTAGCGCCGGTGCGGCAGCAGGTCGGCCTCGGCGCGGTACACGCGGCGGATCAGGTCGGCCCAGGTGCCGCCGCCCAGATCGACCTGGAAGGGCACGGTGTTGAGGTGCAGGCCGAGGGTGGTCTCCGCGCCGGGCAGCTCGGGCCGGCCGCTGTGCTCGTAGCCGGTCATCACGGTGTCCTGGCCGGACACCAGGGCGAGGACCTTCATGTGGGCGGCGAGCAGCACGTCCTTGAAGGGCACCGACAGGGCGTCGGCGGTGGCCTCGACGCGCTGGGTGAGCCCGCGCGGGAGGGGCACGTCCCGTAGGACGACGCGGAAGTCGTCGGTGGACTCGGCACCGGGCCGGGGCGGCACGTCGACGGGGCGCGGGTCCTGCAGCACCTTCAGCCAGAAGTCCCGGGACTGCGGGGAGCGCAGTGCCTCGGTCTCCAGGCCGACGAAGTTGCGCAGGTGGTTGTCGACGGGCGGGCGGGAGGTGTCGCGGCCTTCGCGCAGCTGGTGGTACAGCTCGAACAGCTGGGTGTGCAGCAGTGAGATGGACCAGCCGTCGAGTGCCGAGTTGTGCTGGCTGACGGTGTAGCGGAACAGGTCGTCGCCGAGCACCTGGACGTGC
>NZ_LIQX01000910.1 GCF_001418475.1 Streptomyces ossamyceticus | reverse complement strand
CCGCGCTCATCGGCACGCTCGGGCGCCCGGACCTCGTCGAGCCCCGGCTCACCGATGAACTGGCCCGCGCGCAGCACGCCTCGGTGCGCCGGCTCGCCGACGCGTTGCCGGAGGAGACGGAGGTGCTGCCCACGCACGGCTTCGGCAGCTTCTGTTCGGCCGGGCGGGCGACGGGCGGGGCGACGACCGTCGGGCACGAGCGGGTCACCAACGAGGCGCTGGTCAAGGACGTGGAGACGTTCGTCGCCGATCTCCTGGCCGACCTCGACGACATTCCGGCGTACTACGCGCAGATGGGCCCGGTGAACGCGCGGGGTCCCGCCCCGGTGGATCTGACGCCGCCCGCCCCCGCGGACGCGGAGGAGATCGCCGCGCGGCTGGCGGCGGGCGAATGGGTCGTGGATCTGCGCAACCGCGTCGCGTTTGCGCAGGGACATGTGGCCGGGGCGGTGAACTTCGAGGCGGAGGGACAACTCGCCACGTATCTGGCGTGGCTGCTGCCGTGGGGCAAGCCGGTGACGCTGCTCGCCTCGTCGCCCGAGCAGCTCGCTGCTGCACAGAGGGAGTTGGTGCGGGTCGGGATCGACCGGCCGGTCGCTGCGGCGACCGGCTCACCGGGCGACTGGCTGCGCGAGGGCGAGAGTCCGCGTTCCTTCCCGCGCGGCACGTTCGCCGACCTGGCGCGGGTCCACGGCGTCGAGGGGACGGTCGTCCTGGACGTCCGGCGCGACTCCGAGCGCGCCGGCGGCCATGTGGCGGGCTCCCTGCACATCCCCGTGCACCGGCTGCGCGAGCGGCTCACCGAGATACCCGGCGGCACGATCTGGGTCCACTGCGCCGGAGGCATGCGGGCCGCCATCGCCGCCTCCGTCCTGGACGCGGCCGGCCACCGGGTCGTCGCCGTGGACGACGCCTTCGACAACGCGGCCGGGGCCGGACTGCCGATGGCCGAGACCGCCGGGGCACGGACGTCCGCGGAGCACGCCTCCCGGACACGGACGTCCGCCGAGCGCGCCTCCGAGTCCGGCCGTACGGGCGCGGCCCCCGCGGAGTGCGGCGCGCCCATCGACCGCCGCCCGGTGCTCCCCGCGTCCGCGTCGACGGGCGTCCCGGCCGAATGAGCGACCTCGTTCTCGCACTGCTCGCCGGGGGTGTGGTCGGGGTGGCGCTCGGGGCGCTGGGCGGCGGGGGAAGTGTGCTCGCCGTGCCCGCGCTCATCTATCTGCTGGGGTTCGCGCCGGCCGCGGCCACCACCGCGAGTCTGGTGATCGTCGCGTTCACCTCGGCGACCGCGCTGGCCGCGCACGCCCGGTCGGGTGCGGTCCGCTGGCGCGGCGGGTTGCTCTTCGCGGCAGCCGGACTGGTGCCCTCGGCGCTGGGCGGGGCGCTCACCGCTGATCTGCCCGCCGGACTGCTGACCGTGGCGTTCGCCCTGGTCGCGGGGCTCGCCGCGCATCGGATGCTGCGTCCCTCGGCCACACGCCGGGCGGAGCCGACCGTACGGGCGAGCAGGGTCGCCGCGTCCGGTGCGGGGCTCGGCGCGGTCACCGGTGTCCTGGGCGTCGGCGGCGGCTTCCTCGCCGTACCGGCCCTGGTGAACGTGGTGGGACTGCGGATGCGCGACGCGGTAGGCACCAGTCTGCTCGTGATCACCGTGAACTCGCTGGCCGCGCTGGCCGCCCGCGCCGGGACGAGCACGCACCTCGACTGGGCGGTCGTCGCCCCGTTCACGGGGGCCGCGATCCTCGGCGCGTGGGACGGCAGACGGCTGGCGGGCAAGGTGTCCGGGGACACCCTGCGGCGTGTCTTCGCCTGGGCGCTCCTGGCGATGGCCGCGCTCATGCTCGTCGACGCGCTCGTCTGAACCGACGACGAACCCGCACCCACACCCGCACCCGCACCCGCACCCGCACCCGCACCCAGCAACGAACCGCACTCGAACCGCGCCCCCCAACTACCAGGCGCGCGAACCGAACCCGACCCCTGAGGGCGCCGCCCTCGGCACGGGGCCGCCCCTCACGCCAGCGAAAGGAACAGCTTCTCCAGTCGAGCCCGCATCTGCTCCGTCGTCTCGCCGTTCCGCTCGTTCTTCTCGGAGTCGGTGAGGCACTGCTGCAGACCGGTGGCGATGATCGCGAATCCGGCCCGGTCGAGCGCCCGCGAGGCCGCGGCGAGCTGGGTGACGACGTCCTCGCAGTCGCGCCCCTCCTCGATCATCTTGATCACCCCGGAGATCTGCCCCTGCGCCCGGCGCAGCCGGTTCAGCACCGACTTGAGCTCATCACCCTCGAACTGCAACTCCACGACCGACCCACTTCCTCTACATACCCTTGGGGGTATTTTACCGCCCCCTCAGGAAAGGATCGCAGGACCCATGACCACTCCTCTCACTCCCTCCCCCCACACTCCCTCCGCTCCTCGCCGCCTCACCGTCCGTGAGGTCCGGGCGTGCCTGACGGAGCTGACCGTCGTCGACGTCCGTACGCCCGGCGAGTACGCCTCCGGGCATCTGCCCGGCGCCCTGAACG
>NZ_LIQX01000091.1 GCF_001418475.1 Streptomyces ossamyceticus | reverse complement strand
CGTCGAGGGCGCCCTCGACGTCCTCCAGGTCGAAGCCCTCTTCCGCGGCGAGCTCCATGAACTCCGCGTACTCGGCGTCGCCAAGCTCTCCGTGCTCGTGCTCGGAGGGAAACTGGTCGTTCATGAAGTCCGTACCTCGTCGTTCATCGTGGTGATCGGTGGAGCGGCCGGCAGGTCCGCCGGCTGATCCACTACTCAGTGTCGCCCAGCGCCCGATCGGACGCCCGGCGTTTTTCCCGGGTTCGCCGCGTCACGGCCCACTGGTCATCCCGGTCGGCGTTCTTGACTGCCGGGGGTCCGGGGGTTGTCCCCCGGAAGGTCGGAGGAGCTGCGGCCGGTGAGCCGTCGGGCGTGCTCCAGGTGTGCGCCGAGCTGCTTCTGGATGCGCACGGTCGCCTCGTCGAGGGCCTTGCGCGTCCGGCGGCCGCTGCCGTCGCCCGCGTCGAACGGTTCGCCGAAGACGACGTCGACGCGGGAGCGCAGCGGAGGCAGCCCCTTGATCAACCGTCCGCGCCGCTCCGTGCTTCCCAGGACGGCCACCGGGACGATCGGCGCTCCGCTGCGGACGGCGAAGTAGGAGAGCCCGGCGCGCAGCGAGGCGAAGTCGCCCTCGCCCCGGGTGCCCTCCGGGAAGATGCCCAGCACACCGCCGTGCTCCAGGACGGCGAGCGCCTGGGTGATGGCGGTGCGGTCGGCGGTCGAGCGGTCCACCTTGACCTGCCCGATGCCGAGCAGGAAGGGGTCGAGGGGACCGATGAACGCCTCCTTCTTGATGAGGAAGTGCGTCGGTCGGGGCGCCACACCCATGACCATGGGTCCGTCGATGTTGTGGGAGTGGTTCACGGCGAGGATCACCGGGCCGGTCGTGGGGACCTTCCAGGCGCCCAGCACGCGCGGCTTCCACAGCCCGTACATCAGGCCGACGCCGATGCGCCGGCCGACCTCGGCGCCCCGTACCGAGGGAGCCTCGGTCGACGGGGTGCGGCCCGAGGGGGCGCGGTCCGAGGACGCCTCGCTCACTTCGCCGCCCGCTTCTCCTCGACGAGGGTGACGACGCACTCGATGACCTGCTGGAGGGTGAGGTCCGAGGTGTCCACCTCGACCGCGTCGTCCGCCTTGGCGAGGGGCGAGGTCTTGCGGCTGGAGTCGGCGGCGTCCCGCTTCAGGAGGGCCTCGCGGGTCGCCTGGACGTCGGTGCTCTTCAGCTCGCCGCTGCGGCGGGCCGCGCGGGCCTCCGGGGAGGCGGTGAGGAAGATCTTCAGATCGGCGTCCGGCAGCACGGTCGTGCCGATGTCGCGGCCCTCGACGACGATGCCGTTCTCGGCGTCGGCGGCGATGGAACGCTGGAGCTCGGTGATCCTCGCGCGGACATCGGGTACGGCGCTGACCGCGCTGACCTTGGAGGTGACGTCCTGGGTGCGGATCGAGGCGGCGACGTCCGTGCCGTCGACCGTGATGGTCGGCGCGGACGGGTCGGTGCCCGAGATGATCTCCGGCTTGCCGGCCACGGCGGCGATGGCCGACGGGTCGTCTATGTCGATGCCGTTGGTGACCATCCACCACGTGATCGCCCGGTACTGGGCGCCCGTGTCGAGGTAGCTCAGCCCGAGCTGTGCGGCCACGGCCTTCGAGGTGCTCGACTTGCCCGTGCCGGAGGGGCCGTCGATGGCAACGATCACTGTGGCGCGTTCCACTGGGGGGCACCTTTCCTGTTCCGAGGTGGCGGGGCGAGACGGAAGGCGCCCCGGACAAGGGTACTGGGTGCGCGTAGCCCGTCCGGCCCTGCCCGCGACGGCACCCCCGCCGCGGGCCGCCCGACGGACGGAGGGGCCGGTGTCACTGCCGCAGCGCCCACCCGCGCTCGCGCAGGGCGCTCGTCAGCACCGGCACCGCCTTCGGCTCGACCATCAGCTGGACCAGGCCGGCCTGCTGGCCGGTGGCGTGCTCGATGCGGACGTCCTCGATGTTGACGCCGGCCGCGCCGGCGTCGGCGAAGATCCGGGCGAGCTGACCGGGCTGGTCGTCGATGAGGACGGCCACGGTCTCGTAGACGCGTGGCGCGGAGCCGTGCTTGCCGGGGACGCGGACCTGGCCGGCGTTGCCGCGGCGCAGGACGTCCTCGATGCCGGTGGTGCCCTCGCGGCGCTTGGCCTCGTCGGAGGCCTGGAGGGCGCGCAGGGCCTGGACGGTCTCGTCGAGGTCGGCGGCGACGTCGGTGAGGAGGTCGGCGACGGGGCCGGGGTTGGCGGAGAGGATGTCGATCCACATGCGCGGGTCGGAGGCCGCGATACGGGTCACGTCCCGGATGCCCTGCCCGCACAGCCGTACGGCGGCCTCCTCGGCGTGCTCCAGGCGGGCGGCGACCAGGCTGGAGACCAGGTGCGGCATGTGCGAGACCAGGGCGACGGCCCGGTCGTGGGCGTCGGCGTCCATGACGACGGGCACGGCCCGGCAGTGCGAGACCAGCTCCAGGGCGAGGTTCAGGACCTCGGTGTCCGTGTCGCGGGTCGGGGTGAGCACCCAGGGCCGGCCCTCGAAGAGGTCGCCGGTGGCGGCCAGCGGGCCGGACTTCTCCCGGCCCGACATGGGGTGGGAGCCGATGTAGGCGGAGAGGTCCAGGCCCAGCGCCTCCAGTTCGCGCCGGGGGCCGCCCTTGACGGAGGCAACGTCGAGGTAGCCGCGGGCGAGGCCCCGGCGCATGGCGTCGGCGAGGGTCGCGGCCACGTGCGCGGGCGGGGCGGCGACGACCGCGAGGTCCACGGGCCCGGTGGGCTCCTCGTCGGTGCCGGCGCCGAGCGCGGCCGCCGTCCGGGCCTGCTCGGGGTCGTGGTCGGTGAGGTGGACGGTCACACCGCGCTGGGCGAGGGCGAGCGCGGCGGAGGTGCCGATGAGGCCGGTGCCGATGACGAGTGCGGTTCTCACTGGGCGATGTCCTTGCGGAGTGCGGCCGCGGCGCCCAGGTAGACGTGCGCGATCTCGGAGCGGGGCCGGTCGGACTCGATGTGCGCGAGGATCCGTACGACGCGGGGCATCGCGCCCTCGATGTCGAGTTCCTGCGCGCAGATCAGCGGTACGTCGACGATGCCGAGCTTGCGGGCGGCGGCGGCCGGGAAGTCGCTGTGCAGATCGGGCGTGGCCGTGAACCAGATGCTGATCAGGTCGTCCTGGGTGAGCCCGTTGCGTTCCAGGACGGCGGTGAGTAGTTCACCCACCCGCTCGTCCATGTGCGCCGCCTGGTCCTCGTCGAGTTGGACGGCGCCCCGGACCGCTCGTACCGCCACGGTTTGGCTCCTTACCTGCTGTGTGTCACGGCTCCTTGCCCGTCCAGCCTAGTGAGCCCGCCCTGACCGGGCGCGCGGCGCCCGCCTGCCGAGACACCTGCATGTGCCGCTGTTTATGGCACTCTGTCCTGAATTGCAGCTTCTGCGGTGTTCTTCGGAGTGACGACATGACGATGAGTACGACACGGCGCGCGGTACTGGCGACCGGCGCGGCGGGCACGGCGGCACTGCTCGCGGGCTGCGGCGGAGGCGGCGACAGCGGCTCCGACACGAACTCGACCCCGCAGGGCACCGGCGGCGGGGGCGAGGCGCTGGCGAGGACGGCCGACATCCCGGTCGGCGGCGGCAAGATCTTCAAGGACCAGAAGGTCGTCGTCACCCAACCCGAGGAGGGCGACTTCAAGGCGTTCTCGGCGGTCTGCACCCACCGCGCCTGCCTCGTGACCACGGTCGAGGACGGCACCATCAACTGCCCGTGCCACGGGAGCAAGTTCAGTGTCACCGACGGCGCGGTGGCGCACGGGCCCGCCCAGCGGCCGCTGCCCGCCGAGCAGATCACGGTCTCGGGAAATTCGATTCGGCTGGCCTGAGCCTGCCCCGTACGCTCCCGGCATGCAGCCCTCGCACGCCCACGCCCTGGTCCGCGACCACACCATCTACTCCTGTGTGATGGGTTCGCGCGCCTTCGGTCTCGCGACGGACGGCAGCGACACGGACCGGCGGGGTGTGTTCCTGGCGCCGACCGCCCTGTTCTGGCGCTTCGAGAAGCCGCCGACGCATGTGGAGGGGCCGGGCGAGGAGCAGTTCGGCTGGGAGCTGGAGCGCTTCTGCGAGCTGGCCCTGCGCGCCAACCCGAACATCCTGGAGTGCCTGCACTCCCCTCTCGTGGAACACCTCGACGACACGGGCCGCGAGCTGCTGTCGCTGCGCGAGGCGTTCCTGTCGCGTCAGGCCCACGAGACGTTCGCCCGGTACGCCCTCGGCCAGCGCAAGAAGCTGGAGGCGGACGTCCGCACGCACGGCGCGCCCCGCTGGAAGCACGCCATGCATCTGCTGCGCCTGCTGATGAGCTGCCGCGACCTGCTGCGCACGGGCACGCTCACCATCGACGTGGGTGACCAGCGCGAACCCCTGCTGGCGGTCAAGCGCGGCGAGGTGTCCTGGGACCGCGTCGAGGCATGGATGGCCCGGCTGGCCGCCGAGACCGAAGAGGCGGCGGCCCGCTCCCCGCTGCCGGCGGAGCCGGACCGGGACCGGGTCGAGGACTTCCTCTTCCGCACCCGGCACGCGTCAGCCCTTCGGGCCGTCGAGGCGGACCCGGATCACGAAGTCGTGCAGGGCGTCGTACGCGGCGGGGGTCTCCGGCAGCGCTGACAGGGCCTGCTCCTCGTCGAGCGTCTTCTGCAGCCGCTCCACGTCCTCGGCCACCCGGCCCTGGTCCACCTCCGCCTTGCCGTGCTCCTGTGCCGCCTTCGCGGCGACGAGGTCCGGCAGATACGCGGGGGCCTCCTCGACCAGCGGCAGCAGGCTCGGCAGATGGGCCTGCACCTCGCCGCTGCGCATGAGGTGGATGCCGGTGAGCAGCACCCGGAACGTGTAGAGCAGCGGCTTGAGTTCACCGGTCTTCTCGAACAACCGCCACTGGGTGATGGCGAAACCCCGGTAGTGGTGGGCGTGGTGCCGGGTGAGGACACCCGGCACGAGGGAGATCAGTTCGCGGTGCGCCTCCCCGGTGTGCACGACGAGCGGGGAGAGCAACTGCTCCAGCACATAGCCGTTGCGGCGCAGCATCAGCCGTACGAACTTGCGCAGGTCGTGGGTGACGAGGTCCATCTCGACGCCTTCCCGGTCCCACATCCTCGTCCGTGTCTCCTCGGGCTCCCGCAGCCCGACCAGGTCGGCGGCGGGCAGCAGATGCACACCCCGCAGGTCGACGTCGGAGTCACGGGACGGGAAGCCGTACAGGTGGGCTCCGGAGACGGTGGCGAACAGCAGGGGATCGGGCTGTTCGGCCTCCCCCAGGCTCTCCACCAGGTTCGAGCAGGGGGCACCCCCATCCGGGGCCAGGTCGATGTCGAGGGCGTCGGTCATCCCTCAAGCGTCCCAGAGCGCCCCCAGCGACACGAGGTCGCCCTGGTACTCGATCCGGTCGGCCCACTCCACGGGCCAGGCGGACGGGCCGTGGTGGGCACCCGCGAAGGCTCCGGTGAGGCAGGCGATGGAGTCCGAGTCGCCGGAGGTGCAGGCGGCGCGGCGCAACGCGGTGACGGGTTCGTCGACGAAGAGGAGGAAGCACAGCAGTCCGGTGGCGAGGGCCTCCTCGGCGATCCAGCCCTCCCCGGTGGCGAGGCAGGGGTCGGTCTCCGGGGACGGGGCGCGCAGGGCCTGCTGGACGCGGTCCAGGGCGTCGAGGCACTCGTCCCAGCCGCGGGCGATGTAGTGCTCGGGCGAGGGGTCCTGGCTGTACGTCCACAGGTCGCCGAGCCAACGCGCGTGGTAGTGGGAGCGGTTCTCGTACGCGTACGAGCGCAACTGTCCGACCAGGCCGAGCGGTTCGGCGCCCTGGGCGAGCAGGCGCACCGCGTGGGCGGTGAGGTCGGCGGCGGCGAGCGCGGTGGGGTGGCCGTGGGTGAGGGCGGCCTGCAACTGGGAGGCGCCGGCGCGCTGTTCGTCACTGAGCGGGCCGATGAGGCCGAGGGGCGCGACCCGCATGTTGGCGCCGCAGCCCTTGGAGTGGATCTGGCTGGCGAACTGCCAGGGGTGGCGCTCCCGTGCGAGGAGGTCGCAGGCGACCAGGCAGGTGTGGCCGGGGGCGCGGTTGTTCTCCGGGGAGCGGGACCAGTCGACGAACTCCTTGCGGACGGCCTTCTCCAGGGCCTCGGGGCCGAGCACCCCGCGGTCCATGGCGGCCCGCAGCCCGTGGCCGAGCGCCAGGGTCATCTGGGTGTCGTCCGTGACGATCGCGGGCCTCGGCAGCTCCATCTTCCGCCAGGGGCCGCACTTGGCGAGGATCGACGGTACGTCGTCGAACTCGGTGGGGAAGCCGAGTGCGTCCCCGAGAGCGAGGCCGAGCAGGGATCCGGTGGCGGCGCGCTTCGCGAGCAGCGTCATGGTCATCGGTGCCGTCCTTCCGTGGTGGGTCGCAGCAGGGGCGGGTGCAGGGCGGTGGCCCCACCCGCTCGGTACAGCGCGGCGGGCTTGCCGCGTCCGCCGGTCAGGCGGGCGGCGCCGGGCACCTGTTCGACGAAGCCCGGCGTGGCCAGCACCTTGCGCCGGAAGTTGGGCCGGTCGAGGGGAGTGCCCCACACGGTCTCGTAGACCTGCTGCAGTTCGCCGAGCGTGAACTCGGGGGGACAGAAGGCGGTGGCGAGACAGGTGTACTCGAGCTTGGCGCCGACGCGGTCGTGGGCGTCGGCGAGGATGCGGTCGTGGTCGAAGGCGAGCGGTCCGACGGCGTCGAAGCGCAGCCACTGGGCCTGGGCGGCGTCGCCACCGCCGTGCGGGACGGGCGGGTCGGGCAGCAGGGCGGCGAACGCGACGGTGACGACCCGCATCCGGGGGTCCCTGCCGGGCTCGCTGTAGGTCCGCAGCTGCTCCAGGTGGAGCCCGGAGCCGTCCGTGACACCGGTCTCCTCGGCGAGCTCCCGCCAGGCGGCCTCCTCGGCGGACTCGTCCGGCAGCACGAACCCGCCGGGCAGCGCCCAGCGGCCGGCATAGGGCTCCTGGCCGCGCTCGACGAGCAGCACCTGGAGGGTGCCCGCGCGGAGGGTGAGGACGGCGAGGTCGACGGTGACGGCGAAGGGCTCGAAGGCGTATTTGTCGTAACCCTCGGGTGAGGTCATGCCCGTCGCCCCCTTTATGGTCACTCTGACTAATAGTCATCCCGACTATAAATGGGCGGGGGTGGGCGCACAACCCTTCGCGGGGAAAGGAACTCCAAGAGCGGGGCCGGAAACGGCAAAGGGCCGCCCCCGGGCACAAACCCGGGACCGGCCCGCCGCTGAACTCCGAAAGACCTAGAGGTCGACCTCCCCCATCAGCATCCCGACCTCGGTGTTCGACAGGCGGCGCAGCCAGCCCGACTTCTGGTCGCCGAGGGTGATCGGCCCGAAGGCGGTGCGGACCAGCTTGTCAACGGGGAAGCCGGCCTCGGCCAGCATCCGGCGCACGATGTGCTTGCGCCCCTCGTGGAGGGTGACCTCGACGAGGTAGTTCTTGCCGGTCTGCTCGACGACCCGGAAGTGGTCCGCGCGCGCGTACCCGTCCTCCAGCTGGATGCCGTCCTTGAGCCGCTTGCCCAGATCACGCGGGATCGGGCCGACGATGTGCGCGACGTAGGTCTTCTTCACGCCGTATTTGGGGTGCGTCAGCCGGTGCGCCAGCTCACCGTGGTTGGTGAGCAGGATGACACCCTCGGTCTCGGTGTCGAGGCGGCCCACGTGGAACAGCCGGGTCTCCCGGTTGGTCACATAGTCACCGAGGCACTGCCGGCCCTCCGGGTCCTCCATGGTCGACACGACCCCGGCGGGCTTGTTCAGGGAGAAGAACTGGTACGACTGGGTCGCCACGGTCAGGCCGTCGACCTTGACCTCGTCCTTCTCCGGGTCGACCCGCCGGCCCTGCTCGGTGACGATCTCGCCGTTCACCTCGACGCGGGCCTGCTCGATCAGTTCCTCGCAGGCGCGCCGGGAGCCGTAGCCGGCGCGGGCGAGCACCTTCTGGAGCCGCTCGCCCTCCTGCTCGGCGCCCGGGAAGGTCTTGGGCAGCTTGATGTCCTTCTTGCCCGCGTACCTCTCCCGGTTGCGCTCCTCGGCACGCGCGTCGTACTCGCGCGAGGTCGCCGGGGCCGAACGGCCGCGCCCGCGAGGCTGCTGCGCCTGCTTGGGGCCGCCCTTGGCGCCGCCGCGCGCGGAGGCGCCCCGCCCGGACTTCGGGCCGTCCTGCGTCCCGCCGGGGCCCACGTCGTAGCGGCGCTCCTCGGGGCGGGGCTTGCGGGGACGGCCCTGGCCGCCCTGCTTCTGGTCCCTGTTGTTGCCGGCACCGCGGTGGTTACCGCGCCCGCCGCTCTTGCCGCTACCGCTGCTTCGCATCAAAGTTCCGTCGTCGTCGTGTCAGTCATGGCCGACGTGGGTCCGTCGTCCGCGTCCGGAGCATCCGGATCGAACGACGGTACGGCTTCCTGGGTCTCGGCCTCGATCGCCTCGGCCTCCGGGAGGAAGGGCGCCAGTTCCGGTAGCTCGTCCAGGCCGCGCAGGCCCATCCGCTCCAGGAAGTAGTTCGTCGTCCTGTACAGGATCGCACCTGATTCGGGTTCCGTGCCCGCCTCCTCCACCAACCCGCGCTGAAGCAGGGTCCGCATGACCCCGTCACAGTTGACCCCGCGCACCGCGGAGACGCGGCTGCGGCTGACCGGCTGGCGGTAGGCGACCACGGCCAGCGTCTCCAGCGCGGCCTGGGTGAGCCGGGCCTGCTGCCCGTCCAGCACGAACCGTTCCACGGCGGCCGCGTACGCGGGGCGGGTGTAGAACCGCCAGCCCCCGGCGATCAGCCGCAGCTCGAAGCCGCGCCCCTGCGCGGTGTAGTCGTCGGCCAGTTCCCGCAGCGCCTTGGCGATCTGCCGCTTCGGCCGCTCCAGGATCTTGCTCAGGTGCTCCTCCGTCGCGGGCTCGTCCACGACCATGAGGACGGCCTCCAGGGCGGGCTTGAGGTCGAGGTCGGCGACGGTACGCGGCCCGCCGGACACCACGGTCGCCTCGGTCGTCTCCTCGCTCACGCCTTCTCCTCCTTGGGGCGCTCGGGCGGCCGGTCGAACTCGTCCGTGACCACGGGCTCCGCGCCGCCGTCCCCGCCCGTCCAGCGGACGACCAGGTCACCGAGGGCGGTCTCCTGGTCCAGGGCCACGGCCTTCTCCCGGTACAGCTCCAGCAGCGCCAGGAACCGGGCCACGACGGTGAGGGTGTCGTCGGTGTCCTCGACGAGCACGCGGAAGCTCGCCTCCCCCAGCTCCCGCAGCCGCGCGACGACGATCCCGGCCTGCTCCTGCACGCTCACCAGCGGCGCGTGGATGTGGTCGACGTACACCTGCGGCCTGGGCTTGGGCTGCATGGCCTTCACGGCCAGCCTGGCGAATCCTTCCGGCCCGATGCTGATGACCACCTCGGGCAGCAGCTCCGCGTGCTGCGGCTCCAGGCCGACGGTACGGGGGTAGCGCCGGGCCTCCTCCTCCAGCCGCCCGTTGAAGATCTCCGCGATCCGCTTGTACGCCCGGTACTGCAGCAGACGGGCGAACAGCAGGTCCCGGGCTTCGAGGAGCGCGAGGTCGCCCTCGTCCTCCACCTCGGCGGCGGGCAGTAGCCGGGCCGCCTTCAGATCGAGCAGCGTCGCGGCGACGACGAGGAACTCGGTCGTCTCGTCGAGGTCCCAGTCCGGTCCCATACCGCGGATGTGCGCCATGAACTCGTCGGTGACCTTGGACAGCGCGACCTCGGTGACATCCAGCTTGTGCTTCGAGATCAACTGCAACAGCAGATCGAACGGGCCCTCGAAGTTGGCCAGGCGAACCTTGAAGACCCCGCCGTCATCCCCGTCCGAGGGACCCGGGTCCGGCCCCTCGACGCCACCGGCCGGCGCAGGGATCCCGTCGTCCCGCGACACCGCCTCACCCAGTGGTCCGGCCTCACCGGTCGGCATCCGCGACGCGTCGATCTCCGACGCCGCCCGAGGGCGGGGCTCCACGTCGGTCGGTCGGCCGACACCGGCCCGCTCGACGGTCTGAGGCGCCGCGACAGCCCGGCTGCCGGTCTCGTCCGTCGCCGCCCGCTGCTCCGCGGCGACCGGGGCGTCCTCGGCGCCGACCCCGGCGGGGGCCACGGACTGCGTCTCCCGCGAGGCTTCGGCTTGGGCACGCCCGGTGGCGGAGGGCTCCTCTGCCGACGGCCCACTCGCGTCCTCCGGCTCGACCGGCGAAGCCACCGGCCCTCTCCCCAGCGCACGCCGACGACCGGCGGGACCGCCGGGGGGCGCCGCCGACGACGAGGGGTCATACGAGGTCATAGCCCCCGCAGGCTACCTCTACCGCCCCCGCAGCCGTCGTACGAGGATGCTCGCGTCCCCGCGGGACTCCAGATCCGCCAGCACCACGGCGACGGCCTCCCGGACGATCCGTCCGCGGTCGACGGCCAGCCCGTGCTCCCCGCGCAGCACGAGCCGCGCGTGTTCGAGATCCATCAGCTCCTCGGCGGAGACGTACACGGTGATCTTCTCGTCGTGCCGCTCACGCCCACTGGGCCGGCGCCCGGCGGCCCGCCCGCGCTTGCGCGGCGCGGCCCCGGCGGCCGCGCCCGGCGCGGCAGAACCTTCCTGCGGCTTCGGCTGGCGCCCGGCGGCGGCCCGCTCGGCCCCCGCGGCGGCGGACCGGCTGCGCGGCTGCTCGTCGGACTCGGCGTCCGCGGCCACATGCTCGGACCCCTCGCCGTCCCCGCCCTGCACGGGCACCGACGGCGGCGCGTCCTCCACGGCGGCGCCGACGTCGCTCTCCCCGGCGGGAGCGGGCACACGGGCTTCTCCGTTGGCCCCCCGCCGGGGAGTGGACGGCTGAAGCGCCATTCCCCCTGTCGTACGGAAGAGTTCGTCGGCCCCCGGCAGACTCACTCGGCGTGACACCGGGCGAGCACCTCCCTGGCGAGCTGGCGGTAGGCGGCGGCACCGACGGAGTTGGAGGCGTACGTGGTGATCGGCTCACCGGCGACCGTGGTCTCCGGGAAGCGGACCGTGCGCCCGATGACCGTGTGGTAGACGTGGTCGTCGAACGCCTCGACGACCCGCGCGAGCACCTCACGGCTGTGCACCGTGCGGGAGTCGTACATCGTGGCGAGGATGCCGTCGAGCTCCAGCTCGGGGTTGAGCCGCTCCTGGACCTTCTCGATGGTCTCCGTCAGCAGCGCGACACCGCGCAGCGCGAAGAACTCGCACTCCAGCGGCACGATCACCTTGTGCGCGGCCGTCAGAGCGTTCACGGTGAGCAGGCCGAGCGAGGGCTGGCAGTCGATGACGATGTAGTCGTAGTCGGCCATCAGCGGCTTCAGCGCCCGCTGGAGCGTGGACTCGCGCGCGACCTCGGAGACGAGCTGGACCTCGGCCGCCGAGAGGTCGATGTTGCTCGGCAGCAGGTCCATGTTCGGGACCGCGGTCTTCAGCAGGACCTCGTCGGCCGACATGCCCCGCTCCATGAGCAGGTTGTAGACCGTGAGGTCGAGCTCCATCGGATTCACCCCGAGGCCGACCGAGAGGGCGCCCTGCGGGTCGAAGTCGACGAGGAGGACCCGGCGTCCGTACTCCGCGAGCGCGGCACCCAGGTTGATGGTCGACGTGGTCTTGCCGACGCCGCCCTTCTGGTTGCACATCGCGATGATCTTCGCGGGGCCGTGGTCGGTCAGCGGGCCCGGGATCGGGAAGTACGGCAGCGGGCGCCCGGTCGGGCCGATGCGCTCACGGCGCTGACGGGCCGCGTCGGGCGCGAGCGTCGCCGCGTACTCCGGATCGGGCTCGTACTCGGCGTCGGGGTCGTAGAAGTGCCCGTCGGGCAGCTCGTCGTAGTCGGCGAAGTGGTTGTGGACCCCGCCACTTCCGTCGCCGGCCATGGCGTTCACGTGTTGGCCATCCATGCTCTGGTGTGCTGGCTGAGTCACCCCTGAGGACTGGTGACCCTGGTGGGCTACGAAGGTGCGGACTGCGACGGAGCCGACAGCCGCGAACCCCGTGGGTCCCGAGACCCGCGCAGGCATTCCTGGTTGACCACCCCCGGGAGTAAATGTCGACTCATTCACAAGTCGTCTTACCTCCTTGGTGACCAGGAAACTTCTAGATAGGTCAGCGTGGCACCATGCCGACGGTTGGCGACTCTATGGCGTGTCGGCGGTCCGCAGCAACACAATCCGCCGGACCCGGCCCGATGTGTCGGCAATGAAACATGCGACTGTCAAGGGCGTAGGGCCGTCGCACGGCAGGTTTCACCGGTGCGTGAAACATCCGAAGGGTTACGTTCGAGGCGAGTTGCGCGAGTGTCGCAAAGTGACCATACACACATCCGGCCGGACCTTGTCGGGCAAGATCCGGCCGGGAAACCGCTGTTGACGACCTGTGTTGACGTATCGCCTTTTACGGAAAGGTGACTCAAAGCAGCCCGTCGACGATCCTTCGATCAGCCGAGGAGCGAGGCCAGTTCGGTGTGCTCCAGTCCGTGCGCCTCCGCGACCTCGCGGTAAACGACCGCCCCCTCATGGGTGTTGAGGCCCTTGGCCAGCGCGGGGTCACGGCGCAGCGCCTCGGCCCAGCCATGGTCGGCGAGTTCCACGATGTACGGCAGCGTGGCGTTGGTCAGCGCGTAGGTGGAGGTGTTGGGCACCGCGCCGGGCATGTTGGCGACGCAGTAGAAGACCGACTCGTGGACCCGGAAGGTCGGTTCGGCGTGCGTGGTGGGCCGCGAGTCCTCGAAGCAGCCGCCCTGGTCGATCGCGATGTCGACAAGGACACTTCCGGGCTTCATCCGCGACACCAGCTCGTTGGTGACCAGCTTCGGCGCCTTGGCGCCCGGGATGAGGACGGCGCCGATGACGAGGTCGGCCTCCAGGCACGCCTTCTCCAGTTCGAAGGCGTTGGAGACGACGGTCTGGATCTTCGTGCCGAAGATCTTGTCGGCTTCCTTGAGCTTGTTGATGTCCTTGTCGAGCAGGGTCACGTGGAAGCCCATGCCGATGGCGATCTGCGCGGCGTTCCAGCCGGAGACACCGCCGCCGATCACCACGGCCCGCCCGGCGAGCACGCCCGGCACACCGCCGGGGAGCACACCGCGGCCGCCGTTGGCCCGCATCAGGTGGTAGGCGCCGACCTGGGGGGCGAGGCGGCCCGCGACCTCGGACATCGGCGCGAGCAGCGGCAGCGCGCGGTTCGGCAGCTCGACGGTCTCGTAGGCGATCGCGGTGGTGCCCGACTCGACGAGCGCGTCGGTGCATTCCTTGGACGCGGCCAGGTGCAGATAGGTGAAGAGGGTCTGGTCCTTGCGGAGGCGGTGGTACTCCTCGGCGATGGGCTCCTTGACCTTGAGCAGCAGGTCGGCGGTGGCCCACACCTCGTCGGCCGTGGCCAGGATCCGGGCGCCGGCGGCGACGTACTCGGCGTCCGGGATCGACGAACCGACACCGGCGCCCTCTTCGACGACGACCTGGTGGCCGTGGCGCACCAGCTCGTGCACACCGGCCGGGGTGATCGCCACTCGGAACTCGTTGTTCTTGACCTCGCGGGGGATGCCGACCTTCACGTCGATCACGGTCCTTGGATCGGAGGGGTGTGGGGCACGCACACACAATCGGTACATGCCCGCACGATGCAGGACATACCCGTACGCATCGGAGCGCACCGGGAGACACCGCAGGAGAACCGGCGGCGCAGCCAGTCTAATGAAGGCATCCCCGCTGTCTAGCCTTTCAATGCATCAATCTTTCGCGGATGCACTACGGATTTCGTAGGCGTTAGGGCCGTGTTCCGGCTCCGTCTCGCCGGTGCCGCCGGTTTCGGGTGGCGTGTTCTCGTCGTCGAGCAGCCGCTCGGCGACCGTCCGGTGCAGCCGGGCCGCCGCCGGGTCGCCGAGCCTTTCCAGGGTGTCGGCGAGGCGGATCTGGAGCGCGGCCTGCAAGCGGACGTCCTCGGCGCGCCGCGCCCACTCCACCGCCTCCTGGCAGGTGGACAGCGCCTCCTCGGGGCGCCCGGCGTACTCCTGGACGCGGGCCATCTCGCTCAACGCCCTGGCCTGGGCGCCCACATCGCCGAGCCTGCGGTGGCCGGTGAGGGCCGAGCTCCAGTTGCGCAGCGCCTCGCCGTAGCGGCCCGCGTAGGTGTACGCGGTGGCGATACGGCCGTACAGCCGGGCGGCGTCCTCGCGCTCGTCCCGGGCGAGCCGCTGGGCGAGCGCCCGGCCGTACCAGTCGGCGGCCCGTTCGTAGTCCTCCAGCTCCTGGTGGGCGCCGCCTACGGATTCCATCGCGCGGCCGGTCGCGTAGGGGTCGTTCGCCTGCCGTCCGGCGTCGAGGGCGGCCCGGTAGCGGGCCAGCGCAGCCTTCGTCCGGCCGGTGCGGGCGTCCAGGTCCCCCAGGTTCAGCAGGGCCGCCGCCTTCTCGCGGGGCAGGTCCCGGCGCTCGGCGACATCGAGGACGAGCCGGTGGACGCCGTACAGGTCGGCGGCCACGGCCTGGGTGCCGAAGTGCGCCACCAGCGCCCGGACGAGCTGGGACATCAGCCGTCGGGCGAGGGTGTCCAGCTGGCCGTCGGCGACGGCGAGCCGGGCGGCGGCGAGCAGCGCGGGCCGGCGTACCCGCAGCCACTCCTCGGCGGCCCGGGGGCTGGGAAACCGCAGCGCCTTGGGCATCTCCAGGAGCTTCTCGCGGGCGAGCGGGCTGTCGGTCTCGGTGATGGCCCGGCAGGACTGGAGCAGCCGTACCGTCCGCTCCAGCATCCGCGCCCGGGCCAGTTGGAGCTCGCCCGGCTTCTCCTGGCTCTCGGCGGCGGCGCGCAGCAGCGGCTGGAGGCAGCCGGGGACCTCGTACTGGGGCATCGCCGAGTCGGCCCGGTGCAGGAACCCCAGGGCCACGAGGTCGTCCAGCACGGTGCGGGCCGCGCCGACGGAGCAGCCGGCGAGCCCGGAGGCGATGTGCGGGTCGACCAGGCCGGCCGGGGCGAGGGAGAGCAGGCGCAGTATCCGGGCGGCGGTGCCCGGCAGCGCCGCGTACGAGAGCCGGAAGACCCTGGCGAGGACCGGGCCCTCGTCGTCCTCGGCGCGCAGTTGTTTGGCCAGGTCGGAGACGGCGACGGTGGGCCGGGCGGCGAGCCATCCCCCGGCGAGCCGCAGCGCGGCGGGCTGGGCGGCGCACACCTCGGCGAGGATCTCGGCGGAGCGCGGGTCGACGGTGACGCGCACCGAGCCGGTGAAGCGTTCCAGCAGGGCCACCGCAGACTTGGTGTCCAGTCCGCCCAGGGTGCACGGACGGACGTCGGAGATGCCCGTCAGCGGCCCCCCGGAGACCGCGACGACCAGGGAATCGGGAGTGTCCGGCAGCAGCGCGTCGACCTGCTCGGCGTCGACCGCGTCGTCCAGCAGCAGCACCACCCGGCGGTCGGCCAGCGCCTCCCGGAGCGCCTCGCTGAGGTCGTCCTCGTCGGCCCCCGCGGGGACCGGGAGACCGAGTCCGCCGAGCAGATGACCGGCGGCCCGCTCGACCGGGACACGGGTACCGTCCGGCTCGGCGAGACGGGCCCTCAGCACACCGTCGGGGTAACCGTGGGCGATCTGCCGGACGAGTTCCACGGCGAGCGCCGTGCGGCCGAAGCCGGGCCGGCCGGCGATGAGCAGCACGCGCGCGTGCGGTGCCTTGCGGCCGGCGAGGGTGTTGAGCCCGGCGCGGTCGATGTCGGCCCGCAGCTCCTTCAACTCCCGTGTCCTGCCGAGGAACTGACTGTCCGTGGGGGCGGCCTCGACAGCCGGGGGCCGCCCTGTTCCGGACGCCGGGGCTCCCCCGGTGTCCACCGCCTGATCCGCCACGGGCCACACTCCCGTCCCACCGCACGAGCCAGCCCGCCGGGACTCCGGTTCGGGCGTTTCCCGAGCCTAGTTCACGCTCTGCGACGATCTCGGCGGAGCGGGGCGGACAGATCCCTCGATCGGATCAGAAGATCGTACGACTGGCGCTGTCGAGGGGACGCCCCTACGACTCGAAGGGGCGCGCGGGCCACGGCGCCTCGGCCGGACGCAGCGCGTCCACCCCGTCGCCGCTGCGCGCCGCCACCAGCGACAGCGCGCCCACCACCAGGCAGTTGTTGTGCAGCTCCCCGGCGAGGACACCCCGGACCAGCTCGTCGAGGGGCACCCGGGCCAACTCCATGTCGGCCTCCTCGTCCTCCACCTCGAAGCGCCGCCCGTCGGCCTCGGAGAGGTCGCGGGCGAGGAAGATGCGGACGGCCTCGTCGCAGCCGCCGGGGGTGGTGTAGACGTCGGTCAGCACCCGCCAGTCCTCCGCCTTGACGTGCGCCTCCTCGTACAGCTCGCGCTGGGCGGCGTGCAGCGGGTTCTCGCCCGGCACGTCCAGCAGGCCCGCCGGGATCTCCCACAGCTTCTGGCGCACGGGGTGGCGGTACTGGCGGAGCACCAGCACGCGGTCCTGGTCGTCGAGGGCGAGAACGGCGACGGAACCGGGGTGGACCTGGTAGTCCCGCCGGACCACCGAGCCATCGGGCATGACCACGTCGTCGGTGCGCACGGAGGTCTTGTTGCCGGTGAACGGCGTCTCGCTCGCCCGGACCTCCCACTCCTCGGCGGTGTCCTTGATCGTCATGTCGACTCGTCCTCCCACACGTGCCATGAAACCGGGGCGCACCTCCCGAAAGAGACGCACCCCGGTCACCGTACAACTCCTGCGTCGCGCAACTGGCCGTCACCAGGCGCGACTTGCTGTCACTTTCCTGCGGTCTTCCGCTCCACGGCGGCCTTGACCAGACCCGCGAAGAGCGGGTGCGGGCGGGTCGGACGGGAGCGCAGCTCGGGGTGCGCCTGCGTCGCGACCAGGTAGGGGTGGACCTCGCGCGGGTACTCGACGTACTCGACGAGCTTGCCGTCGGGCGAGGTGCCGGTGAACTGCAGGCCGGCCTTCTTCTCCAGTTCCGCGCGGTAGGCGTTGTTCACCTCGTAGCGGTGGCGGTGGCGCTCCTCGACGTACTCCTTGCCGTCGTACACCTCGCGCACGATCGAGCCCTCGGCGAGCTTGGCCGGGTACATGCCCAGGCGCATCGTGCCGCCCATGTCGCCCTCACCGGCGACGATGTCCAGCTGCTCGGCCATCGTGGAGATCACCGGGTGGGCGGTGGCGGAGTCGAACTCGGTGGAGTTGGCGTCGGGGATGTCGGCGAGGTTGCGCGCGGCCTCGATCACGATGCACTGCAGACCGAGGCAGAGGCCCAGCAGCGGGATCTTGTTCTCGCGGGCGTA
This sequence comes from Streptomyces ossamyceticus, assembly GCF_001418475.1. GTDB lineage: Bacteria > Actinomycetota > Actinomycetes > Streptomycetales > Streptomycetaceae > Streptomyces > Streptomyces ossamyceticus. The sequence continues at coordinate 7,259 of NZ_LIQX01000091.1, read as the reverse complement.
CTGGATGGCGCCGACCTTGCCGGAGACACCGCGGTCGCCGAAGCCGCCGGGGATGCAGATGGCGTCGACGTCGGCGAGCTGCGCCGCGGCGCCGGCCGGGGTCTTGCAGTCGTCCGACGTGACCCACTTGATCTTCACCCGGGCCTTGTTGGCGAAGCCGCCCGCGCGCAGCGCCTCGGTGACCGAGAGGTAGGCGTCGGGCAGGTCGATGTACTTGCCGACGAGCGCCAGGTTGATCTCGTGCTGCGGGTTGTGGACGCGGTCGAGCAGGTCGTCCCAGGTCGTCCAGTCCACGTCGCGGAACGGCAGGTCCAGCTTCCGGACGACATAGGCGTCGAGGCCCTCGCCGTGCACGGTCTTCGGGATGTCGTAGATCGAGCGGGCGTCGGGGCAGGCGACGACGGCGGCCTCGTCGACGTCACACATGAGGGAGATCTTCCGCTTGATCGCGGCGGGCACCTCGCGGTCGCAGCGCAGCACGATCGCATCCGGCTGGATACCGATGTTGCGCAGCGCCGCGACCGAGTGCTGCGTCGGCTTCGTCTTCAGCTCCCCGGAGGGGCCGATGTACGGCAGGAGCGAGATGTGGACGACGAAGACGTTGTCACGGCCGACCTCGTGGCGTACCTGGCGGACGGTCTCCAGGAACGGCAGCGACTCGATGTCGCCGACCGTGCCGCCGACCTCCGTGATGACGACGTCGACCTCGTCGGACGCCATGCGCCGGATGCGGTGCTTGATCTCGTTGGTGATGTGCGGGATGACCTGCACGGTGTCGCCCAGGTACTCGCCGCGCCGCTCCTTGGCGATGACGGTGTTGTAGACCTGCCCTGTAGTGACATTGGCAGAGCCGTCCAAGTCACGGTCTAGGAAGCGCTCGTAGTGTCCGATGTCGAGGTCGGTCTCGGCACCGTCGTTGGTGACGAACACCTCACCGTGCTGGAAGGGGTTCATCGTGCCGGGGTCGACGTTCAAGTACGGGTCGAGCTTCTGCATCACCACGCGCAGGCCGCGGGCCTTGAGCAGCATGCCGAGGCTGGAGGCGGTCAGACCCTTGCCGAGCGAGGAGGCGACACCCCCGGTGACGAAGATGTGCTTGGTCGTCGTGGTGCTGTTTCGGAAAGCAGCGGGCGGCATGGCCAAGAGGGGGCTCCCGTGGTCGCGGTTCTGGGTGCGGGTCGGCTGCCGCCCGAGCGGGTCGTCGGGGGGTGCCGTCGCTGCGGTTCGGGGGTCCCTTGCGAGTCGGGGCGCCCACCGGTCCACGGGCTACCAGGGTATCAGCGACCGGCCACGATCGCTTCCGGCCACGCTCCGCGCACGGGCCGCCACGGACTTCGTACGACAGTCGGCGAATACCGGCCGCGGGTCACCCCTGGCTCACTCGTTCGGCCCACTCGCGTTGCCTGGAGCGGCGCGCGCAGCCCCCCGGTGCGTCGTATCCTCTTCGGACACTCGCTGCCGAGCCCGGCCGGGGAACGGCACCACCCCCGCCCGTCTCCGGAAACATGCGAGCTCGTCAGTTCGTTGAGCAACGATGGCCTCATATGCGTTGAGGATCGTTGAGCGACATCGCATGACACCGCCCCTTGGATCACTCTGGAAGCATCGATCCTTTGTCGATCCCTCGGGTCCCTTGACCGCACACCGCACAGCGACCGCCCCTCGGGGGGCGACGTGGCCGTTCGACTGGAGTTGCACGTGGCCGGGCGCATCGAAGACTACGCACTCATCGGAGACATGCAGACCGCTGCCCTGGTCTGCCGGGACGGGACGGTCGACTGGCTGTGCCTGCCCCGCTTCGATTCCCATGCCGTCTTCGCGGGCCTTCTCGGCACCGAGGAGCACGGTTTCTGGCGCCTGGGCCCCGCCCACGCGGCCGACGCCGAGCCGCCGACGGCGTCCCGCCGCCGGTACCGCGGCGACTCGCTGATCCTGGAATCCGAGTGGGACACCCCGCGCGGCACGGTCCGTGTGACCGACTTCATGCCGCCCCGTGACGGCGCCCCCCAGCTGATCCGGATCGTCGAGGGCGTCAGCGGCCGGGTCCCCATGCGCTCGGCGCTACGGATGCGCTTCTCGTACGGCCGGGTCGTGCCCTGGGTGCACAAGCACGAGGGGCGCACGGTGGCCGTCGCCGGCCCGGACTCCGTGTGGTTCGACACCGAGTGCGAGACCTACGGCAAGGCGCTGACGACCTACTCCGACTTCACGGTGACCCCGGGCGACCGCATCGCCTTCACCATCTCCTGGCAGCCTTCTCACAAGGAGCCGCCGCCACTGCCCGAGCCCGAGCCGTCGCTCCAGGCCACGGAGGAGTTCTGGCGGGAGTGGGTGGAGCACTGCACGTACCACGGCCCGTACCGGGAGGCGGTGGTCCGCTCGCTGATCACGCTGAAGGCCCTGACGTACGCCCCGACCGGTGGCATCGTCGCCGCGCCGACGACCTCCCTCCCGGAGCACATCGGCGGCGTCCGCAACTGGGACTACCGCTACACCTGGCTGCGCGACGCGGCGATCACCCTCTCCTCGCTGCTGCGCACCGGGTACCGGGACGAGGCCCGCGCCTGGCGCGAGTGGCTGCTGCGGGCGGTCGCCGGCGACCCGGAGAACCTGCAGATCATGTACGGCATCGCCGGTGAGCGGGAGCTGGGCGAGGCGGAGCTGGAGTGGCTCCCCGGCTACGAGAACTCCGCGCCCGTCCGGGTCGGCAACGGCGCCGCGCACCAGCTCCAGCTGGATGTGTACGGCGAGGTCACCGAGGCCCTGCACCTGGCCCACATGACGGGTCTGGCCCGCAACGACTACGCCTCGCTGCTCCAGCTGAAGCTGATCCGCTACCTGGAGGACCACTGGGACGAGCCCGACGAGGGCATCTGGGAGGTGCGCGGGCCGCGCCGCCACTTCGTGCACTCCAAGGTCATGGCCTGGGTCGCGGTGGACCGCACGATCAAGCTCATCGAGTCCGGTGACGCGGACGGCCCGCTGGAGAAGTGGCGCGAGCTGCGCGACGACATCCACCGGGACGTGTGCGAGAAGGGCTACGACAAGGAGCGCAACACCTTCACGCAGTCGTACGGCTCGAAGGAGCTGGACGCGTCGCTGCTGCTGATCCCGCAGATGGGCTTCCTGCCGCCGGACGACAAGCGCGTCATCGGCACCATCGAGGCGATCCAGCGGGAGCTGTCGACCCCGGACGGCTTCATCCTGCGCTACCCGACCGCCGGTGAGGACGAGGGCGTGGACGGGCTGCCGGGCGACGAGGGCGCGTTCCTCGCCTGTTCGTTCTGGATGGCGGACGACCTGGCGATGATCGGCCGGGTCGACGAGGCCCGCAAGCTGTTCGAGAAGCTGCTGTCCCTCCGCAACGACCTGGGCCTCCTGGCCGAGGAGTGGGACCCGGAGCTGAAGCGCCAGGTCGGCAACTTCCCCCAGGCGTTCAGCCATGTCCCCCTCATCGACACGGCCCTCCGTCTGACCGCCTCGGGGGCGTACGGCGGCTGACGCACGCCCCCCGATCCGTCGCGCACGGCGGCGGATCGGCGCACGACCAGGCGCACACTGCAAGCGCTTGCGCCTGGTTCGGGGGGCTCGCGTCCACCCGTGGGCGCCCCCGCGTTCGAACAGGACCGATCCGCCGTCCCCGCCTAGCCTGGAAGAAGTCCTGTCTCCTGGCTGAAAGGGGCCGGTCATGGCTCCCCTTTCCAAGGCCCACACGGCGCTGACCGAACTCCGCGAGGATCTGACCGGCGAGGTACTCGCCCCCGGGGACCCCGGGTACGACGACGCCCGGACGGTGTTCAACGGGATGATCGACCGACGTCCGGCGGTGATCGCCCAATGCGAGAACCCGACCGATGTCGTACGGGCCGTGCGCTTCGGCCGTGACCTCGACCTCAACATCGCGGTGCGCGGCGGCGGCCACAGCGTGGCCGGATCGGCCCTCAACGACAACGGCCTGGTCATCGACCTGCGCCGGATGCACTCCGTCTCGGTCGACCCCGCCGCGCGCAGCGTGCGGGTCGAGGGCGGCGCCACCATGAGCCACCTCGACCGCGCCACCGAGCCGTACGGTCTCGCCACCACCGGCGGCCGGGCCTCGACCACCGGCGTCGGCGGCTTCGTCCTCGGCGGCGGCAGCGGCTGGCTCGAACGGGCCTTCGGTCTCGCCGTCGACAACCTCCTCGGCGTGGAGCTGGTGACCGCCGACGGCCGCGCGGTCCACGCGACCGCCGAGGAGAACCCGGAGCTGTTCTGGGCCCTGCACGGCGGCGGCGGCAACTTCGGCGTCGCCACCGCACTCACCCTGCGTCTGCACGAACTGCCCGCCTTCGCGATCGCCCTGCTGCTGTACGAACCGGAGCACGGCCAGGAGGCCGTCCGCGTCTACCGCGAGGTCCTCGAGAACGGTCCGCGCGAGGCCGGCGGGGGTGTCCTGTACTTCACCGGCCCGCCCGAGGAGTTCGTCCCCGAGCACATGGTGGGCAGGCTCGTGTGCGGGATGCTCCTCACCTATGCCGGCACCGAGGACGACATGCGCAAGATCGCCCAGCCGCTGCTGGCGCTGCCGCACGAGGCCGAGGTGGTCGGCGCGATGCCGTACGCGGACGTGCAGTGCATGATCGACGATCCGCCGGGCCTGCGGAACTACTGGTCGGCGGAGTACCTGACCGGTCTGCCGGACGAGGTGGTCGACGTCTTCTGCGCCGAGGCCCGGTCGATGCCCGTGCCGACCAACTCGCAGCACATCCTCTTCCCGTACGGCGGCGCGGTCGCCGACGGCCCCGCCGAGTACCCGGTGCCGTACCGGGACGCGCCGTGGGCCGTGCACCCCTTCGGCGTCTGGGAGGATCCGGCGGACGACGAGCGGGCCATCCAGTGGGTACGGGACGTCCGCGAGCACGTCCGGCCGTGGAGCACCGGCGCGGTCTATCTGAACTTCATCGGCGACGAGGGCGAGGGCCGGGTCCTGGCGGGCCTGGGCGCCGACAACGCCCGGCGGCTGATGGCGGTGAAGGCCGACTACGACCCCGACAACGTGTTCCGCTTCAACCACAACATCCCGCCGCGCGACCCGAAGGGCCGGCCCGCCGCCCACTGAGCGCGCCTCCACGTGAGCGCTTCCACGGGCCGCTGAGCGCTCCCCCGCCGGGCGCTCCAGCGAGCGGCTCCCGGCGCGAAGATGCCCGGTCGGCCCGCGCGCGGGTACCGTCCGGTCCATGGACACCCGTGACAGCCGCGTACCCGCCGACGGTCGTGAGGCACAGGGCGGTATCACCGTGCGGCGGGCGCTGGAGCTGCCCGGCCTGCGCGGCGGGCTGCCGGAGATCCTGGCCGGCGCCGACCGGCTGGAGCGGACCGTGCGCTGGGTGCACGCGGGCGAGGTCCCCAACATCGCCTCGCTCCTCAAGGGCGGCGAGCTGCTGCTGACCACTGGCTACGGGCTCGGTACGCGCCCCGCCGACCAGCGGGCGTTCGTACGGACCCTGGCCGCGCGCGGTATCGCGGCGCTCGTCGTCGAGCTGGGCACGCGGTTCACGCGCCTCCCCCCGGCCCTGGTGGAGACCGCCCGCTCGGCAGGTCTCCCGCTGGTTCAGCTGCACCGCGAGGTGGCGTTCGTGACGGTCACCGAGGAGATCCACACCGAGATCGTCAACGGCCACTACGCGCTCCTCCAGCAGGCCGAGGAGGTCCACCGGCGCTGCACCGAGGCGCTGCTCGGCGGCGGTGGGGTGCCCCAGGTCCTCGGCATCCTGGCCGACTTCAGCGGCAACCCGGTCTTCCTGGAGACCGCCGACGGCCAACTCCTGTACGCCGCCGGGGCCGGGCCCGCCGACACCGATCCGCTCCAGGTGTGGGAGGGGCTGCGGGACCGGCACCAGGACGAGCCGCCGGCCGGGACGACCATCGTCGACGTACCGGGCGGCGGACCGGGCACGGGCTCGGTACGGGCCCGGCTGGTCCTCCTCCCCGTGGTCGCTCCCCTGGCCCCGGTGCACCGGATGGCCGCCGAGCGTGCGGCCGGCGTCCTCGCCGTCGTCCTGATGCAGGCCCGCCAGGAGGAGGAGCTGGCGGCACGCGGACGCGGCGACTTCCTCACCGATCTCGCCGAAGGCCGTATCGAGGCGGAGGACGCCCCGGCCCAGGCCCGTGTGCTGGGCTTCCGACCGGGCGCCGGGCCCCTGCTGCCGGTGGTGATGCGGCTCGCCGACGGCCTGTCGCCGGGCGGTGGCTGGGCGGTGCTGGCCCGCGCGGTCGGCGAGGAGCTGACCCTGGTGGGTGTCCCCGTCCTGCTGGGGGTACGACCGGTCGAGGGCCGCGTCCCCCTGCTGGTGGGGCTGCGTGAGGAGACGGAGCGTCCGGCGGTGGCGGACAAGGTCGCGGCGGCGCTGCGGGCGGGCGTGGAGCGGGCCGGGTTGCAGCGGCCGGGCGGGCGGCCGCCCGTGGTGGTCGTCGGGACGCCCGGTGGCTGGGAGGCCGCCTCGGCGGGGCTCAGACACGCGGCGGAGACGGCGACGGCCGCGCAGGGGCTCGCCGACCGCCCCTGGTACNNCGACCACCCCGACCTGGCCGCCTTCGTGGACCGCGCGCTCGGCCCCCTCCTCGACCACGACAGCCGCTCCCGGCCGCCCTTGCTGCCCACCCTCCAGACGTACCTGGCCCACGCGGGCCGCAAGGCGGAGACCGCCCGCGAGCTGCACCTGAACCGGCAGACCCTCTACAACCGCCTCGCCCGCATCGGCGAGTTGCTCGGCACGGACCTGGACGACCCGCAGACGGTCCTGGCGCTGAGTCTGGCGCTCAGGGCCCGCAGACACGTGCCGTAGGAGGCGACCTCAAGGAGCGCGGGATGGCGTCACATGAGGGGCCGGAGGTCGGTCAACTCGTCGTAGACGCTGAGCACCTGGGCCACCGTCTCGTCCTCGGTCGGCCAGGTCGCCGCCTGTCGGGTGCCCCGGTCGCGCAGTTCGTCCTGGAGCGCGGGGTCCTTCAGCAGGCGCGCCACGGTCTCGGCGAACGCCCCGGCGTCCCCGAACGGGACGAGCGCGGCGGCGTCGCCCACGAGTTCGGGCACCGATCCGGCGGAGGCCGCGACGAGCGGTACGCGCGCGTGGAGCGCTTCCTGGGCGAGGACCGAGCGCGCCTCGGGTCCGCCGGGCAGCAGCGCCAGGTCGGCGGCCGCGACCAGCTCGCCGATGTCGTCGCGCCGCCCGATCAGCCGTACGGGCAGTTCCTCGTCCTCGATGCGCCGCTGAAGGGCG
>NZ_LIQX01000909.1 GCF_001418475.1 Streptomyces ossamyceticus | reverse complement strand
AGCGAGGCCCGCAGCCGGCCCATCGCGGCGATCGCGCTGGGCCCGGACCCCGTCACCGAGCCGACCGCGAGGCCGAGCGCGGCGTCGGGCAGCGGCAGGGCGTCGTACCAGTCGCCGCCGCCGCGCGGTCCGGTGCGGTGCCGGGCGGCGAGCTGGACACCGGCGACACGGGGCAGCCGGGAGGGCAGCAGTTCCTCGGCGATGGTCGCCATGGACACACGGGTCCGCTCGACCTCGACGAGCCGCGCCAGGTGCTCGGCGGCGTAGCGCGCGTACAGCCCGACGAGGTGCCGCTGCCGCTCGGCCGGTTCGGCGGGCTCGTCGTACAGCCAGACGACGGCGCCGAGACGGCCCGCGGCGTCGGTGGACAGGGGGAGCGCGTAGCTGGCGGCGTATCCGAGCCGGGCGGCGACCTCGCGGTGGCGGGGATCGAGCCCGTCCTCGGCGAACAGGTCGGGTTGCGTGATCTCGCCGTCGCCGCCGGGCAGTCCGTCGAGGATGCGGCCGTACGGCAGGGAGCTGCGCGGCACGGTCTCCATGTGGCCGAGGTCGGCGCGGCCGAGGCCGAGACCGATGGTCGTGTCGGGCCCGAGTCCGTCGCGCGGTTCCAGGACGACGAGGCCGCGCCGGGCGCCGACCAGGGCGGCTCCCGCGCTCAGCGCCTCCTGAAGGGCGCCGTCGAGCGCGTCCGTGCGTGCCAGGCGTTCGGTGAGTTCGTGCAGGGTCGTGAGGTCCGAGACCCAGCCGGCGAGCCGGTCCTGGAGGACGGCCCCGGGGGGTGTGCCCGCTCCTGTGGCGGGAGTGGCCGACGAGGCGCCCGGGGCGGCAGGCGCGGGCGCGACAGTGTGTGCGGGAGAGGGAACCGTGGAATCGATTCCGGCCACTTTCGGAGGGTGAGGGGCGTTCATGGTGTCCGGCTTTCCGACCGGTGCGTATTGCTCAAAAGCATCGCAAACCCCCATGTCATTCTGCGCCGCTAGCAGTGTCTCCACATGTACACGCACTCGTGAGGGGATGTCCAGCATTGTCCTGCTGGGATATGTGGTGTCCGCGTGGCCCTGTTGGACTTGTGTCGGGTTACTGTCCAGTCCTTTGGAAAAAACAAAGTTGGCTTAAAAGTGTTGTGGTGAACGGTGTATTGAGGTCGACTGGCCTTGTTCAACAGAGCGTCACAGCGGTCGTGATGGGTACGTACTCGGTGAAGGCCAGGGGTGGCGTCAGTCATCCGGAACCTGGCGACGGAACCGGGCGTCCTATCCACCGACGACCGAGCCCCATCCTCCCGTGGCGGAGGCGGCGAGCAAACGCCGGACGGCAAAACGCCAGGCGTCGCCACCCCCACGCCACGCCATGCTTTGGACAGACTGCAAGTCAGCGCAAGCGATGGACGCGGACGTAGCCGAGCCAGGCCCGCAGGGGTTCCCCTTGTCCGCGACAGGGGTGTGATGCGCCAGCAGGTACGCACAGTGAAGTGAACGACACATGTTGTGAGTGACCCCACGGTGTTGCCATGCGTGCAACGGAAAGGACGAGCGCTCATGCGCGAGATCCCCGGAAGGCGACGCAGGCTCCTGTCCAAGCGCAACGGCGGGAGGCCCGAGCTGCTCGAGCAGGCCCTGACGTTCGCGAGGGAATGGCAGTGGCCCGTACTCCCGGGCGTGGCGCCGGACCCGCAGGGGCGCGCCCGTTGCGCCTGCCCGGACCCGGAGTGCGTGGTGCCCGGCGCTCACCCGTTCGATCCCGGTCTGCTCGCCGCCACCACTGACGAGCGCATGGTCCGCTGGTGGTGGACCAACCGGCCCACGGCTCCCATCGTCCTGGCCACCGGGGGCAGCGCGCCGTGCGCGGTCAGCCTGCCGGCCCTCGCCGCCGCACGGGCTCTCGCCGCGTTGGACCGCGGCGGGATGCGCCTCGGCCCGGTCGTCGCCGCCCCGCACCGCTGGTCGATCCTCGTCGCCCCGTATTCGATGGAGCAGCTGGGCGAACTGCTCTACGCCAAGGACTTCGTCCCCGGCTCGCTCCGCTTCCACGGCGAGGGCGGCTACATCGCACTGCCGCCGTCCGAGGCGGGCCACGGCCGGATCCGCTGGGAGCGCGCGCCGCTGCCCGGCTCCGCGGCCCCCTGGGTGCCCGACGTCGAGGCCGTCGTGGACGCGGTCGTCGACGCCCTCACTCGTACGGGTGTGAGCGCCCCCGAGTTCTGAGCCCGCCCGGCGCGCGCTCGGTCGGGCGCCCCGGTGGGTCGTTATCTTCCGCTCATGCAGCGTCTTCCCGGGGGCCTCGGGGCCCCGTCGCCGCGTGGTCGGCACAGTGCGCCCTCACCCCGGACCCATCGAGCGACCGGAGTGGTGCGCGGTGGTCCGGACGCGCGCGGGCTCCGGCTCCTCGGGCTGACGGCCGCGGCGGCGTGCACCCTCACCCTGCCGCTCGTGGCGTCGGCGGTCCCTCTGACCGACGCCGGCGACACCGTCGCGCGCCGGGCTGCCGGACAACTCGACGGCGCGAGTGCGGAGCGACTCTCCGCCGATGCCCTCGGAGCCGCTGAAGTCGCCGATGCCGGTGAAGTCGGCGGACGCGCGGGGGCCAGGCACTCCGGGGGCGGGTCCGCGGGGAGGCCGGCGGCCGGGCCCGGCGACGGACCCGACGATGAGGCGTCGGACGGCAAGGCGCACGACGCCCCCGGGGACGCGGAGGCGTCCCGCTCGCACATGCTGCTCGGTCTCGGGCTCGCCACGGCCGCCCGCTGCGGTCCCGAACTCACCTCACCCGACGGCATCGAGGCCCAGACCTGCGTCCTCACCCAGGGTGAGGAGAGCTGGGCGCGAGCGTACTACCGCAACGCGACCGGACGGGAGCTGAGTTCGGTCCTCAGCATGATGGGCCCCGGCGGCCGAAGTGTGCGCATGCACTGCGCCGTGGGGGCGGAGGACGAGCCGGGGGCGTGTGAGACACCGAGGGAGCGCACCGAGGGTGAGCCGGGCGAGTACACGGCTGTGACCGAGTTCGCGGAAGCCGACGGAAGTGGGCCGCTGCTCCTGCGTTCCGGAAGCAACTCCGGTCGCTTTCAAGGGCGTTGACTGCGGCTGCGGATCCGTGCAGTGCGGCCGCTCGCGGGCCCGGACATGAAAAGACCCGGTTGCTGGCGACGGGGGATGCACCAGCAACCGGGCTGATGGAACCGTAACAAGAGATCGGCGCTTCGCAAATTCGATCTCGGCTATTCGGACACGAATTTGCCTGTCACGTAGGGGAGTTGTGACAGGAGTCACCACAAACGCAGGGTCAGCGCCGGCCGGTGGACGACCGGCCGGCGCTCCCCGCGTCAGCTGAGCGTGACCTGCCGGTTGGTGAGTCCACCGCGGGCCCGACGCTCGTCCGGGGTCAGCGGAGACTCCTCCGCCAGGGCCGCGGCGAGCCGCTCGGCGAACTCCGCGGCCGGCTTCTCGATGTCGTCCGCGCCGACCCCGGTGGGGAGATCCCACACGGGCACCGTGAGCCCGTGAGCACGGAAGGAGCCCACGAGACGGGTGCCCTCGCCGAGGCTGGAGCCGCCCGCCGCGTGCAGCCGCGCCAGAGCGTCCAGAAGACGCTCCTCCGGGTGCGGCATGACCCAGCGCAGATGGTTCTTGTCGGGGGTCTCGCACCAGTAGGCCGCGTCGACGCCGGAGAGCTTCACGGTCGGGATCGCCGCGGAGTTGGCCCGCTCCAGGGAGGCGGTGACCTCCGGGGTGGCGTTCTCCGTGTCGGGGACCCAGAACTCGAAGCCCGTGTGCACAACTGGCTCGAACTCACCTTCGGGGTCGAGCAGGTCCTGCAGCCGCGGCCCGTCGGCCGGGGCGCGCCGGCCCTGGACGGGGGTGCCCGGCTCGGCGGCGAGGGCGCGCTGGAGGGTGTCGGCGAGGTCGCGGCTGATGTCGCCCGACGCCGTGTCGTTCTGCAGGCCGATCAGCACCGAGCCGTCGTCGCGGCGCAGCGCGGGCCACGCCATCGGCAGGACCGTGGCGAGCGTGACCGACGGGACGCCCTCGGGGAGCGCCTCGCGCAGCTTCAGTTCGACGGTGGCGGCGGGGACCAGCTCGCGCAGCGCCACCCAGTCGCACTCGCCGGGCAGGCCCTCGAACGGGCGCTGCACCAGCTCGGTCACGGCCTGCGCGGCGAGTGCGACTGGGTGGC
>NZ_LIQX01000908.1 GCF_001418475.1 Streptomyces ossamyceticus | reverse complement strand
CGCCCCGGCCCGGTACCGGGCGGCGAACCGGGCCCCGGCACCGGAGGTCGGCTTCACGACGTACTCGTGCGCGTCGGGCAGCTCCACGGGGTCGCCCGGCGCGAGATAGGAGGTCGGGACGACGGGCACCCCGGCCCGTGCGAGGTCGCCGAGGTACCGCTTGTCGGTGTTCCAGCGGATGACGTCGGCCGGGTTGGCGAGCCGGGTGGCCCGGCCGCACTTCTCCACCCATGCCGTGAACTCGGCCGCCCGCCAGCTGTAGTCCCAGGTGGACCGGATGACGACGAGGTCGTGGGCCGACCAGTCCACGTCCGGGTCGTCCCAGTGCACGGCCTCCGCCTCGGCACCGGCCGCCCGCAGCGCGCCCACCAGCACCGGCAGATCCCGGTCGGCGCCGGCCTCCGCGCCGGGGTCGTAGGTGGCGAGGGCGATCCGGGGGGCGGCGGTGCGGGCCACGGGGACTCCGTTCTCGTACGGGGCTCGTACATCCGTCCAGGTGTGGACGGCTGCTCGGGCATCCGGTTCTCCGGCGCAGGCTAACAACCGGGGCGCCGGACCGGGGCACCCGTCACGGCACGGCGGGCCCGGTGATGAGCCTCCCCTTCGCGTCGTAGGGCCAGACGTTGGGGACGCAGCCCTTCATGCCCTTGATCTGCTGCATCATCGCGGGGGCGGGCTTGCCCCGGCCGGGGCAGCCGACGTGGCCCTCGCCGAGGAAGTGGCCGACCTCGTGGTTGATGATCAGGGCGCGGTAGGCCGTGACGTCGTCGGCGTAGACCGGGGTGGCCAGCTCCCACCGCTTGAGGTTGACCATGACGTTGTCGTCGACGTTGCAGTTGACCTCGCCACGGGTGTCGAGGCCGTACGCGCCGCAGATGTCGTCGACGGTGCCCGGCGTGGCGACCTTCACGACGAAGTCGGTGGCACCACCGGAGACCCGCTGGAACGCCGAGTCGCCGTCCGCCGTCCATCCGCGCGGGTCGCCCAGGATGCGCTCCACCTCCTCGGCGACGTCGGCGGCGGACAGGGACAGTCCCTTCTCGACCTCGACGCGGTAGCGCAGGACCTTGCCGTCACCCACTTTGGGGCCACTGCCGGGGGCCTTGGTGAAGGTGCCCGGCCCGGTCTCGGGGATGACGCGCCCGGACGGCGACGGCGAGGCGGAGCGCCCGCCGGAACCGCCGGAGGAACCGCCGGTCGAGCCACCGGAGCCACGGGAGCCACCGCCGGGCGACTCGTCGGCCGACGCGTCGGTCGGGTCGTCGGCCGACGAGTCGCCCG
>NZ_LIQX01000907.1 GCF_001418475.1 Streptomyces ossamyceticus | reverse complement strand
ACACTCCTCGCAACCTGGACCGGCGCCTGCCCCACCTGCAACCGCGACATACCCACCCGCACACTGACCTGACCAACCACTACTAGGATCCGGGACATGGCGTTGACGATGGACGACGTGGACCGGTTCGAGGCGGCGAGGCCCCGTCTGGAGGCGATCGCCTATCGGCTGCTCGGCTCGGCGAGCGAGGCCGAGGACGCGGTGCAGGAGACGTTCCTGCGCTGGCAGGGGACCGACGCCGAGCGGATCGAGGTGCCCGAGGCCTGGCTGACGAAGGTGCTCACCAACCTCTGCCTCAACCAGCTCACCTCGGCCCGCGCCCGCCGGGAGACCTACGTCGGCCAGTGGCTGCCCGAGCCGCTGCTCGCCGGGGACCCGATGCTCGGCCCCGCCGACACCGCCGAACAGCGCGAGTCCGTCTCGTACGCGGTCCTCACCCTGCTGGAGCGCCTCACCCCCAATGAGCGGGCGGTGTACGTGCTGAAGGAGGCGTTCGACTACCCGCACCGGGAGATCGCCGAGATCCTCGACATCAGTGAGGCCGCCAGCCAGCAGATCTTCCACCGCGCGAAGAAGCACGTCGCGGCCGGCAAGGCGCGCACGGAGATCGACGAGGCCGCGGCCCGGCGGATCGTCGAGGAGTTCCTCGCGGCCGCCACCAGCGGGAGGACCGAGCCGCTGGTCAAGCTGCTCACCGCGGACGCCATCGCGGTCGGCGACGGCGGCGGCAAGGTCCCGGCCCGTGCCAGGGCGTTCGAGGGCGCCCTCGCGGTCGCGAAGTTCATGCGGGGCCTGTTCAAGCCGACCCCGGCCAAGCGGGCCATCATCGGCGGCTCCGCCGAGATCCACGTCACGACGGCCAACGGCGGCCCCGCGATCCTCGCGGTCGTCGACGGCCGGATCGTCGGGGTCACCTGCCTGGAGATCGACGCGGACGGCATCGTCGCGTTCCGCAGCCAGGTCAACCCCGACAAGCTGGAACGCGCGACGGAGGTCTGGGCGGCCAGCGACCACGGGGAACCCCTGTTCCACGCCTTCTGACGCACGCGACCCCGACCCCGTCGAGGAGCCGACCGCCGATGGCGTCCGACGGCGTCCGGCGGCGTTCGACGGACCAGGTCACCCCTCCCCACGGGAGTGTGACCTGGTTCACATCCACTTCCTGTCAGGAATCCGCGGGCTGCCCGGTTCAAGGGGCGTGACCGAGCAAGGCAGAGCGTCGGACCCGCGCAGACAGGAGCAGGACATGCAGCACCGCATCATCGTTCTCGGAGCCGGCTACACCGGAGCCACCGCCGCCGGGCGCCTCGCCAAGCGGCTGCACCGCGACGACGTCGCCATCACCCTCGTCAACGCCGAGCCGGACTTCGTCGAACGCGTCCGCCTGCACCAGCTGGCGGTCGGCCAGGACCTCAAGCCCCGTCCGTTCGACGAGATGTTCGCCGGTACCGGCGTGGAGCTGAAGCTAGGCGAGGTCGCCGGCATCGACGCGGACCGCAGGACGGTCTCCGTCGTCGACGCGCACGGCGCCGGGACGCAGGAACTGGAGTACGACACCCTCGTCTACGCCCTCGGCAGCGGCTGGAACCCGCAGGGTGTCCCCGGCACCGCCGAGCACGCCCACGAGATCTCCGGCCGCGCCGGGGCGCTCCGGCTGCGCGAGCGCCTGGCCGGGCTGGGCGCCGGCGAGCCCGTGGTCGTCGTCGGCGGTGGACTCACCGGCCTGGAGGCGGTGACCGAGATCGCCGAGAGCCGCCCCGACCTGGATGTCGCCCTCGTGGCCCGCGGCGGCTTCGGCGACTGGCTCTCCGACAAGGGCCGGGCCCATCTGCGGAAGGTCTTCGGCAGGCTCGGCATCACCGTGCACGAGCACGCCGCCGTCACCGCCGTCGAGGCCGACCGCGTCGTGACCGACGGGACGTCCGTCCCGGCCGCGGTCACCGTGTGGGCGACCGGCTTCGCCGTCCACCCGATCGCGGAGGCCACCACGTTGGAGGTCTCGGACGGCGGCCGGATCGTGGTCGACAGGACCATGCGCTCGGTGTCGCACCCCGAGGTGTACGCCATCGGCGACGCGGCCCTGGTGAGGGGCCCCGGCGACAAGCCGCTGCGGATGTCGTGCGCCTCGGGCGTCCCCACCGCGTGGCAGGCCGCCGACGCCATCGCGGCCCGCCTGACCGGCGCCGAGCCCCCGAAGGTGCCGATCCGCTACTTCCAGCAGTGTGTCTCGCTGGGCCGCAAGGAGGGCCTGATCCAGTTCGTCACCGCCGACGACCAGACCCTCCCCAAGGCCCTCACCGGCCGCCTCGCCGCCCTCTACAAGGAGATCATCTGCAAGGGCGCGGCCTGGGGCGTCGCCCACCCGACGGTCGGCAGCATGCCGGCCCGCCGCCGGCGGACGGTCCACAAGCCGACCGGAACCGTCCGGGGCGACGCGGCGGGGCAGCCGGAGCGCACCGTCGAGGCGGCAGCCTGAGCCGTACGACGCGGACGGACCGCCCCGGAAGGCGCGGGCCGACCCCCACGGCAGACCCGTCCGGACGACGAAGCGGGGCTCTCGACGAGAGGGCCCCGCTCGGCGGCGCGGTCGTGCCCCGCTCGGCGGCTGGGCGCGGCATCCCCCTTCGGCGGCCTGCGCGCGACCCGCTCCGCAGCCCTGACGGCACCGGTCCCCGGCCCGGACCCCCGCCGCGGCGCGGTCCGCCTCAGAGGTACCGAGCCGATTCCCTGTCGTACAGGGCGCGCAGCCGGGGTGCGCGGACGGCGGGCAGGCGGGACAGGGTGTGGAGGAAGACCTGGTCCACCAGCCACAGCGACCGCCAGGGGCGTGGCGGCAGGGGATCGTCGCGTTCGACCCCGTCGGGCAGCCGGCCGTGCACGGGTACGGGAGGGCGGTCGGCGGGGAAGGCGAGCCCCAGCCACACCTCCGCGTCGAGCGGTACGGCCGCGACGCCGGGGGGCGGCGCCCACGGCTCCCCGGTCTGGGGATGGCGCGGGACGATCGCGATGTCCGGCACCGGGTCGGGGACGGGCAGCCCGGGCCCGGCCAGGGCGGCGCGCAGGGCGGGCGGGCCCGGCGGGAGCAGGGTGTCGAGGGGCGGGCGGAACGCCGCGGCGAGCGGACCGTCGGGGACGCCGACCGGCGCACCGCCCGAGGCCGCCACCAGATGGGCCAGGGTCACGGAGACCGCCAGTTCCCAGCGGGGGTTCCAGGCGCCGTTCGCGTCGACCGGCGGGCTGCCGTGCTCCCGCTCCACGACGGCCGACCAGGCCATGACGGGGCGGGGCGCCCCGTCGGCGACACGTCGGACGGCGTTCGGCGCGAGCCAGGTCGCCTGCCACAGGGAGCAGTCGTCGATACGGGTCCCGACCTCCCGCCCGCACCGGGCGCAGGCCAGGTTGGGGCCGTCACGGCCGTCGAGACCGCAACAGAACCCGCCGGTGCGCTCGGGGATCAGTACGGTGCCGTGGGCGTCACCCGGTGCCATGACGATCGCGCCGGGCGCCCCGCGGGACAGGCTGTACACGGGCGCGAACACCCCGCGGGCCTCCGCCTCGGCCGGGTCGATCTCGCTCCACCGCCGCCACGGCGGCCCGGAGGGCTCCGGGTCGACGGCGTACGTCCCCGCTTCCATCAGCACGGGCAGGGCATGCCCGTTGCCGTAGGTGTGATGGGCGTACGCGACCCACGCGACCCGCGACAGCGGCGCCGTCAGCACGGCGTCGCACCGCGCGCACGTGAACACCTCCACGGGCCCCTCCCCCTGTCCGCCCGCAGGAGTATGGGGCGCCCGGCGCCCACGGGGCCAGGGCTTTTCGGCGCGCGGTGCCGGTCAGCGGGC
>NZ_LIQX01000906.1 GCF_001418475.1 Streptomyces ossamyceticus | reverse complement strand
GCTGGGGGCCTGAGTCGGGGGCGAGGGTGGTGTCGCCGTCGGGTGTGTCGGAGGCGTCGTACAGCACCGGCGGACCCAGCAGTCCGAACCGCAGCCCGTCCCGCATAGCGTCCGTCCGCTGCCTTCCCGTGCCGTCGTACCGGACCGCGCCCCCCGGCGACTCGTGTCGGCCCGCGCCGACTCTCCCACGGCTTCCGTGCGGTCCCGGTAGGACCGTTGGGCACATGTTAGCGATCCGTTGGCGGGACCTGATGTGATCACTTCATCGGATCCGGCGCCGACGGCGCACGCGGACGACGCGTAGCTCGGGGGAGCGCCGCCGCCGCTGCCGGATCCGGAAACGCGCGGTGCCCCGGTCGGTGGAGGTGAACGACCGGGGCATTCGTGTGGGTACGCGCGCTGGGGGATGGCCGCACCGCCGACCGGGGCTACAGGATGGGCGGGCGGCCCAGCCGGGTGAGGCGCCACACGGTGCGCCAGCGCATGGGGCGGCGCTCGCCGCCCGACTCGCGCCAGCCCTCCATGAACCCGCCGAACCACGCCCGCAGTCCACCCCCGGAACGGGTCCGCAGCAGGGTGATGAGCACCCACACCCCCAGATGGACGGGGATGAGGAGCAGCGGGAGCCGGCGGCGGGCCAGCCAGACACGGTTGCGGGCGTTGACCCGGTAGTAGATGGCGTGCCGGGCGGGCGACGTCTTCGGGTGCTGGAGGAGCAGTTCGGGGGCGTAGAGCACGGTCCAGCCGGCGTCGATCGCCCGCCACGCCAGGTCCGTCTCCTCGTGCGCGAAGAAGAACTCGGCGGCCCAGTCGCCCGTCTCGCGGAGCATGGCCATGGAGAGGGCGTGTCCGCCGCCGAGGAAGCCGGTGACGGGGCCGCCCCGCAGGGGGTCCTTGGCCCCGACCCTCGGCACGTGCCGCCGCTGGGTCTCACCGGTCTCGTCGGCGATACGGAAACCGACGATGCCGAGGCGGGGTTCGGCGACGTACAGGTCCCGGACTCGGCGCAGGACGTCGGCGTCGACGAGCAGTCCGTCGTCGTCCAGTTCGACGACGATGTCGACGTCCCCGAACGCGCGCAGCCGCTCGATGGCCACGTTGCGGCCGCCGGGGCAGCCGAGGTTCTCGTCCACCTCGATCGGCGTGACCTCGCCGGGGAGGCCGAGCCGCTCGGCGAACTCCGGCAGCGGGCACCCGTTGCCCACGATGACGATGCGTGCGGGCGCCAGGTCCTGCTTGGCCACGGACGCGAGCAGCGCGTCCACCTCGGTGGGCCTGTTCCCCATCGTCACCACGGCGACGGCGACCCGAGGCCCCTCCTCCGCGTCCGTCACGACACCAACCCCATCCCGTCGACCGACCATCCGAGACAGCCGACGAGCCCCCGCAACCGGCCGACTGATTACCGCCGGATGCTAGCCGTTCACGCCGACGACTTCTCAGAGACGCCCCAAGTACGCGGCTGACGAC
>NZ_LIQX01000905.1:1530-1834 GCF_001418475.1 Streptomyces ossamyceticus | reverse complement strand
CGCCGGTCCGGAGAGGTCGTCCTCGGTATCGACGCGCGGGACCCTGTCGGCAGCGCGGTCGATTTCGCCTTCGACTGTGCCCGGGCGCGAGCGGTGCGTCTCCGTGCCGTGCACGCCTGGGCGCTTCCCGCGAGCGCCGCCGAGTGGCCGTTCGCCGTACCGGAGAGGGACCGCGCGACGTGGGAGGACCACGAGGTGCAGGTCCTGGCCGACGCGCTGCGTCCGTGGCGCGAACGGTATCCGGACGTTCCGGTGCTCGAGGACGTCGTCCTTCTGTCGCCCGTCCAGGCGCTGGCCCACCACG
>NZ_LIQX01000905.1:0-1509 GCF_001418475.1 Streptomyces ossamyceticus | reverse complement strand
CGGTGGCGGTGGTCCCGGACGGCTCGCGGCCGTGACGTCGAGAGCGTCGACGCGAGCCGGCGACGAGCCACACCCGTCGCCGGCCGACCCTTGAGCCCTTGCGCCCTTAAGCCCTCGTACCGCGACCGCGCCGCGCACGACGCGCGGGCGACCGCGTGACGGCCCGCAGTCCTCAGCGTTCGCAGCTGTCCTTGAGGTCGTTGACGTCCCCCGTGCACGTGTCCGTGCCGGCGTCCCCGAAGGAGCGGTCGTTGCCTGCCGAGAAGTCACCGGCGTCCAGGCGGTCGTCGCCGTCCCGGCCGAACATGACGTCGTCCCCGGCGCCACCGGTGATGTTGTCGACCCCGGCCCCGCCGAAGATGGTGTCGTGTCCGGCCTGACCGTTGAGGAAGGTCCTCGCGGTGGCCCTGTAGTCCATCGTGATGATGTCGTCGCCCGAGCCCCCGCTGATGTCGGCGGGGATACTGCCGGTCACGAGGACGATGTCGCCGAGGTCCCCCATGTCGAGCGTGAGGGTGNNCCGCCGTCGCTGATGGTCACGGTGCTGCCGGACCGGGTGATGGAGAGGTCGTTCGCCTTTCCGGCCACGGCGTTGACGTGGATGCGGACCGAGTCCACCCGTACACCGGTCGCGGCATGGGCCTGCCCCGTCGACAGCACCGTGGCCGCGCCGAGCGCCAGGGCCGTGACACCGGCCTGCATCGCGTTGCGCATGGAGATCTTCAATGCTCCTCCTGTTCCCCCTGATGAACCTGGGCTGGTCCAGCCCTCAACCATCCTGGGCGGGAGCGGGGGGCGACACATGGGGGCCCAGCCCCCAATTAGCGGTCCCGCGTCACGCGTCCTCCGGGCCCCCTCGACGTCCCCTCGACGTCCCCTCGATGCCTACGAGCTCCCTGCCCCCGAGCTCCTGAGTCACCAAACGGAGTTGTACGTTCTTTATATTCTGTACATAATCCGGATCGTGAGTGAGCCACTGCGCCGCAACCGTGACTTCGTCCTGCTCTGGAGCGCCACCCTGTCCTCGACGCTGGGCGCCCAGGTCGCCTCGGTCGCCTATCCCCTGTTGGCACTCCACCTGACCGGCTCGGCCGTACACGCCGGTCTGATCGGGTCCGCGGCGATACCGGCGGCGCACGATGCTCGTCTGCGATCTGGTGCGAGCCGTGCTCGTCGCCACCACGGTCACCGGTTCGCTGCTCGGCTTCCTCGACTGGCGGATGCTGCTGGGCGTGGCGGTGGTCAGTGGTGTCTGCGGGGTGTTCTTCGAGCCCGCGGAGACAGCGCTGCTACGGCACGTGGTCCCCGCCGAGCACCTGCCCCGGGCCCTCGCACACAACGAGGCACGTCAGTACGGAGCCACCATCGCCGGACCGCCGCTGGGGGGCCTGCTGTTCAACCTGGGGCGAACGGTTCCACTCGCCGGTGAACTTCTGGCCCATCTGCTGTCGTTCGCCGCGGTCCTCGCCGTGAAATCCCCGGCGGCCACCACCCCCACCACCCTCGTCG
>NZ_LIQX01000904.1:359-1016 GCF_001418475.1 Streptomyces ossamyceticus | reverse complement strand
CTGCTCGACACCGTCCGCCGGGACGTCACCGACTACGAGCCGGCGAACGACTTCGAGGCGCAGGCGTACCAGCCGCTGCTCGACCAGATGGCTGCGGCCGACGCGGCACGCAACTCCCGCGCGGACTCCACGGGCGAGACGATGCCGGGGGTGGTGTGGTTCGGGCTGATCACCGGGGCCGTCGTGACCGTCGGCATGGTCTTCGCCCTCCAGATCCGGCGGACGCCACGCGAGCTGATCCTCGCCGGCCTGTTCTCCGCGCTCATCGCCTTCCTGTTGTTCCTCGTCTGGGACTTCGACTCGCCCTACGGCCGCGGGCTGACCGCCACGGCCGAGCCCTTCATGACCCTCTTCCCCGGCATCAAGGCCTGACGGCAGACCGGGAGGACCCCCGCGGCCGGGGGACGGGCGCGCGGATGTCGCCCGACGTCCCCTGTGCGGAGCACACGATTGCCCCATTCGCGCGACTGCGATCGCGGCTCCGGGCGCGCCTTCCTAGCGTTTCGCTCATCGAGGTGCATGTCAGGCGCAGGCGGAAAAGGTCCGCAGCAGGCTCCTCGGGACCCCGGAGGCTCATCATGCGCGCGATACGCGTCGCTTCGGCCGTTCTGCTGGGCGTGACCGCCCTTTCCCTCACCGCTCCCGCCGCGCACGCGG
>NZ_LIQX01000904.1:0-339 GCF_001418475.1 Streptomyces ossamyceticus | reverse complement strand
GACACGGTCACCATCCCGAGGGGGCACTCGTCGGCGAGGGCCACCGTCGACTGGGACGCCAGGCACGGAGCGGTGTACGAGGTCTCGTTCCAGTGCGGCAACGAGAGCGGCCAGGCGGACCTCACCATCGCCGCCGCGCGCCCGAGCCACCACCCCTCGCACGGTGCCCACGCCGGGATCGGCAGCGTCGCCGGCCTGGACCTGGGGGAGATCGGTCTCGGCGCCGCGCTCGTCGCGGGCACCCTGGGCGTCGCGTGGCGCTGGTCGCGCCGCCGCTCCGAGGACGGCAGCCACGTCTGACGGCGCACCCGACGGCGGACGCCGTTCAGCCTTTCGCCC
>NZ_LIQX01000903.1 GCF_001418475.1 Streptomyces ossamyceticus | reverse complement strand
CCGGCTCGGTGAAGGCGTCCGCGACGCACTCTCCCAGCACAGTGATCCGACTCGGGCTCATGGGCTGCTCTCTCTCGAAGAAGGCTCGGAAGGACCGGGCGAAACGGCCGGCGCGGCGGCAGGGGGCTCACCGGCCGTACGGAGACGACGGCTTCGGACGTTGCCGATTTGTGACGGGTGGAAGGCATTGACGTTGCCCGGATCCGGAGTCCATCATCCTCGCCATGCAGTGTCAACGATGACATAAGTCAACGATGACACCCGGGGCGGCATGTTCCGATCACCCAGCCCCGTGCCGCTCGCTATCCCACAGGAGTCGATCATGTCTCGCACCACTCGTCTGTCCTCCTCCCTCCTCAGGGCGGCCGCGGTCACGGGCGTCGCGGCCCTCACGCTGACGGCCTGCGGCTCCGGCTCCGGCTCCGGAACCGTCAAGGTCGGCCTGATCACCAAGACCGACACCAACCCGTTCTTCGTGAAGATGAAGGAGGGCGCGGAGAAGGCCGCCAAGGAGAACGGCGCCGAACTGTCCACCGCGGCAGGCAAGTTCGACGGGGACAACGCCGGGCAGGTCACCGCTCTGGAGAACATGGTCGCCGCCGGCGTGAAGGGCATCCTGATCACCCCGAGCGACTCCAAGGCGATCGTCCCCGCGATCGAGAAGGCCCGCGCCAAGGGCGTCCTGGTCATCGCGCTGGACACCCCGACCGACCCGGAGAAGGCCGTAGACGCCCTCTTCGCCACCGACAACCTCAAGGCCGGTGAGCTGATCGGCGAGTACGCCAAGGCCGCGATGAAGGGCAAGAAGGCGAAGATAGCCACCCTCGACCTGGCGCCGGGCGTCTCGGTCGGCGTCCAGCGGCACGACGGTTTCCTGAAGGGCTTCGGCGCCTCGGACAAGGACGTCGTCTGCGCCCAGGACACGGGCGGCGACCAGGCCAAGGGCCAGACCGCGATGGAGAACTGCCTGCAGAAGGCCCCCGACATCAACGTCGTCTACACCATCAACGAGCCGGCCGCCCTCGGCGCCTACACCGCGCTGAAGGCCAAGGGCCGTGAGAAGGACGTGCTGATCGTCTCCGTCGACGGCGGCTGCACCGGCACCCAGGCGGTCAAGGACGGCAAGATCGCCGCGACGTCGCAGCAGTACCCGCTGAAGATGGCCGCCGAGGGCGTGAAGGCCGTCGTGACGTTCGCCAAGGACGGCAAGAAGGCGTCCGGTTACACCGACACCGGCGTCACGCTGATCACCGACAAGGCGCAGGACGGGGTCGCGTCGAAGGACACCGGCTACGGCCTGGAGAACTGCTGGGGCTGAGCCCCACCCCCGGGACCGTACGACCCCGCCACCGCCCTCAGCGGGGCGGCCGCCCCCTCCCTGACCGGGGACGGCCGCCCCCTCGCCCCGGTGGCGGGAGCTTCTCCCCNNCGTCCTCCGACCAGGACTTCTGTCTTCCGACAAGGACTTCGCATGACAGCGACGACATCGCCGTACTCGGAGCTCAAAGCGCCGACCACGGTCCGCAGACTGCTCACGGCACCGACCACCGGCCCCCTGGCCGCCCTCCTCCTGGCCTGCGCCTTCTTCTCGTTCTCGACCGACCAGTTCCTCACCGGCGGCAACTTCTCGCTGATCGTGCAGCAGGTCATGGTCGTGGGCACCCTCGCCATCGGGCAGACCCTGATCATCCTGACGGCCGGGATCGACCTGTCGTGCGGTGCGGTGATGGCGTTCGGCAGCATCGTGATCGCCAAGATGGCGGCCGAGGGCTCCGTCCCGCCGCTGGTGGCGATCGCGCTGGGCCTGGTCGTCTGCGGCGGTTTCGGGCTGCTCAACGGCCTGTTGGTGCAGAAGATCCCGCTGCCGCCGTTCATCGTCACCCTCGGCAT
>NZ_LIQX01000902.1 GCF_001418475.1 Streptomyces ossamyceticus | reverse complement strand
CAGCGGGGCCACGTGGCCGCCACCTTGACCTTGCCGCAACGTCAACGTTTCTACTGGTCCCATGCGGATCGGAGAGCTGGCCGCGACCGTCGGGGTGACCACTCGGGCGGTGCGGCACTATCACCACCTGGGGCTGCTGCCGGAGCCGGAGCGGCGGGCGAACGGGTATCGGGACTACACCCTGCGGCACGCGGTCGTGCTCGCGCGGATCCGGCGGCTGACGGAGCTGGGGCTCGGGCTCGCCGAGGTACGTGACGTGCTGGCCGACGACGCGGGGCGTGAGCTCGTCGAGGTGCTCGGCGAGCTGGACGAGGACCTCGCGCGGCAGGAGTCGGCGATCCGGGAGCGGCGCGCCCGGCTGCGGGTCCTGAGGGAGGACGCGCGGCGCGGGCTGCTGCCCGCCGAAGGGCCCGTCTCACCCGAACTCGCCGCCCTCTTCGGGAAGTTCGGGCCCGTGCCGCCCGAGTCCCCCATGGCGGCCAAGGACCGGGAGGTGTTCGCGCTCCTGGAGACGACCGCGCCCCCGGAGGCCCGTGCCGAGTTGCTGGCCGGGCTGGAGGCCATGATGGCGTCGCCCGGCGCGGTGGAGCGGGCGCACGCGGCGTACGCGCTGCTCGACGACCTCGTCGACGCCGACCTCGACGACCCTCGTGTCGACGAGGCGGCCCGGCTCCTCGCCGGCCTCATCCCCGCCGAGCTCATCCCGGCCGACCTCGACCTCGGGCTCGGCACTGGCACCAGCACCAGCACCGGCACCGGCACCGGCACCGGCACCGGCGGCCCCGACGTGCGCGGCGGCGGTAACCGCGCCTTTCTGCGGGCCTTCTTCGCCGACTTCGCTCCAGCCCAGGCGGAGGCCGTCCGCCGCACGTTCCGGATACTCATGGAGGACCGCCGATGAACCCACCGGGGACGACAGGGACACCGGGGACGCCGAGGACACCGGGCGCGACAGGGACGCCGAGGGCACCCAGGACGCGGAAGACGCCCGCCGTGTTGATCGGGGGTGCCCACCGGGTCGGCCGTGCCCTCGTCCGGCACGAACTCCTGCTGCTGGCCGGCCTGTTCCGCTGGATGGTCCGGCGGCCGCACGGGGTCGGCGAGGGGCGGGCCTTCGGGTACACGCGCGGGCAGGGCCCGATGATGCTCGGCTTCGGGTTCGTGTGCGTCGTCGAGACGGTCACCATGTCCGTGCTGCTGAAGGACCATCCGTCGGCGCACCGGGTCCTCCTCGTCCTCGACCTCTACACGATCCTGATCGTCGCCGGACTGCACGCCGCCTCGGTCACCCGCCCGCACGTCCTCACCGACACCACCCTGCGGCTGCGCCGCTTCGCCACCGTGGACCTCCTCGTCCCGCTCACGACCGTCTCCTCGGTCCGCCGCGAACTGTGCCTGACGCACGAGAAGAAGGACGGTGAGCTGAGTCTGGAGGCCGGTTCGCAGACCACCGTCACCCTCGAACTTTCCGAGGAAGCGCAGTACTTGACGTTCTTCGGGCGACCCAGGGCGGTCCGGCTCGTACGGTTCCACGCGGACGACGCCGATCGGCTCGTGGGCGAGATCGACCGACTCCGCCGGGCGCAGGGGGACTTCACGCCGGTACGAAGCGGATCTTCGCCACACCCGGCTCGGCCTGCGTGAGCCGTACGCGCAGCCGTTCCCCCAGCGGGAGCGGCTGGCCGTTCCGGCCGTCGACGCGGCCGATGACCGCCGGGGACTCCAACTGGACGATTCCCCGGGCCGGTCCGCCCTTCACGGACCGCTCCTCCTCCACGTCCACCACCCAGCCGTCGAAGACCTCGCCGACCCTGTCCCTGAGCAGTGCGGCCTCCACGAGGTCCACGCACTCGCGCTCCACGCGGCCCGCCAGGCGGCTGCCGCCGGCCATCTCGTCCGGGAGGGTGTCGAGGGCGGCCAGGACCCATTCGGGGGCCGGGGTACCGGCGACCGCGGCGAGGCAGAGTTCCGCGGTGTAGCGGTCGACGAGACGGCGGAGCGGGGCCGTGCAGTGGGCGTAGGGCGCGGCGACGGCGGAGTGCGTGGTGATGTCGGGGAGGGCGCCGTCGCGGAACACCGTGTAGTGGGCGCCCCGCAGCAGGGTCGTGCACTCCTGGAGGAACGCGGCATGACGGGGGTCGTGCGGGTCGAGGGCGCGGACCAGGCTCGCGTACGAGACGTGGTGCGGCCAGTCGATGTGCAGCGCCGTCGCGGTCCGGCGGAGTCGGCCGACCGCGCCGTCCGGGGCGGCGGGCAGCGTACGCAGGATCCCGGTGCCGCCGCCGAGCATCAGCTCCGCTGCGGCCATACCGGTGAGCAGGGAGATCTGGGCGTTCCAGGCGTCGGCGGGGAGGGGCGCCCGGTAGGCGAGTTCGAGTGCGTACGCCCCCGGGGCTTCGTGGCCGCCGGTGTCGTCCTGTGCGTGCGTCCCCGGTGTTTCGGGGCCGCCGATGTCGTCCCGTTCGACGATCTCCTGTTCGGGGACGTGGAGGGAGATGCCGCCGCGTTCCACTTCGAGGCGCTCCCGGAGGTGTCCGATCTCCTTCAGGAGGGCGAGGGGTTCCTCGGCGGTGCCCGCGTCGATCTCCTTCTGCACGGACGCGTAGTCGAGCTTGGCGCGGCTGCGGACGAGGGCGCGGCGCACGTCGACGCTCTCGGTACGGCCGTCCGCGTCGAGGTCCAGCGTCCACAGCACCGCCGGGCGGGTGTGGTCCGGGAGGAGACTGGCGGCTCCCTCGGAGAGGCAGGCGGGGTGGAGGGGGACCTTGCCGTCGGGGAAGTACAGGGTCGTCACCCGGCGGTGAGCCTCCACGTCGAGCGCGGTGCCGGGCGTGACGAACGCGGCGACGTCGGCGATGGCGTACCGGACCCGGTAGCCCCGGCCGCCGCCCGCGCCC
>NZ_LIQX01000901.1 GCF_001418475.1 Streptomyces ossamyceticus | reverse complement strand
GGAGTTCGCCCTCGGATCGGTGGTTGCCGTTCTCGTCGGTGGCCGTCTTGTAGGTGTGCCCGTTGCTCAGGTGCTGTCCGGAGTGCGGGTCTGGGCAGCAGCCGGTCCGCAGGCCGAGAACTTCTTGGGGTCTCATTCCAGTCAAATACGACATGACGATGAATGCGGCGGTGCCCAGATGCCGCATAAGAGACGCGGCCTCGGTGAAGTCCAGGGCCTGTTTCCAGGGCTTGCCCTCGACCCGCCCGGTGACCGGGACGGACATGGGGCAGCTGCCGGGGTTGCTGTCCAGGTACTGCTTCAGGGCTCGGATTTTCTTGGTTCTCAGGACGTTGTCGATCTGTTTGGTCGGGGCCCCGGTGAGGCTGGAGATGTAGGTGCGGGCGAACTGCGGGCCGCCGGGCAGGTGGTGCGCGGGAACGGGGCGGCCGTGCTCGGCCAGGCCACGTAGGTAGCGCTTGACGGCGACCAGCGTTTCCCGGGTGCCCACGGCCTGGCCGGCCTGAGCGGTGATGCGGCGGTTCTCGGCCCAGGCGGCGAGGATGTCGTCGGCGAAGTCGTCGATGACCCGCAGGGCCCAGATGAGCAGGGGCCCCATGGTGGCCGGGTCCAGCGGTTCGGTGCTGTTCTCGCCGGTCACGGCGGTGGCGGCGGGCAGGTAGTCGTCGCGGCCCTTGCTGACCCAGGGCGGCTCGGCGATCCCTCTCGGGAGCGCGGTGCCTTCGTCGAAGGCCCAGAGCCGGGTCAGCGCGACCAGCTGATGGCCGACCGTCGAGCCGTTGGCCTTCGGGGCCCGGGCCAGGCTGAGGCCGTAGTCGTGGAAGACCTCCTCGGTGCAGTCGGCCAGGGTGGTGATGCCGCGTTTGCCGAGCCAGCGGGCGAAGGCCCGCCAGTTCAGGAGGGTCCGGTAGAGCGCGCTGGCGCCCTGCCGGGTTCGCCAGGACGGCGCCTTGCCGATGCGGAAGGTGTCCGGCAGTGCGCGGTTGACCATGTGCCATGCGATGTAGCGGAACTCCTCCCGCATGGCCTGCGGGAACTTGTGCCAGAGGACGTTCTCCCGGGCCGCGCTCGGGTTGTCGACGAGGGGTGCCAGGGGCCAGACACGGTCGCCGTAGAGGGCGGCGGCGCCGACGTAGCTCGCCACCACCAGCGCTGGTTCGATGGCGGGCGTGTCCGGGCCGGGTATGAACGGCGCCTCGGCGTACGCGGTTGTCACAGGTCGAAATGTCCGTTCAGGAGTTGGTCGATGACCTCGCGATCCTCGGCGGTGGCTTCGGCGAGCTTGGCCTTCCAGGCGGCCTCGCCGATGCGGCGCTGGAGGTCTTCCAGCCGGGCATGGGCATCGCTCCACTCGGCGTCCCAGAGCTCCGGCTCGAGGATGCTGTGCAGACTTTCCAGGGCGAGGTGCAGATAGGCCAGGCGGGGATGGTGGCCGGGATGAACGCGGGCGTTCGGGCAGGCGGTGCAGAGCAGGAACGAGGCGCCGCAGCCGGTGCCCGGCGGGGTGAACGGGCTGTTCTCGTAGTCGTCGCAGTCGGTGGTCGCGGTCTCCTGCCCGTCACCTTCCGGGGTGTCACCGAGCTTGGCGAGGAAGACCGTCCGGCGGGCGGCATCGACCGCCGCGTTCGCGCCGGCCGCGATCACCGGGACGGCCCCTTGCTGGACCTGCGGTTCGGTCAGGGCGTAGACACGGTCGAAGGTGTCCTGACTGTTCTGTCCCGGTTCACGGCGGTGCACGACGTTGACCGTCTTGCGCATGCGGCGCATCGGCGACCCGGCGAGCTCCGTCTGGCGGGCCCAGTCGGTGCCGGCGGCATCGGCCAGCCCGAGGCCGAACGGCCCCACCCGGGGAGTGTCCTGGTCCACGCGCCCGTTGTTGGCATGACCCTCGCGCCAGATGAGCAGACGGTCCAGGTCGGACCCGGCGGCGGTGACGAACTCCCGGGCCGGTGCGGTGGCCTCCAGGGCCTCGGTGATCAGTCGGCCCGGAGAGTCGGCCCCGAAGTCGGTGAGGTTGCGCGTCTCATGGTGGTGGCCGCTGTTGCGGCGGCGTTTCTCCAGCTCAAGCCTGTAGATGGGGAACCCGCCGTTCTCCCCGGAGTTCGGCGTCGCCCGCGGGGCTGGCATCCGTGCGACCACGGTGGCGTTCAGCCCCTGCTCGGTCACCAGGAGCACCGCCAGCGCGGTGATCTCGGTGCGGGTCAGGTAGAGCCGCTGCCAGGTCAGCAGCGGCTTGGCGCCGCCCAGGGCCCGTCGGTAGCGGTTGACCACCACCATCTTGCCGGTGCTGGCCTGCTGGTAGCGGGGAACATGGCCGGTCGAGGCCAGGGTGTCCAGGGCCTCACCGATCAGCCACTCCCGGCTGCCGAACTCGAAGGCGCCCTTGCGCCATGCGTCGAGGTGCCCGGTGTTCTCCCGGACCCGCAGCAGCGCGGCCCGGAACATCCGCCTCGCCGTGACACGGACCTCGGTGTACTCCTGCGGCTGGTATGCCTTCTCCTTCGGTTTCACCCGGGCGATCCGCTTGGCCATCGCCTTCCGGACCGGCTGCGGAAGCCGTACGTCCTGCTGCAGGAAGTTCGCCGTCGACTTGATCTCCCTGTATCCGGTGGCGGTGTCCGGCCGGCTCACCCGCCAGGACTTCCACAAGGCCGCGGTGATCTCGCCGATGTCCTGCGGCGGACGCTCCTGCTTGGAGAGGAAGTCTGCGAACGCGGTGAGCACACGCCAAGTGCCGAAGCTGCTGTCGGTGGAGTCCCAGCCCCCGCCGGGGGCGCACCGGGCGGCGAACAGCACGGCCAAGGACCGGAGCATGGCCGGCGGCGCGGACAGCGTCGCAAAGTCGTAGTCACGGACGATGCCTGCCTTGTCCAGGTGGCGGACCCGCAGGCCGTCCTCGGCCAGGACGGCCGGACGGTGGTGGGGCTCGTCGGGCAGGGTGGCCTTGCGCCCGCGTCGGCTCACTGCCGCACCACCAGCTTCTCCTCCAGGTCCTGGATGCCCTCGCTCTCCTGGGCAAGCCGGGTCAGCAGGTCAGTCACCCGCTTCTGCGTCACCGTGACGCCGTCGCCTTCCTCCACCTCGACCGGTTCGGCGAGCAAGGAGCGAAGCTGCAGGTCAGACACCGGAGCGAGGTAAATTTCGCGGGTCGTCTCCAACTCGGCGTGACCCAACAGGTCCTGCACCATCCGCCACGGGTCCCCGTAGAGCAGGCGGAAGTCGCGTCGTTCCTCCGGGGTCAGCCCCATCCGCAGGTCAACGATGTGATGCAGCACGACGAGCATGTAGAGAGCCATCGAGTGCCGGCACATGTGGGGCGTGCAGAACGGCGGTTCGCTCACGACTCCCGCCAGGACCTTCTCGCACCGCTTCGAGGCACCCCGGAAGACGTTCTCCCAGGACTCCGGGTGGAAGGGCAGCCCGGACTCGTTCAGCCACAGCCACAACGGCTCCGGACCCGCGGGCCCCTCGGTGAACAGCGTCATCCGCTCCTCGACCGTGGCGTCGTTCAGCGCGGTCTCACCGATGACACCGTCCTGGTCGACCCAGTGCAGCACCTTCTTCCGCCGCCCCGTGATCCTGGTGACCAGCTTCCGCTCAGGCAGGCTGTCGTACCGGCCCTTGGCCTGCGCGCGGCGTACCGCTGCCGCCCGCATCGACTCCGAATAGCCTTCGATCAGGCCGACCACCGGCGCGGCGACGTAGTACGTCCTCGGCCGCTTCGACTTCGTGACCGCCTTCGCCAGCCGACCCGAGTAGTAGCGACGGGCCCGCAAGGCCGAACGCGGGACCTCGATCGTCAGCAACGATCCGCCCTCCGTCAGCCGTGCACCGGAGGAGAACAGCAGCTCGGCGAAGGCCACATTGCGGTCCTCCATCCGCCCCGCCCAGCCGGGCTCCGGGACGCCATCGGCGCCGTAACCGCGCAGGCCCACCTCCACCCACTGGCGAAAAGCCCGCGGGGTCAGCCAGTGCACGTTGCTGGACTTGGCGTTCTTCGACCTGCCCGCCGGCACCTCGATCGCCTCTCCATAACGACCGACCGTCTGCCGCATCTCGACCGGATTGACAGCTATCCATTCCGACTTGGTCGCCCACGAATAAAGCTTCGCGAAAGCCGCAAGCCCGCGATTCCAGCGTGCTCCGCCGACCTTCTGGGGATTGCGCGGTGACCGTGTTCTCCAGTCCTCGAAGTCCCACAGGTCATCTGCGGTCGCTTCAATCCAGCTCTTCCCCCGCAGCCATAAGAAGTCGAAGAGAAGACAGTAGTCCTCGGTGTAGTCCTCCTTCGTCGAATCCATCAGACGAACAAACGACGAACGGCACAGGTACAGGCACAGCAACTCGTCGATCCGGTAATCCGGAGACAGCAGAATGGGGTCCCCCGGGTGGATCCCCACCCGCTCCTCCCGCTCGGCGAGGTCACCGAACCCCGCCAGCACGGGCACCCCATCCGGCACCGCGACCGGCCGCCTCGGAACCCAGTAAACCTGCCAACCTGCCACCGCTCAGCCCCTCTTCGATCAGCTTCAACACGTAGATCAAACAGGGAAGTCCGAGCACATCACGAACCGCCAACCGGGCGGCGGCCATCCCGTGATCACCCTGGTCAGGGGCGGCGGCTGCACCACGGCCAGCAGGAACACCACCAGGCAGGCCGCCACCAGCCACGGGCGGCCCACCATGCGCCGCCCGACGAACACCGCCACCACCGTGACGAGGGCCAGTAGTGCCGCGCCGGTCCAGCTGCCCGGCCAGTCCATCCCCGCCCCCGGCAGGGACGCCCCCGTGCGCGCGATGTCCGCGATCCACCCTGCGGGCCAACTCGCGCACCAGGCGATGCACTCGGCGACGGGCATCGCGACCGGCGCCGCCGCCAGCGTGGCGAACCCCAGCACCGTCGCCGGCGCCACGGCGACCTCCGCCAGCAGATTGCACGGCACCGCCACCAGGCTGACCTTCGCCGACAGCACCACCACGACCGGCGCGCACACCGCCTGTGCGGCCCCCGCCGCCGCCAGCGCCTCGGCCGGGCGGGGCGGCACCCGACGCCGCTGGAGCGCCGCGCTCCACCGCGGGGCGAGCAGGAGCAGCGCCCCGGTCGCCAGGACGGACAGCAGGAAGCCGTAACTCCGGGCGAGCCACGGGTCGTACAGCACCAGCAGCAGCACGGCCGTCGCCAGCGCGGGCACGAGCGATCTACGGCGTCCCGTCACGATGGCCAGCAACGCGATCGACCCGCAGGCCGCCGCCCGCACCACGCTCGGCTCCGACCGGCACACGATCACGAAGCCGAGCGTCAGCGCACCGCCGACCAGCGCGGTCGCCCGCAGCGGGATCCCCAGCCGGGGCGCGAGTCCCCGCCGCTCCGCCCGCTGGGCGAGCCCTGGTGGGCCGATGAACAGGGCCAGCAGGATCGTGAAGTTGGCGCCGCTTACCGCCAGGAGGTGAGTGAGGTCGGTCGCCTTGAACGCCTCGTCCAACTCGGCCGGGACCCGCGAGGTGTCCCCCACGACGAACCCCGGCAACAACGCCCGCGCATCCCCGTCCAGCCCGTCCGTCGCCTCACGCAGCCCTTCCCGCAACCGCCCCGCGAACCGCTGTGGCGCGCTCGCCTCCTCCACCACCTCAGGGGGCCTGCCCCCTCGCACCCGCAGCACCGCCGCGACCTTGTCTCCCCCGGCCAGGGCCGGCACGGCCTGCGCGGCCACCCGCACCCGCGTCGACGGCAGCAGCGTGAGCCACGGCGAACGGCCCCTTTCTCCCGCAGACGACCTCCGTGCCATGTCGACGATCACCAGCACCGGCGTCCGCGTGTCCACGACCGCCCCGTCCGGGCCTTTCACCCTCCGGACCTCGGCCTGGAGGAGCACGGCCGTCGGGGTGGCGTGATTGCCGTTGATCCGCGGGCGGGTGAGCCGGGGATCGGACGTCAGCTCGACCTCAGCGGTGACCGGCGCGTACCGCTCGGCCAGCCGTGGAACCGGTCCACGCCGCAGATCCGCCCCATGCAGCCCGGCGGAGGCAGCCGAGGCGGCGACACAGAGCAGCACGGCGGCCACGGACACCTTCGCGCCTGCGGAGTAGGACGACAGCCGGGCCGGACCACGGCTCACCAGGGGCTCGGGGCACCCCTGCGGCTCCCGGTCCACCTTCGGCTCCCGGTCCACCTTCGGCTCCGTGCCGCCCATCGGCTCGGGGCACACCTGTGGGTTCGGGCCCACCTGGGGCTCCGGCGACACTCGGGGTCCCGGCCACGTGCGAGGCTGCCGCCCGGCCAAAGGTTCCGACCTCGCGGGTGGCCGCCGCCGGTTCCGAAGTTCCGACCCCACGCGAGGCTGCCGCCCGACCCGGGCTTCCGACCCCACGCGAGGCTGCC
>NZ_LIQX01000900.1:531-1009 GCF_001418475.1 Streptomyces ossamyceticus | reverse complement strand
AGTAGACGACCTGGCCGCGGCCGTTCTTGGGGCTGCGGTCCCAGCCGGTGGCGACGGCGACCTGGAAGCCCTCGGCGTCCTTGCGGAGGGTGAAGCCCTGGGCGACTTCGGGTCCGCCGGTCTGGGTCGACTCCGAACCGGACGACTCCGACGGGCTCGCCTGCCCTTCCCCGTCCTCGCCCCCGTCGGGCGAACTGGAGTTCTTGTCGGGTCGGGACTGGCTGCTGGCCTCCGGCGCGGCACTCGGCTGCCCGGCCGCGTCGCTCCGGCCGCCGTTGCTCACGCCGTCGCTGGTCGGCTCAGCCTTCGGCATGAACACCATGGCGTACGCGACCGCCGCGGCCAGNNNNCCGCACTCCTCGGCGAAGGCGGGCGGTTCCGAACACACCATCTCGACCAGTTCGGCGGTGTTCTCCTCCGGGTACGGGGCGTGCCCCTGCACCGCGCGGAACAGCAGCGCGCCCAGCGCCCACAGGTC
>NZ_LIQX01000900.1:0-516 GCF_001418475.1 Streptomyces ossamyceticus | reverse complement strand
CGGCACGGTCCCAGGGCGTGGCGTCCGTGGTTCCGGCGGGCACCGGCACGTCGCTCGTCGCAGCGCCGTCGGGGCGTGCGTCGCGCGGAGCCGGGTGGTTCCGTCCGTCGGTGCCGGGCGCGGGCATCCCCCCGCGGGGCTGTGCGCCGTGCCAGGCGGTCGTCGTGCCGCGGCCCGCGCTCACGCCGTACGGGTCGGCGATCTGGCCGGGAGGTACGGGGCTCGTCGCCAGTCCGGGGGCGAGGCCGTCCTCGCGGCCGGTGGCCGGGGGCGCCGTGCCGTCGTGGGCCGCGCCGGGCGCCGGGCGCTGGGCGGGCAGCCCGCTGCCGGGGCCGCCGCGCCGGTCGTCCTGGACGCGGGCCGCCGCGCGGGCACCCGCCCGGTACGCCGCGATGGCGCCCGCCCGTGCCGCCCGGACGTCACCGCCGGGCTCCAGGGCCCGCTGCCCTTCCGAGGGGTCGGTGACCGCTCTCGCCTCGATCGCGGCCCGACGCGCCGCCTCCGGGTCGCCGGCCG
>NZ_LIQX01000090.1 GCF_001418475.1 Streptomyces ossamyceticus | reverse complement strand
CCGTACACGGCGAAGTCGTAGTACTCGATCGTGGTGCCGATGAGGCTCGCGACGGCGATCCTCGGCGCCGTGGACCTCTGCGACTCGGGCGGTAAGGCCACCGGTCCGCCGCCCCCGGCCTCGGTGACGGTCTTTGCGGGGGATTCGGGCATGGGGGGCTCACTTCCGGTACGCCCGGACACGAATGGTCCGGGCCCATGGGGGGACGGCCACGCATGTAACACGAACCGGAGTGCGACTGTCACCCTAAGTCGGGAAAATCGATTTCCACAAGCAAGCCGGAGCCCTGCGGGAATACCCAGCGGAAGAATGAGCACCCTTTTATTCAGCCAAAACCACCCAGAGCGTACGACACCTACCAGCTCACCACTTGCCGCATAACAACGCACGAACACCACTCGGCGTAGGCGTCAACCCAGGAACTACTGTCGATTCCCTGTCAATACTCATACAAACATCCACATAAAAATTTGCCGACCGTCACGCCTTGCCAATGGTCGATCACGCACGAAATGCTGACGCGGGCAGAACTTTAAAGTTCTACGACCATCGTTTTTCGGACATGGAGAAAGGCTCTACACCCATGCTGAAAACTGGCAAGCCATTACGTCTCAGAAGACTTTCCCTCGTCGGCGACGATCGACACTTGCTCATACCGCTCGACCACAGCGTTTCCGACGGCCCGGTCGCCCCTCCGGGGCAATGGGAAGATCTGTTGCGCGCACTGGTGGCCGGCGGGGCCGATGGAATCATCGTCCATAAAGGGCGGGCTCGAAATCTTTCGTCGGACATCCTCAAGAGCTGCGCGCTGGTGGTGCATCTGAGTGCCAGTACGGCGTGTTCCGCCGATGTCGACGCGAAGGTGCTGGTCGGCGATGTCGAGGAGGCGGTGGCCCTCGGCGCGGACGCGGTCAGCGTCCATGTGAATGTCGGCTCCGACACCGAGGGACGGCAGCTGGCCGACCTGGGAGCGGTGGCGCGTTCCTGCGACACCTGGGGCATGCCACTGATCGCCATGGTCTATCCGCGCGGGCCCCGGATCGACAACCCGCACGACCCCGCCCTCCTCGCGCACATCGTCAATGTGGCCGCCGACCTGGGGGCCGACATGGTGAAGACGTCCGTCGCCCTGCCGCTCGACCGGATGGCCGAGGTGGTGGCCCACAGCCCCATCCCCGTCCTCGCGGCCGGCGGCCCCCCGGACGGCTCCGATCTGATCGCGTACGGCACCGCCCTGATGGCCGCCGGCTGCCGTGGACTCGCGGTCGGCCGACGTGTCTTCTCCTCCCCCTCCCCCACCGCCCTGGTGTCCCGGCTGGCCGCCGTCGTACACGCGCGGACGGGGCCGCCGGGCGGCATGAGCATGCCTGATTCCCATCCCACCCACTACTCGACGATCGTGGCAGGTGTCGCATGAGATTCGCGTGGATCGATCTCCGTGAAGTCCCCCGTCCCCAGCTCCAGGCGGTGGTGGACGCGGCCGTCCACGCCCGGATGGCCGGAGTGGTC
The DNA here is from genome assembly GCF_001418475.1 of Streptomyces ossamyceticus. Taxonomy (GTDB): domain Bacteria; phylum Actinomycetota; class Actinomycetes; order Streptomycetales; family Streptomycetaceae; genus Streptomyces; species Streptomyces ossamyceticus. Next base: position 27,644 of record NZ_LIQX01000090.1, on the reverse strand, counting down.
TCCTCGGACGCCGAGTTGCTCGCCACGCTGCCCCCCACCGTCACCCGGGTCCTGGCCGCGGCGGAGGGCGCCCCGGCCGCCGTGCGGAAGCCGGGCGACAAGGCCGCCGACAAGGCCGCCGACAAGGGCGGCAAGGACATGAAGGTCGCCGGGAGCAAGTCGTCCGGGACCACCGCGTCCGGAACCACCGCGCCTGGGGCCACCTCGTCCGCGTCCGACGCGGACACCGGGATAGACGTCCTGCTGCGGAAGTTCACCACCCAGGACGAGCTGGACACCCTCGCCGCGGCCCACCGTGCCGCGGCCGGCGCGTCCGGCGCTCCCGTCGCCGGATTCATCGACGTCCGCGACGACCGCACCCTGCGGCTGTCCTGCGCGGGCGCGATGGCCCTGCCGTACACCGTGATCCACTTCGCCGACCCCACGAAGATCCCGCTGGAGATCGTGCTCGCGGCGGCCGAGTCCGCCGAGGGCAAGCTGGTGACCGTGGTCGGCGACCTGGAAGAGGCCGCCATCGTCTTCGACGTCCTCGAACGCGGCTCCGACGGCATCCTCTACGCGCCGCGCTCCGCCGACGAGGTGTTCGCGCTGGCCCGGCTGCTCCAGGCGTCCACCCCGCAGCTGGAGCTGTCGACGCTGACCGTGGAGAGCATCCGGCACGTCGGCCTCGGCGACCGGGTCTGCGTGGACACCTGCTCGCACTTCGAGGAGGACGAGGGCATCCTCGTCGGCTCCTACTCCTCCGGGTTCGTGCTCTGCTGCAGCGAGACCCACCCCCTGCCGTACATGCCGACCAGGCCGTTCCGGGTCAACGCCGGCGCCCTGCACTCGTACACGCTGGGCCCCGACAACCGCACCAGCTACCTCAGCGAGGTCGGCTCCGGCAGCACCCTGCTGGCGGTCGGCGCCGACGGCCGCACCCGGCGGGTCGTGGTGGGCCGCGCCAAGCTGGAGTCACGGCCCCTGCTGGAGATCCGCACCCACGCCGAGGACGGACGACTGGTCAGCCTGACCGTGCAGGACGACTGGCATGTCCGGGTGCTCGGCCCCGGTGGCAAGGTCCTCAACGTCACCGAACTCCGGGCGGGCGACGAACTGCTCGGCTACCTCGCGCAGGACAAGCGCCATGTGGGCCTGCCCATCGGCGAGTTCTGCAAGGAGGTCTGAGCCCCCATGGGCGAGCTCGTCGACGACGAGGGGATGGGCGCCCTGGTCCAGCGGCTGTTCGACGCGCGGGACGACGCCCTCCCCTATCTGACGCACCAGCGGGAGACCGTCAACCGGGGCGAGTTACGGGAGCGGGTGGCCAAGCAGGCCGCCGTGTTCGCCGGGCACGGCATCGGACCGGGCAGCACCGTGGGCCTCCAGACCCCGCCCAGCTTCACCCAGGTCGAGGTGCTGCTCGCGCTGTGGCGGCTGGGCGCGCAGGTGCTGCTGTTCGACTTCCGGCTGAAGCCCGCCGAGGTGAGCGCGCTCGGCGAGGTCTGCCGCCCGCAGTTCATGGTCGGCGCCGGGTCGAACGTCCGGGCGACCTTCGGGTTCCGGCCCGAGTACGAGGTCACCACCGAGATCCGCAGGGGCGGGCGGCCCGCCGCCACCGGGCACCGGCTGGTCCAGTTCAGCTCGGGCTCCACCGGGCGGCCCAAGGTGATCGGCCGGACCGTACGGTCGCTGGCCGCCGAGGTCGCGGCGTTCGGCGAGGTCCCCGGCATGCCCGGCCAGGGCGACCGGCTGCTGCTGCTCAGTTCGACCGCGCACAGCTTCGGCCTGATCGGCGGACTGCTGCACGCCCTGGCCACCGGCGTCGCCGTGGTGTTCACCCCGCGTGTCTCGGCCCGTGACATCCTCCGGACCGCCGCGGAGCACCGCGTCACCACCCTGTTCGGGGTGCCGATGCACTACGAGCTGCTCGCCGCCGCCCTCGACGCCCCCGCCCTGCCCGACCTGCGGACCGCCGTGTCCGGCGGGGAGCTGATGCCGCCCGAGGCCGCGGCGAGGTTCGCCGAGCGGTACGGCGTGGAGGTCGGCGAGGCGTACGGCACGACCGAGACCGGGATCGTCGCCATCGACGTCGCCGGCCGACTGCGGCCCTCCGTCGGGCGGCCCGCACCGGGCGTGGTGGTCCGCGCGCACAAGGGCGAACTGGACGTGGCGCTCGACGAGTCCCCGTACCTGTACGACACGGGCGGCACCCAGTACGCGGACGGCTGGCTGCACACCCGGGACCGGGCCACCGTCGGCCCCGACGGGGCGGTCACCGTGGGCGGCCGTGCCGACTCCCTGGTCGTGATCGGCGGCCTCAAGGTAGACCTCACCGAGGTCGAGCACGTCCTGCGCCGACACCCGGCGGTCGAACAGGCGGTGCTCGTCCACGAGGACGTCACCGAGGCGTACGTGGCGGTGGCCGACGGGGCGGACAGCCCGTCGCCGGAGGAACTGCTGCGCTGGTGCCGGGAGCGGCTGGCCGACTACAAGCTGCCCCGTGTGATCCGGCTGCTCGACGACCTGCCCCGCACCTCCAACGGAAAGCTCGTCCGCCGGGCGGCCACGCTCCGGTCCGCGGGGTGAGCGGGGGCCACCGCGGTCGTCCGTTGTCCCTGGAATCGGTCACTGAAATCAGTCACTGGAGATCCTGATCATGAGTACGTCCACTTTGGAAGACGAGATCCGCGAGTTCGTCCTGACCTCGGTCATCGACGAGATGAACATCCTGACGAGCCGCGACGGCATCACGGACGACAGCCCGGTGACGGTCGGCGGGCTGGAGGTGGACTCGCTGAGTCTGATCGAGCTGACGCTGCGGCTGGAGTCGCGGTTCGGCGTGGAGATCCCGGACACCGACATCGAGCCGCTGGCCTCGCTGACCCTCGGCGGGCTCGTCGCCGAGGTCGTCCGCCGCGGTGCCACGGCATGAGCGCGGAGGCCTCCGCACCGGCCGCCCTCACCACGGACACCGTCCGGGCCCTGCTGGCGGACCGGAAGATCTTCCCCGGTGTGCCCGAGGACCTCGACGAGGACGCCGAACTCGTCCTGGACTCCCTGGGCCTGGTGTGGCTGCTGCATGTGGTGGAGGAGCGGTACGGGCTGGTCGTGGAACCCGGCGACGACGACATCTCCCAGCTGACCTCGCTCCGCCGGCTCACCGAGTTCCTGCGGACGGCGGAGCAGGCGGCGAACGGGGGTGAGCACCTTGACCGGTGAGGTGACGGTGACCGGGTTCGGCGTCCGCACGGCGTTCGGCACGGGTGCGGACGCGCTGCGGCGCGGTGTGTTCGCGGGCGTCCCCTCGTTCGCGCCGACCACCCGGTTCGACACCGGCCCGTACCGCACGCCGATGGCCGGCGCCGCCCCGGACGGGCCCGACGCCGTCGAGGGCTGGGCCCTGCGCCACGCCCTCGCCCGCTGCGGGACGGAGGCCCTCGACATGGCGGGCCTGCCGCGGGACACCGAGGCGGCGGTCCTGCTGGGCATCGCCGGTGACTGCACGGGCATCACCCGCCACTGGCGGGACGCGGCAGGCCCGGGGGCCGCCTCCGACGGACCCGACGGCTCCGAGGGCATGGTGGATCCCCTCCGCGCACGGCTCGCCGACGCCGTCCCGGCCCGCCTCGCCGAGTCGCTGGCGAGCGAACTGCGGCTGACGGGGCCCCGGTTGACGTTCACCAACGCCTGTGTGGCGTCGGCGGCCGCGATCATCCACGGCTGTCGGCTGATCTCGTCCGGCCGGATCGACGCGGCGGTCTGCGCCGGCGGCTATCTGGTCGAGGAGGAGACGTTCGGGAAGTTCGACTCGGGCCGGGCGCTGTCCCGTGACGGCATGGTGCGCCCGTTCAGCGCGGACCGCACGGGCCTGCTGCTCGGCGACGGGGTCGCGGCCGTCGTGCTGGAGTCGGCCGAGCACGCCCGGCGGCGCGGCGCCCGGCCGCTGGCGGGCGTGGTCGGCTGGGGCGCGGCCACCGACGCCCACCACATCGCGCAGCCGCATCCGGAGGGCGTGGGCCTCGCCCGCGCCGCCCGGCAGGCGCTGCGGCTGGCCGGCGACCCGGGCGGCACGGACCTCGGCTATGTCAACGCGCACGGGACCGGCACCAAGTACAACGACGGCGCCGAGACCCGGGGCCTGCGGGCCGCCCTACCGAAGCGGGCCGAGGCGGTGCCGGTCAGCTCCACCAAGAGCACCACCGGGCATCTGCTGGAGGCCGCGGGGGTCGTGGAGTTCGTCATCACCATGCTGGCCCTGACGGACGGGGTCCTCCCGCCGACCGCGGGGTTCACCGCGCCGGACCCGGAGTGCGACCTCGACTACGTGCCGAACGAGCCCCGCCCCGCCGACCTCCGCCGCGCCCTCACCATCAACGCCGCGTTCGGCGGCGCCAACACCGCGCTCGTCCTGGAGCGGCCGTGACGACCACAGAGAAGGCGGCGCTCCGCTCGCCCCTCGCCGTGCTCACCTGCGCCACCGCCACCCACGGCACCGGCCGTGACGGCGACATCGCCCTGCCGCGGCTGCCCGGCTTCGTGGAGTCGGCGTTCAGTCCGCTGGCGTACGAGGTGGCCGCGCGCTGTCTGACCTCGTGCCCGGGCGACGGTTCCCGTACGGCGGTGGCGCTGGCGAGCCTGATGGGCGACACCACCACCGCGGATCTGGCCAGTACCCGGATGGTGTCCGGGCGGGTGCACAACCCGCTGCTGTTCATGCAGGCCACGCCCAACTCCGTGCTGGGGCACCTGAGCCGGGAGTTCGGGATCACCGGGCAGATGTTCAGCCTCTCCACCCTGGACGACCCGGTCACCGAGCTGCTGGCCATGGCGGACCTGCTGCTGGAGGACCCGGAGCTGGACCGGGTCCTGGTGCTGGGCGTGGAGCTGGGCGGCGGTGAGCGGGTGGCCGCCGTGCACCGCGAGCTGACCGCCGAGGACGGTCGCCCGGTCCCGGACCTGCCCGAGTCGGCCGGTCTGGCGGCGGCGCTGCTGCTGACCCGGCCCGGCCCCGAGGCACCGGTGACGGTCCGCGCGACGGAGGCGGACGACGGCGGGCGTCCTCCGGCGGCCGACCATCACGGCAGCGTCCAGGGCCTGTTCGACCTGGCCGCCACCCACCGGCGGCTGCTGCGGGACGGCGGCAGCCAGGTCCTGGCGGCGGCCGGCCCGACGGCGGCGGCGTTCCTCCTCAGTTCCGAACGGCTCCCGGAGAGAAACGAGACGGACACCCATGCTCATCAGTAGGCAGGAGCGGGCGCGGATCTGCTCCGACAGCGAACTCGGCGCCGGCAACGTCCTGTACCGGCTGAAGGAGTACGACCGCGCCCTCGACGAGCCCGTCCTGCGGTTCGACGGCACCTGGCGGGCGCCCGACGGCAGCCACCCGGAGGTCCTGACGCTCGGGCAGCTGTACGAGGTGGTCGAGGCGTACGCGGGCTGGTACGCGGCCCAGGGGGTGCGGCCCCGTGACCCGGTCGCGATCCACTCGTACGCGGCGGCCGAGTTCGCGGTGAACTTCCTGGCGCTCACGGCGCTCGGCGCGATCCCCTCGTTCGTCAACGGCAATCTGTCGCCGGAGATCGCCCGCGAGTACGTCCGCCGGCAGGGTGTGGTCGGCGCCTTCACGGACGAGGCGCACCACGAGGTGCTGGCCGGGGCGCCCGGCCTCGGCTTCTGTGCGACCGCCGCCGGGATCCGGCCGGAGGACCGGGAGTCGCTCCCGGCGTCGTACCCCTACCGGCACGACCCCAGCGACCCGGTGCTGATCTCCCACTCGTCGGGCACCACGGGCCTGCCCAAGGGGGTGCCGCACACGCACCGGACGCTGATGTACGCGCAGTTGCACCGGCTGCGCTACTCCACCGGCACCGACATGGAGCGCACGCTGGTCGGGCTGCCGGGCGCGCACAACGCGATGGTGGCGACGCTGATGTACTGCCTGCTGCTGCGCACCGACATCAAGCTGTTGTCCAGTCAGCGCGGCACGGACGTGCTGGACGCCATCGAGAAGTTCCGTCCGACGACGGTGCTGGCGTTCGCCGGGACGTTCGGCGAGATGGCGGTCCAGGATCTGGCGGCGCGTGATCTGTCGAGCGTGCAGGTGTGGTTCAACACCGGGGACGCGGCGCACGAGGCGCACATCCGGGCGCTCGTACGGCACGGCAGCCATGTCGAGATCCGCCGGGATCTGAGCCGTACGCGGGTCGAGGGCTCGGTGTTCGTGGACGGGCTCGGCTCGTCGGAGGCCGGCTACTCGGTCTTCCACAACCGGCACACCAAGGACACCTCGGCGTACTCGCGCTGTGTCGGCAAGCCGATCAGCTTCGCGGAGGCCGCCGTGCTCGCCGAGGACGGCACCCCGTTGCCTGCCGGGCAGATCGGCCGTCTGGGTCTCAAGTCACCTACGCTGACGCCGGGTTACTGGAACGACTCGCTGACCTGGAACCGGATGCGGCTCGGCGGCTACTGGCTCACCGGCGACCTCGCCCACCAGGACGAGGAGGGCAACTTCTACCACCTGGACCGGGCCCCGGACGCCATCCGCACCGCCGCCGGCATCGTCTTCAGCACCCGCACCGAGGAGTTGCTGCTGGCGGGGATCCCCGGGCTCGCCGACTGCACGGTGGTCGGGGTCGCCCCCGACGGCGTACGGGCGGACTGGGACGGCGACGGGGAGGCCGAGGCGTACGCGCTGCTCCAGCTCGCCGACGAGGGCGCGGCCGAGGACGGCGGGGCGAGCGGCGAGCGCGACACGGGCGACGAGGAATGGACCGCGCGCGTCAACTCCGTGCTGACGGCGGCCGGTCTCCCGCCGGTGACGCGGGCCCTGCGGATGAGGCCCGACGACGTGGCCAAGGGCGCCACCGGCAAGGTTCTGAAACGAGTGATGCGCGACAGGTTCGCCGCCGGTCCGGCCGCCGCGGCCGCCGCCCCGGCCGACACCGTCGCCGAGGAGCACGCATGAGCACGCGTACGGATGACGGCACCGTCAACCACCGGGCCGCGACCGTGGAGGCGTACCGCCTGTGGTGGCAGCACGACGCCCACTGGTACCAGGGGGTGGCCGCCAGGTTCGGGCAGGAGACGGCGAACGAGATCAACGCCGAGGCGCTGCGCAAGGTGGCCCTGCACGTCGGGCAGCGCGTCGCCCGCCTCGCCGGGCCGCTCCCCGACTCCGGGGACGTCCGCAAGGACCTGGAGGAGCTGCGCCGCCGCTACGACGACTGCGGCGACCGGATGTTCCCGCCCGAACTGCGCAACGCCTCCACCGAGGTCGAGGACGACGATCTGATCGTCCTCACACTGAAGCGGAACTTCGCGATCACCATGGTCCGCATGGCGGGTTCCCTGGAGGGCTACCGCTGTCCCTGCACCGCCATCCACGCGGGCTGGTCCGAGGGGCTCGGCGTGACCCTGGCCGAGAACCGCGCCGAGAGCTGTCTGCGCGAGGGCGACAAGGCGTGCCGTCTGCTGATGCGGATCGCCGCGCCGGCCCCGGCCGGAACGGAGGGCTGAGGCATGCGGATCCTTGTCGCCGGGGCCACCGGGGTGGTCGGACATCCCCTGGTGGGCGCGCTGCGGGAACGCGGCCACGAGGTGAGCGCACTCGTCCGGAGGGGGGACCGCGACCGGGCTCCCGACGCGGACGGGGTGGTGGTCGCCGACGCCCTCGACCGTGCGGCGCTGCTGTCGGCGGTGTCGACCGCCCGGCCCGAGGTGATCGTCCATCAGATGTCGGCCCTGCGGCTGCTGCGCGACGACCCTCCGGCGGCCTTCGCGCAGACGGCGCGGCTGCGAACCGAGGGCACCGCGAACCTGATCGCGGCGGCCCGCGCCACCGGTGCGCGCCGGCTGGTCGCCCAGTCCATCGCCTTCGCCGCCGCGCCCGCCGGTGAGCCGGTCCTCGACGAGGACGCCCCGCTGTACGTGGACGCCCCCGACCCCGGCTGGGCGGCGACCGTAGGTGCGGTCGCCGAGCTGGAACGACAGGTGCTGGGCGGCGGCCTGGAGGGGGTGGTGCTGCGGTACGGCACCCTGTACGGCCCCCGCACCGCGTACGCCCGTACCGGCGGCACCGCGCAGGCCGTGCTGGCCGGGCGGCTGCCGTTGCCCGGCGGCGGCTCCGGGATCATGTCGTTCCTGCATGTGGAGGACGCCGTGGGGGCGGCCGTGGCGGCCGTCGAGGCGGACGCGACCGGCGTGTTCCATGTGACGGACGACGACCCGGCCCCGGCCGCGCAGTGGCTCCCGCACTTCGCGCGGGCGCTCGCCGCGCCCTCTCCCCGTACGGTTCCGGCGGCCCTCGCGCCCCGGCTGCTCGGCTGGTTCATGGCGCACCAGCTGACCTCCGCCCACGGCGCGGCCAACGACCGGGCGCGGGCCCGGCTGGGCTGGAAGCCGGCGCGGCCGAGCTGGCGCGACGCGCTGGGCCGGGAATGACCGGTCCCGACCGTGCCGTCACCGTCCACGTGGTCGGCGCCGGGTCCGACGACAGCGTGGCCCGCACGACTGACCGCGTGGCGCTGTCCCACGACGATCGGAACCAGCGAGCAGAGAGGGAGCGCACCATGACAGGGACGACGGCACGTTCGGTCCTCGTCACCGGGGGGAACCGGGGCATCGGTCTGGCCATAGCCCGGCGTTTCGTCACGGCCGGCGACCGGGTCACGGTCACCTACCGGGGCGAGGAGCCCCCCGCCGGCGAGAGCGTCCTCGCCGTCCGGTGCGACGTCACGGACGGAGAGCAGGTCGACCAGGCGTTCAAGGAGGCCGAGGCGGCCCACGGTGAGGTGTCGGTGCTGGTCGCCAACGCGGGGTTCACCCAGGACCGGCTGCTGCTGCGGATGACCGAGGACGACTTCACCTCGGTCGTCGACACCAACCTCACCGGGGCCTTCCGGGTCGCCCGGCGGGCGGTGCGCGGGATGCTCCGCGCGGGCCACGGCCGTATCGTGCTGATCTCCTCCACGGCCGCCCTGCACGGCGCCCCCGGCCAGACCAACTACGCGGCGGCCAAGGCGGGCCTCGTCGGCTTCGCCCGCGCCCTCACCCAGGAGCTGGGCGCCCGCGACATCACCTGCAACGTCGTCGCCCCGGGCCTCACCGAGACCGACATGAGCCGCGCCCTCACCCCGGAGCAGCGGCGTGAGCTGCTGCGCACCACCCCGGCGGGCCGGCTGGGCCGACCCGAGGAGGTCGCCGACGCGGTGGCGTTCCTGGCCGGCGCCGGCTATGTGCGCGGCGCCGTGATCCCGGTCGACGGAGGCGCGGGCCTCGGGCACTGAGACAGGGTGGGGAGGGGCTCGGAGTGCCTCCCCCCTCCCCACCCGATCCACTACCGGCGGCCGCGCAGCTCCCGGTACTTGGCGACCAGGGCCTGCGTGGACGCGTCCAGACCCGGCACCTCGGCGCCCTCGGTCAGGGCGGGCTCGACCCGCTTGGCGAGGACCTTGCCCAGCTCGACGCCCCACTGGTCGAAGGAGTCGATGTTCCAGACGGCGCCCTGGACGAACACCTTGTGCTCGTACAGCGCGATCAGCTGGCCGAGGACCGACGGGGTCAGCTCCTTCGCCAGGATCGTGGTCGTCGGGTGGTTGCCCTTGAACGTCTTGTGCGGCACCAGGTCCTCGGCCACGCCCTCGGCCCGCACCTCGTCCGGTGTCTTGCCGAAGGCCAGCGCCTGCGTCTGGGCGAAGAAGTTCGCCATCAGCAGGTCGTGCTGGGCCCGGAACCGCTCACCGAGGTCGGCGACCGGCTCGGCGAAGCCGATGAAGTCCGCCGGGATCAGCTTCGTGCCCTGGTGGATCAGCTGGTAGTAGGCGTGCTGCCCGTTCGTGCCCGGCGTGCCCCACACCACCGGCCCGGTCTGCCACTCGACCTCCTGGCCGTCGCGGCCCACGTACTTGCCGTTGGACTCCATGTCCAGCTGCTGGAGGTACGCCGTGAACTTGGACAGGTAGTGGCTGTACGGCAGGACCGCGTGGGACTGGGCGTCGTGGAAGTTGCCGTACCAGATGCCGAGCAGGCCCAGCAGGAGCGGCACATTGGACTCGGCGGGCGCGGTGCGGAAGTGCTCGTCGACGATCCGGAAACCGTCGAGCATCTCCCGGAAGCGGTCCGGGCCGATCGCGATCATCAGCGACAGACCGATCGCCGAGTCGTACGAGTAGCGACCGCCGACCCAGTCCCAGAACTCGAACATGTTGGCGGTGTCGATACCGAAGTCCGACACCTTCCCGGCGTTCGTCGAGAGCGCGACGAAGTGCTTGGCGACGGCCTCGGGGCCCGCCTTCAGCTCGGTCAGCAGCCAGTCGCGGGCGGAGGTCGCGTTGGTGATCGTCTCGATGGTGGTGAACGTCTTCGAGGCGATGACGAACAGCGTCTCCGCCGCGTCCAGGTCCCGTACGGCCTCGTGCAGGTCGGCCCCGTCGACGTTCGACACGAAGCGGACGACCAGGTCGCGGTCGGTGTAGGAGCGCAGCACCTCGTACGCCATGGCCGGGCCCAGGTCGGAGCCGCCGATGCCGACGTTGACGATGTTCTTGATGCGCCTGCCGGTGTGTCCGGTCCACTCGCCGGAGCGGATCCTCTCGGCGAAGCCGGCCATCCTGTCGAGGACGGCGTGCACGGCCGGCACCACGTTCTCGCCGTCGACCTCGATCACCGCGTCACGCGGGGCGCGCAGCGCGGTGTGCAGGACGGCGCGGTCCTCGGTGGTGTTGATCTTCTCGCCGCGGAACATGGCGTTCCGCAGTCCGAAGACATCGGTCGCGGCGGCCAGCTCCCGCAGCAGCCGCAGTGTCTCGTCGGTGACCAGGTGCTTGGAGTAGTCGACGTGCAGATCGCCGACCTCCAGCGTGTACCCGGTGCCGCGCCCGGGGTCGGCCGCGAACAGCTCCCGCAGCTCCACGTCGCCCAGCTGGTCCCGGTGCTCGGCCAGCGCCGTCCACTCGGGCGTCTGGTTGAGCCTGGTACGGCTTTCTGCGTTCATCTCGGACTTCAGCCTTCTTTCCTACTGGTCCTGCGTACCTTGCCCCGCTGCCGGTCCAACCTAATTGATCACGGGACGACACGAGCGGTCGTCCCGCCGTGGTCCGGCTCGACAACAGATACGTCGGCCGGGCGCACCGGTGTCAGCGCGTCGAGGGACAGGAGGCGAACAGGAGGGAAAGCGGTGCCCGGCGAACGACGACGGCCGGACACCCTGGGGTGCCCGGCCGGCCGCACTTCCTAGATCTCGCCCCGCAGTTTGGCGAGCGCCTCGGCGAGGATCGCCTCGCCGTCCGCGTCGCTGCGTCGCTCCCGCACATAGGCGAGGTGCGTCTTGTAGGGCTCGGTGCGCGGTGGGTCCGGCGGGTTGTCCCGGTCCTGTCCGGCCGGGAAACCGCAGCGCGGGCAGTCCCAGGTGTCGGGGACCTGCGCGTCGCTTGCGAAGCTCGGCTGGGTCTCGTGTCCGTTGGAGCACCAGAAGGAGATGCGAAGCCGGGGTGCGGACTCGCCGCGCTCGGCTTCGCCCATCGGCCCCGCCCCGACCCGGCTTCCTCGGATCGCGTTGCCACTTGCCACGGTCGTAACTCCCTGCGTGATGGTGCGGCGAAGCGAGTCGGCGTTTCGCTTCGCTGCGAGCGCCTCAGTCTACGTAAGGCCCAACGCGCGTCCAGTGATTGGAGTTACATCCCATCCCAGACGCAAGCCCCATGATAGGCCGCGCTCGAAGTCGCGTACCCGGCATGGGGCTTTACGTGCGGATTGGTGCGTCCGTGACGCGTTGTCCTACGCGGACCCGAGGGTCAGTTGTTGACCTTCATGAGGATGCCGAGTACGACAATGCACGCGAACCACAGCAGACCGACCACCACGGTGATCCGGTCGAGGTTGCGCTCGGCGACCGAGGAGCCGCCGACGGACGACTGCATGCCGCCACCGAACATGTCGGAGAGGCCGCCGCCCTTGCCCTTGTGCATCAGCACCAGCAGCATCAGCAACCCGCTGAAGACGATCAGGGCGATCGAGAACCCCATAACCACGGCTGGACCAACTTCCTCGGATCTGGATGGACGACAGGGGCATGGCGGCTGAGCCATGCCCCCGCAAGACTACGACGTTACGCCGCTACCGCCTACTCACTGGTCACGGAAGCGCACGATCTTGACGAACTCGTCCGCGTCCAGGGAGGCGCCGCCGACGAGGGCTCCGTCGATGTCGGCCTGGGCCATGATCTCGGCGACGTTGCCGGCCTTGACGGAGCCGCCGTACTGGATGCGGACCCGGTCGGCCAGCTCCTGGCCGTACAGCTCGGCCAGCTTGGCACGGATGGCCGCGCAGACCTCCTGGGCGTCGTCGGCGCCGCAGACCTTGCCGGTGCCGATGGCCCACACGGGCTCGTAGGCGATGACGACGGTCTCGGCGTGCTCGGCGGGGACGTCCTTCAGGCCGCCCTCGACCTGGGCGAGGGTGTGGGAGACGTGGTTGCCCGCCTCGCGGACCTCCAGCTCCTCACCGACGCAGAGGATCGGGGTGAGGCCGTGCTTGAAGGCCGCCTTGACCTTGGCGTTGACGATCTCGTCGGTCTCGTCGTGGTACTGGCGGCGCTCGGAGTGGCCCACCGCCACGAACGTGCACTTGAGCTTGGCCAGCATCGGACCGGAGATCTCGCCGGTGTAGGCGCCGGAATCGTGGGCCGACAGGTCCTGGGCACCGTACTTGATCTTGAGCTTGTCGCCGTCGACGAGGGTCTGCACGGACCGCAGGTCGGTGAAGGGGGGCAGGACCGCGACCTCGCAGGCCTCGTAGTCCTTGTCGGCCAGGGCGAAGGCGAGCTTCTGGACGTGGGCGATGGCCTCGAGGTGGTTGAGGTTCATCTTCCAGTTGCCCGCCATCAGGGGCAGGCGGCCGTTTTCAACAGCAGTCATCGAGGGTCAGTCCTCCAGTGCGGCGAGTCCGGGGAGCGTCTTGCCCTCGAGGTATTCGAGGGAGGCGCCGCCACCGGTCGAGATGTGGCCGAATGCGTTCTCGTCGAAGCCCAGGATGCGCACGGCCGCGGCGGAGTCTCCGCCGCCGACGACCGTGAACGCCTCGGAGTCGAGGAGAGCCTGGGCGACCGCCTTGGTGCCCTCGGCGAAATCGGGGTGCTCGAAGACGCCCATCGGCCCGTTCCAGAAGACGGTGGCCGCGTCGGCGATCTTCGAGGCGTACAGCTTGCGGGATTCCGGACCGATGTCCAGACCCATCTGGTCGGCCGGGATGGCGTCCGCGGCGACGGAGGTGGCGTCGGCCGGGGCCTTGGCCTTCAGGTCCGGGAACGCGGACGCGACGAGGGCGTCGACGGGAAGGACCAGTTCGACACCGGTCCTCTCGGCGCGCTCCAGGTACTCCACGACGGCCGGGAGCTGATCCTCCTGGAGGAGGGAGCTGCCGACCTCGTACCCCTTGGCCTTGAGGAACGTGTACGCCATGCCGCCGCCGATGAGGATGCGGTCGGCCTTGCCGAGCAGCTGGTCGATGACGGCGAGCTTGTCGGAGACCTTGGCGCCGCCGAGCGCGACCACATAGGGGCGCTTGACGTCCTCGGTGAGCTTCTTGAGGACGCCGACCTCGGTGGCGATGAGGTGGCCCGCGTAGTGCGGCAGCCGGGCCGGGAGGTCGAAGACGGACGCGTGCTTACGGTGCACCGCCCCGAAGCCGTCGCCCACGTAGACGTCGGCGAGGCCGGCGAGCCGGTCGGCGAAGGCGGCGCGCTCGGCGTCGTCCTTCGACGTCTCGCCGGCGTTGAAGCGCAGGTTCTCCAGCACGGCGACCTGGCCGTCGGCGAGGCCCGTGACGGCGGCCTCGGCGGACTCACCGACCGTGTCCGTCGCGAACTCCACGTCGGCGCCGAGGAGTTCACCGAGGCGGGCGGCGGCGGGGGCGAGCGAGAAGGCGGGGTCCGGGGCGCCCTTGGGGCGGCCCAGGTGCGAGGCGACGACCACGCGGGCGCCCGCGTCGGCGAGGGCCTTGACGGTGGGCAGGACGGCGCGGATACGGCCGTCGTCGGTGATCGTGGTGCCGGACAGCGGCACGTTCAGGTCGGCGCGGACGAAGACCCGCTTTCCGGCGACTCCGTCAGTGAGGAGTTCGTCGATCGTCTTCATTGAGGGGACTCCCGGTGAGGACTTGTGGTGCTCGTGATCGTAAGAGGGCCGTTTCGCACGTGAGTCAGGGCCCGGGCGGCGCGTCACTGCGCCGCCCGAGCCCTGCCGTCACATCAAGTGCCTGTTTCCGTCGATCAGAGCTGGTTGCCGACGAAGACCGTCAGGTCGACGAGGCGGTTGGAGTAGCCCCACTCGTTGTCGTACCAGCCGAGGATCTTCACAGACGTACCTTCCTGGACCATGGTCAGGGAGGCGTCGAAGGTGCAGGAGGCCGGGTCGCTGACGATGTCCGAGGAGACGATCTGGTCCTCGGTGTAGAACAGGATGCCCTTGAGGTCGCCGTCCTCGGAGGCCTTCTTGAAGGCGGCGTTGACCTCGTCCTTGGTGACCTCGCGCTGCAGCGTGACGACCAGGTCGGTGGCCGAGCCGGTCGGGACCGGGACACGCATGGCGATGCCGTCGAGCTTGCCCTTGAGCTGGGGCAGGACCAACGCGGTGGCCTTCGCGGCACCGGTGGTGGTCGGGATGATGTTCTCGGCGGCGGCGCGGGCGCGACGCAGGTCCGAGTGCGGGAAGTCCAGGATGCGCTGGTCGTTGGTGTACGCGTGGACCGTCGTCATCAGACCCTTGACGATGCCGAAGTTCTCGTCGAGGACCTTCGCCATGGGCGCCACACAGTTGGTGGTGCAGGAGGCGTTGGAGATGACGTGGTGGTTCGCCGGGTCGTACTTGTCCTGGTTGACGCCCATCACCACGGTGATGTCCTCGTCCTTGGCCGGAGCCGAGATGAGGACCTTCTTGGCGCCGCCGGCGAGGTGCTTCGCGGCATCAGCCTTCTTCGTGAAGATGCCGGTGGACTCGATGACGATGTCGACGCCCAGCTCGCCCCACGGGATGTCGGCGGGGTTGCGCTCGGAGAGAACCTTGATGGTGTGGCCGTCCACGGTGATCGTGTCGGCGGTGTGCGACACCTCGGCCTTGAGACGGCCCAGGATGGTGTCGTACTTCAGCAGGTGAGCGGTGGTCGCGGTGTCACCCAGGTCGTTGACAGCCACGATCTCGATGTCCGCACCCTGCTCCAGCAGCGCGCGGAAGTAGTTACGACCGATGCGGCCAAAGCCGTTGATGCCTACGCGGATCGTCACGAACCGATCTCCTCGTTGGTACGCCGGCTCAGTGCCGGCGAGCTGTATGGGATGTCCCCGACCGCCTACGACCCTACCTCCCCGGGACCCCTCGAGTGACATCGAGATGCCCTATACATGCCGGTGCGGTCCGTACCCGCCAGTAGGGGTACGGACCGCCCGGGTTTTACAAGCTGATTACCTTTTGAGCGGCCCCCCGATCATCTGATTTCAGACGTTCGAGGTGGCCTCCCCAGGGCCTGCCATCAGCCCTTCGGCGCAGTCGGCGCTCACTTCCTGAGCGCCGCAAGCGCCTTGCCGAGCAGGGCCGTGCGGTCGGCCGCCGCGGGCACCTGCTCCAGGCCGAAGCCCAGCAGCACGGTGTCATTCGTGGTGACCGCGCCGAACGTCTTGAACAGTTCGCCGGACAGGCCCCAGTCCCGGACGACCGCCGGGCTGCCCGCGGGCGGGCCGGGGGTCTTCCACGCGCCGAGCGACGTCTCGAAGCCCTCGGCCGCGCCGGCGGTGCCGCCGGTGACCACCGTGGTGTTGTCCAGCAGCACGCCACGGCCGCCGGAGCCGGGGTCGGTGATGTAGCTGAAGGACACCTCGACCGACTTGCCGGCGTAGGCGGACAGATCGAACTCGACCTGCTTCCAGCCGTCGGAGGCCCCGGTGAAGCTGTTCCAGGCCCCGCTGGTGCCGGTCGGCGTGCAGCCGCCGGAGCCCAGGGTCAGGTACCGCTTCAGCGCCGGGTGGGCCTGGATGAAGTACCCGGCCTCGCACTCGGCGGGCACGGCGGTGGAGGTGGCGCCGCCCGCCTCGGGCAGCGTCGTCCAGTCGTCCGCCCCGGTGGTGTGGGCCTCCAGGACCGCGTGGTCGTAGCCCTCCTCGGTGTTCCACAGGATCCGGGTGCGCAGCGTGGGCTTGTCGGCCGCGGTCACCGAGGTGAGGTCGATGGTGCGGGTGAGCCGGTTCCAGGCGTAGTCGGAGTGCGTGACCGCCGCCATCGACGCGCCCTCGTACGGGCCGTAGGGGTTGACGGTGCCGGGGTACTGGCCCGCCCCGGCGCTCGCGAACTGCGGGAAGGCGTCCGCGGGCAGGGCGTCGGAGGTGAGGCCGAACGAACCGGCCGTGTTGAGCGGGTTGCCCGGCGCGTCGCCGAGTGTTCCCGTGAAGCCCGCCAGCTTGCCGCTGCCCGCGAAGGACTTGGCGTCGGGCAGGGACGTACGGCTGTAGGCGCCCAGGTAGTACTGGCTGAAGTCGTTGGACAGGGTGCCGCCGCCGAGGTCGACGGAGCCGCCGGCGCTCTCGCCCGCCTCGATCAGCTTGCCGCCCTCGTTGAGGTAGGCGCGCAGGGCGAGCTGGGTGGCGACACCGGGGCGCACGGCGCCCGTGTAGTGGACGACCTGCTTGAAGTGCTTCAGTACGCCCAGCGCGTCGGGAGCACCCTGGGTGGCGACGTCCCAGACGAGCGCCTTCTTGCCGTTGGCCTTCAGCGCGTCGACATAGGTCTGGGTCTGGGTCGCGGTCGCGCCCTCCTCGGCGACGACGAGGGTGTCGGCCTTGGGCCGCTCGGCGATCGTGTAGGTGAAGCGCTCGCTGCGGGTGGCCTTGCCGCTCTTGGTCTCGCCGGTGAACCAGACCTCGACCTTGTCGCCGGGCTCGCCGTCCTGGACCTTCGCCCGGTACTCGTCGAACCAGAGGTTGTCCTCACCGCCGAACGTCTCGCCGCCCTTCCAGGGCCTGAGCGTCTGGTCGTAGGTCCGGCCGCGGCCGTTGATCCGGTACTTCAGCTCCTTGTCGCGCACGGACTTGCGGGCGACGACGGAGATCTCCTGGTCGGCGCCGCGCGAGTACGACGTGGTGAAGGACGCCGGGGTGAAGTCGGGGGCGTCGAGGCCGACCGAGGACTTCGGCTGGTCGGGCCTGGCCGCGGACTCGGCGACGGAGAGCGCGAACGGGATGTTCTTCTCGAACTCCTGCTTGATCAGCTTCTCGTCGTCCGGGAACGTGAAGACGGAGGCGCAGTCCTCCGGCTTCCAGGCGTCGGCCGGGTCGATGTTCGACGCGGTCTGGCACGTCGACATCTCGGGGGTGAACATCGCCGTGCCGTTGACGTTGGCCGCGTGGCCGTCCGCCTCACCGTTGGTGGTGTACAGCTCCGAGGAGAGCTGGGGGTGGTAGCCGGGGACCGCGGGGTTCTCCGGGGTGCCGGCCAGCGCCTTGTACAGCACGTCGTCCGGGGTGGGGGTGGCCACCTGCCAGCCGACGCCGTAGAGGATCAGTTCGGCGGCGGAGTGGTAGTTGATGCCGTACTCGAAGCCGATGCGCTTCTCGAAGGCGTCCAGGGCCTTGGTCTCGGGCTCGGAGCCCGGGCTCGCGCCGCGGTAGGTCTCACTGGTGGGGAACGGGGACGAACCCTCGTTGTCGTAGCCCCACTTGTAGGCGAAGTTGCGGTTGAGGTCGACGCCGTCGCCGACGGTGATGGCGTTGTCACCGTTGATGTCGCGCAGGTTCTTGCGCCACTGGCGGTTGCCGTCGGCCTTGTGGGTGAAGTCGTAGCCGTCCGGGTTGGCGGAGATGAGGAACCACAGCTCGGTGGTGTCGACGATCTTCTTGATCCGCTTGTCCGTCTTGTAGTTGTCCAGGTAGTGGTGCATCAGCCGCCGGGTCATCTCCGGGGTGATCCACTCACGGGCGTGCTGGTTGGACATGTACAGGACGGAGGGCTTGGCGCCGTCCTTGGTCTTCTTCGCGTTCTTGGTCAGCTTGAGCGCGAGGATGTCCTGTCCCTGGAGGGACTTGCCGAGGGAGACCACCTTGGTCAGGGAAGGGTTCTCCTGACCGGTCCGGAGGATCTCCTCCTTGATGTTGCCGGCGCCGCTGTACGGGCGGTAGACCCCGTCCCCGGCGGCGTCCACCCGGGCCTCCGCCTTGCGGGTGAGCCGGTGCTCCTTGAGGTCGACGCCCTGCTCCTCCAGGGCCTTCGCCTGCTTGTCGGTGAGGTAGACCTCGACCGACGCGGTGCCCTTCTCCGGTGCCTGCTCGCTGAGTTCGTGACCGTCCTGCCCGGCCGCCAGAAGCAGGGGTACCTGCTTCTTCGTGACCTCGGCGCGGAAGACCTTGACCTCTTCCGCATCGCCGGAACCGTCGTTCTCGGCCGCCTGTGCGAACGGCGCGAGCCCGGCGCCGCCGCCCAGCAGGAGCACGCCGGCAGCGAGGATCGATCTCGCTCTTCGTCTCATGAGCCCCCCTTGCGTGGGTTCGCCACAGTGGCGAACAGACGCCAGGCTCATGTCAGATCGGGGTCACGTCAAGGGTGCCGCACAGGCCACACAAGGAATTCACCCCGTCACCGAAAAGCCGGCGCCGACAGCCCAACAGGGCGTCGGCACCGGCGAGTTCGTCGATACGGCCATCGGGTGACGGATGGTCACCCGACGAGGTTTTCGGCCATCTCCTCGGTGAGGCTCGACTCGGTCCCCGGGATGCCCAGGTCCTGTGCGCGCTTGTCCGCCATGGCCAGCAGCCGGCGGATACGGCCCGCGACGGCGTCCTTGGTGAGCGGCGGGTCGGCGAGCGCGCCGAGCTCCTCCAGCGAGGCCTGCTTGTGCTCCATGCGCAGCCGTCCGGCGGCGGCGAGGTGCTCGGGCACGTCGTCGCCGAGGATCTCCAGGGCGCGGCCCACCCGGGCACCGGCGGCGACGGCGGCACGGGCCGAGCGGCGCAGGTTGGCGTCGTCGAAGTTGGCGAGCCGGTTGGCCGTGGCCCGCACCTCGCGGCGCATCCGCCGCTCCTCCCAGGCCAGCACCGACTCATGGGCGCCGAGCCGGGTCAGCAGCGCGCCGATCGCGTCACCGTCCCGGACGACGACCCGGTCGACGCTGCGTACCTCACGGGCCTTCGCGGCGATCGACAGCCGGCGGGCCGCGCCGACCAGCGCGAGGGCGGCCTCCGGGCCCGGGCAGGTCACCTCCAGGGAGGACGAACGGCCGGGCTCGGTGAGCGAGCCGTGCGCCAGGAACGCCCCGCGCCAGGCGGCCTCGGCATCGCAGGTGGCCCCCGAGACCACCTGCGGGGGCAGCCCGCGGATGGGCCGGCCGCGGCCGTCGACCAGTCCCGTCTGACGGGCCAGCTGATCGCCGCCCGCGACGACCCGCACCACATAGCGCGAGCCGCGGCGCAGTCCGCCGGGCGCCATCACGATCAGTTCTGAGCTGTGGCCGAAGATCTCCAGGATGTCCCGCTTGAGGCGGCGCGCCGCCATCGCGGTGTCCAGCTCCGCCTCGATCACGATGCGGCCGCTCACCAGGTGCAGCCCGCCCGCGAACCGCAGGATCGCCGAGACCTCCGCCTTTCTGCAGCAGGTCCGGGTGACGGGTAGCCGGGAGATCTCGTCCTTCACCGCTGCCGTCATCGCCATGGGCCGATCCTTCCATGCATCCGAAAAATACGGTCGTACGCGGCGGCCAGCAGCTCCGGATCATGCCGCGGAGATCCGTCGGGCCGGGCCACCGGCGCCAGCTCGACCGCGGCGCCGAACCGCTTCGCGGCCTCGGTGAGCAAATCACGGTCGGGCACGGCGGCCTCGTCGGCCAGCACCACGTCCAGGGCGAGTTTAGGGGCGTGTCGTGCCAAAACCTCCAAATGACGCTGCGGGGAGAAGCCATCGGTTTCTCCCGGCTGCGGGGCGAGGTTCAGCGACAGCACCAGCCGGGCCCTGGTCTCGGTGAGGGCGTCGAGCAGCTCGGGCACGAGCAGGTGCGGGATGACCGACGAGAACCAGGAGCCGGGGCCGAGCACCACCCAGTCGGCGTCGAGGACGGCCTCCACCGCCTCGGGCACCGCGGGCGGGTCGTGCGGCACGACGTGCACGGACTGCACCTCGCCGGGCGTGAGCGCGACGGTCGCCTGGCCGCGGACGGTGTCGACGTCGTCGGGGCGCGCCGGATCGTGCCCCTTGACCAGCGCCTGGAGCTCCAGGGGCACCGCGGACATGGGCAGCACGCGGCCCTGCGCGCCGAGCAGCTTGCCGACCAGGTCCAGCGCCTGGACGTGGTCGCCGAGCTGCTCCCACAGGGCGACGATCAGCAGGTTGCCGACGGCGTGGTCGTGCAGGTCGCCCTGGGAGGTGAAGCGGTGCTGGATGACGCGGGCCCAGGTCTGGCCCCAGTCGTCGTCGCCGCACAGCGCGGCCAGCGCCTTGCGCAGGTCGCCGGGCGGGAGCACGCCCAGCTCGTCGCGCAGGCGTCCGCTGGAGCCGCCGTCGTCGGCCACGGTGACGACGGCGGTGAGGTCGCCGGTGATCCGGCGCAGGGCGGCGAGCGAGGCGGACAGGCCCATGCCGCCGCCGAGGGCGACGACCTTGGGCTGGGCGCCACGACGGCGCGGCCGGCCGCCGCGGGCCTCGGCGGGGCCGGTCGTGCGTCCTTCCAGGGTGGTCCGGCGCAGTCTGCTCAGCCGCAGAGCAGCACGTCCGGTCATTCGCGGCCCATGTCGCGGTGCACGACGACGGTCTCGACGCCCTGGGAGGCGAGGCGGGCGGCGAGCCTCTCGGAGGTGGCGACCGAGCGGTGCTTGCCGCCGGTGCAGCCGACCGCGATGGTCACGTACCGCTTGCCCTCGCGGCGGTAGCCGGCGGCGATCAGCTGGAGCAGCTCGGCGTAGCGGTCGAGGAACTCCTTGGCGCCGGGCTGGTTGAAGACGTACGCGGAGACCTCCTCGTTGAGGCCGGTGTACGGGCGCAGCTCCGGGACCCAGTGCGGGTTGGGCAGGAAGCGCATGTCCACGACCAGGTCGGCGTCGACGGGGAGGCCGTACTTGAAGCCGAAGGACATGACGGTGGCCCGCAGCTCGGGCTCCTCCTCGCCGGCGAACTGGGCGTCCATCTTGGCGCGCAGCTCGTGCACGTTCAGGCTGGAGGTGTCGATCACCAGGTCGGCGTCGCCGCGCAGCTCACGCAGCAGCTCCCGCTCGGCGGCGATGCCGTCGACGATACGGCCGTCGCCCTGGAGGGGGTGCGGGCGGCGCACCGACTCGAAGCGGCGCACCAGGGCGTCGTCGGAGGACTCCAGGAAGACGATCCGGCGGGTGACGTTCTTCGTCTCCAGGTCGGCGAGGGAGTCGCGGAGGTTGTCGAAGAAGCGGCGGCCGCGGACGTCGACGACGACCGCGATCCGCGCCACGTTGCCCTGGGAGCGGGCGCCGAGTTCCACCATGGTGGGGATCAGGGCGGGCGGCAGGTTGTCCACGACGAACCAGCCGAGGTCCTCCAGACACTTGGCGGCCGTGGACCGGCCGGCGCCGGACATGCCGGAGATGATGACCAGCTCGGGGATGGCCGCCTCGGGGACCCCGGCTGTTTCGATGCCCGTACTCACGTGTGCTCCGTCTTCCTGTGGCGCTGGGTGCTGGGAGGCGTGGCCGCCCGCCGCGCTGGGGGCCTGCCCGCGCTCCGCTGAGTGCTGTGGGTGCTGTTCTTCTGGACGCTGGGGGCGCTCGTGGGGTTCTGGGCGCTGTTCGTGCTGGGTCATGTCTCCTGCCCTCGTCGCCGGTCCGGGTGCCCTGCGGTGAAAGCCGCCACGGGCTCCACGGAGGTGTCCGTCGTGCCGGGCTCCTCGTCCTCCATGATCTCTCCAGTGGCGGTGTTCACGGCGGGTGCCGCCGGAGCCGCCTGGGCGAGGGCCGCGGCGATGGTCTCGGCCGTCTTGCGGCCTATGCCGGGGACCTCGCAGATCTGGTCGATCGTCGCGGCGCGCAGTTTCTTCAGCGAGCCGAAGTGCTTGAGCAGGGCCTGCTTGCGGGTGTCACCGAGGCCGGGCACGTCGTCCAGGGGGCTCGCCCGGAATCGCTTGGCCCGCTTGGTGCGCTGGTAGGTGATGGCGAAGCGGTGGGCCTCGTCGCGGACGCGCTGGAGGAGGTACAGGCCCTCGCTGGTGCGGGGCAGGACCACCGGGTCGTCCTCGCCGGGCAGCCAGACCTCCTCCAGGCGCTTGGCGAGGCCGCACACGGCGATGTCGTCGATGCCCAGCTCGTCCAGGGCGCGGCGGGCGGCGGCGACCTGCGGCTGTCCGCCGTCGACGACGACGAGCTGCGGCGGGTAGGCGAAGCGCTTGGGGCGGCCGTCCTCCTCGGTGAAGGCGTCCTCGCCCTCGGCCCACTCCCCGGTCCTCTCCTTCTCGGCGAGGTAGCGCCGGAAGCGGCGGGCGATGACCTCGTGCATGGACCGGACGTCGTCCTGGCCCTCGCCGTGCCAGACCTGGGTGTCCCCGACGCGGCCCTTGACCTGGAAGCGGCGGTACTCGCTCTTGCGGGCCAGCCCGTCCTCGAAGACGACCATGGACGCCACGACGTCGTCGCCCTGGAGGTGGGAGATGTCGTAGCACTCGATCCTGAGCGGGGCGCTGTCGAGGTCGAGGGCCTCGGCGATCTCCTCCAGGGCCCGGGAGCGGGTGGTGAGGTCGGAGGCGCGCTTGGTCTTGTGCAGCACGAGCGACTGCTGGGCGTTGCGCTGCACGGTCTCCATGAGGGCTTTCTTGTCGCCCCGCTGCGGGATGCGCAGGGAGACGTTCGAGCCGCGGCGCCCGGTGAGCCATTCCTGGACGGGCTCGACGGGGTCGGGCAGCGCCGGGACGAGGACCTCCTTGGGCACCGAGTCGCCGGTCTCCTCGCCGTAGAGCTGCTGCAGGGCGTGCTCGACGAGGTCACCGGTGGTGACGGCCTCGACCTTGTCGGTGACCCAGCCGCGCTGGCCGCGTACCCGTCCGCCGCGGACGTGGAAGATCTGGACGGCGGCCTCCAGCTCGTCCTCGGCGACCGCGATCAGGTCGGCGTCGGTCGCGTCGGCGAGCACGACCGCGTTCTTCTCCATGGCCTTCTTCAGGGCCTCGATGTCGTCGCGCAGCCGGGCGGCCCGCTCGTACTCCATCTCCTCGGCCGCGTCCGTCATCTGCCGCTCCAGGCGGCGGAGGTAGGTGCCGGTGCGGCCGGCCATGAAGTCGCTGAAATCCTCGGCCAGTTCCCGGTGGTCCTCGGCGGTGATGCGCTCGACGCAGGGGGCGGAGCACTTGCCGATGTAGCCGAGCAGACAGGGGCGGCCGGTGCGGGCCGCGTTCTTGAAGACGCCGGCCGAGCAGGTGCGGACGGGGAAGACGCGCAGCAGCAGGTCCACGGTGTCGCGGATCGCCCACGCGTGCGCGTACGGGCCGAAGTACTTGACGCCCTTCTTCTTGTGACCGCGCATCACCTGCACGCGGGGGTACTGCTCGTTCATCGTGACCGCGAGGTACGGGTAGCTCTTGTCGTCGCGGTACTTGACGTTGAACCGGGGGTCGAACTCCTTGATCCAGGAGTACTCCAGCTGGAGCGCCTCCACCTCGGTGGAGACCACCGTCCACTCCACGGAGGCGGCCGTGGTGACCATGGAGCGGGTGCGCGGGTGGAGGCCGGCCAGGTCCTGGAAGTAGTTGGCCAGGCGCTGGCGCAGGCTCTTCGCCTTCCCGACGTAGATCACCCGGCGGTGCTCGTCACGGAATTTGTACACCCCGGGTGAGTCCGGGATCTGTCCCGGACTGGGGCGGTAGCTGGAGGGATCGGCCATGCTCCACACCCTACTGGCGGGGAGTGACAGCGCGGGGCGCCCGGGCAGCCGTCGGAGGCCGGCTGCCCGCCCCGTCCTCAGAAGGGCCTAGCGGGTCTCCAGGAACGTCAGGACGGCCAGGACCCGGCGGTGGTCGTCCGGTTCCTCCGGCAGCCTCAGCTTGCCCAGGATGCTCCTCACGTGCTTCTCGACGGTGCCCTCGGTGACCCACAGCCGCTTGCCGATGCCCGCGTTGGAGCGCCCCTCGGCCATGAGGCCGAGCACCTCGCGCTCACGGTTGCTGAGCATGGCCAGTGGATCGTCGCGGCGCTGCGCGGCGACCAGCTCCTGCACGAGTGAGGGATCCACCACACAGCCGCCCCGGCGGATGCGGTCGAGCGTCTCCAGGAACTCGTCGACGGCGGTGATCCGGCTCTTGAGCAGATAGCCGATGCTGCGCCCGCCTGCCAGCAGCTCCAGCGCGTCCTCGACCTCGACGAACGCCGACAGGACGAGGATCCCGACCGAGGGGTGCCGCTCACGGATCGCCCGGGCCGCCTTCAGGCCCTCGGTGGACTGGGTCGGCGGCATCCTGATGTCGATGATCGCGATGTCCGGCACCTGCGACTCGACGAGGTCCATGAGCCCGTTGCCGTCGCCGGCCTGGCCCACCACCTCGTATCCGACGCGCTCGCACAGACTGGCCACTCCCTCGCGCAGGAGCACGTCGTCGTCCGCGAGCACCACCCGTCCCAGCGCCGGATGCTGATCGGCGTGCATTGGTCTCGGCCTCCCCCTGCCCGACCTTGTTCTCTTCTCCACGGCAGCCTGCCTGAACGCGGTCTTACGGCTAGCTGGAAGCCTAGTTGGGGGAGAGCCGGGGCGACACCGTGAGGGCGGCACGTCATGCTCGGAAGAGTGCAGTCGCGGGTGGCCGGTTGTCTCGGCGGAGACGGATCGGCCGTTCTCCCGCGTACTGGGCCGGGCGGCCGTCTTCACCGTCCGGCACGACCGCCCGAACGTACGCCCGACCGAGTCCCACACTCCCCCCTTGAGGGTCTCGCCGCGTACGCTTCGGGCGGTCATGAACGTGGCACGACGGCGTCCCCGGTCTGCGGGGGCGGTGTCAGCGGCAGGCGGACGCCCAGTGTCGTCCCGCTGCCCGGCGGGCTGGTCACGGTCAGGCGGCCGCCGATCGCCTCCACCCGGTCGATGAGCCCGATCAGTCCCGAGCCCCTGCCCGGCTCCGCTCCCCCGGCGCCGTCGTCGTGGATGACCACCTCCAGGACGCCGCCGGTGTCCTCGGCCGTGACGGTCACCACGCTCGCGCGCGCGTGCTTGACGGCGTTGGTCAGGCACTCCGACGTCACGTAGTACGCGGCCACCTCGACCGGCTCGGGGAAGCGGGGCGTGGAGAGCCGCAGGTCGAGTTCGACGGGGATCGCGGAGCGGCGGGCGAGGGAGCGCAGGGCGGGTCCGAGGCCGCCCTTGGAGAGGACGGCCGGGTGGATGCCGCGGGCCACCTGGATCAGGTCCTGGAAGGTGTCGTCGAGGCCCTTGCCGAGGTGGTCGAGCTGCCTGCCGAGTTCCGAGCCGCGTCGCTCGACGAGGGTCTGCGCCATCCGCAGTTCCAGCTGGAGGGAGATCAGGCGCTGCTGCACACCGTCGTGCAGGTCGCGTTCGATACGGCGCCGGGAGGCGTCGCCCGCGGCGACGACACGCGCGCGTGAGGCGGTCAGCTGGGCGCGGCTGTCGGCGTTGGCGATCGCGGTGGCGATGAGTTCGGTGAAGTCGGCGAGGCGGGACTCGGTGCCCTCCGGCAGCGGGTCGAGCAGCGAGGCCGCTACGACGACGCCCCACAGCCGGCCCTCGACGACGATGGGGGCGCCCGCGGCGGTGCCCGACCGGGCGGCGCCGCGTGTGCGGGCCACGTCCCGCATCACCGTGCGCGCGGCCTCACGCCGGGTCAGTCGCGGCGCTCCGCCGCCGTCGTCGGCGTGTTCGCGCGCGATACCGAGGACCGTGACGTCGCCGTCGCTCTCGTAGCGCAGGACGGCCGCGGCCGTGCTCAGCAGGGCGCCCACCTCCTCCGCCACCTTCGCGAACACGTCGGACGGCGGCACCCCGCGGGCCACCTCGGTGGCGACGCGGCGCAGCGCGGCCTGCTCCCGGGCCGCGAGGCGGCTCTCGGTGACGTCGCGGGCGGCGGCGTAGATGAGGCCCTCCTCGGGGACGGGCCGGGCGCTCCACTGGAGCCAGCACTCGGTGCCGTCCGCGCGGACGTAACGGTTCTCGAACTCGGCGACGTGGGCGCCGCTCGCCAGCAGCGCGATCGCGTCACGGGTGCTGTCGCGGTCCTCCTCGTGGACGAACTCGACGAGCGGCCTGGCGGTCAGGGCCTCGACGGGATAGCCGAGGGTGCGTTCGAAGGCCGGGTTGACGCGTTTGAAGTAGCCGTCGAGTCCGCTGATGCAGAGCAGGTCGAGGGAGAGGTTGAAGATGCCTTCCAGTTCCTGTTCGGCGCGTCGGCGGCGGCCGTGAGCGGCGGCGAAGGCCGCCATGGTGTCGTTCATGCCGCCCAGCAGCTGGGCCCAGGTGCCGTCGAAGGCGTCGACGTCGGCCCGGTGTTCGAGGCGGCCGGCGTCGATCGCCGTGTTCATGGCCCGGATCTGGCCGGCCAGCCGTTCCGTGGTCACCCGAAGCTCCCGGAACGTGTCCGCGACGTCCCCGAGTTCGTCGTGGCCCGCGTAGCGGATGTCGTACGACAGGTCGCCCTCCGACAGGGCCCGCGCGCCCGCGGCGACCTGGCCGAGGGGGCGGGTGATCGAGCGGCGCAGAGCCAGGGCGAGGACGGTGACGGCGCACAGGACGGCCAGGAAGAGGGCCAGTTCGCTGTAGGCGCGGGTACGGGTGGCCCGCAGTTCGTCGTCGGCGGTGCAGGCGAGGTCCCGCACGGCCCGGTCCTGGATGTCCCGCAGGCCGTCGACGTACTCCCCGGAGTCGGCGAGCCAGGCGTCGTACGAGGGCCAGTCGGCGGGCCGGGCGTCGGAGTCGTCGAGCATGTCGCGGACCTTGCGGACGGCGCGGCCGGGGGCCTGGAACATGGTGCTGTGCAGCCGGGCCCAGAGTTCCGCGGAGGTGTTCTGCTCGAAGGTGCGGAGTTGGGCCTTCTCCAGTTCGGTCCAGCGGCCGGCGGCGGTGGGGCGCTGGCCGGCGGGGACGCCGAACAGGATGGCGAGCTCGGCCCGTTCGCGTTCGGCGGCGGCGATGGCCTTCCGCAGCGCCACGNNCCGCGTGGGGCGTCCGGACTCCAGGGTGGCGACGGTGTCGAGCAGCACGTCCTCGATGGCGTCGTACCGCTGGGCGACGGTCTGCGCGTCCAGGGAGTTCGTGCCCGTCTCCACGCGCAGCGCGTGCAGTTGCCGGTGCACGGCGTCGAGGACACCGGCGACGTCGGGCACCGGGCGGCCGGTGGCCTGCCCCACGGCCCGGCGCAGCGCGGCGTCGGTGGCCCGCTGGGCGTCGGCGCGCTCGCGGGCGGTGCCCGGTTCGCCGTGCAGCCGGGCCTGCACGGCGGCCATCCGCTCCCGTGCGACGGCGTCGGAGACGTCGCCGGTGGCGAACGACACCGTGATCGCCGTATCGAAGTCGCGCAGCGTCCGTGCCTTCTCCCAGTGCGACATGGCGGCGAACACGGTGAACACCAGCAGAACGGTCACCGGCAGCAGCACGAGCAGCATCAGCTTGGCGCCGACCCTCAGCCGGGCGAGGAACGGCACCGCCGGCACACCCCGGCCCCACCGCCGGCCCGCCCGGACGGGCCGGGAC
>NZ_LIQX01000009.1 GCF_001418475.1 Streptomyces ossamyceticus | reverse complement strand
CTCCCGCCCCTCAAGAACCACCGAGAGCGCCGTCGCCCGCCCCCGGAGCTTCCGGACCTCCTACGTGAACGGTGGATCACCCTGCGTCGGGGGCACCACGGTGGTGAGGTGTAGGCGTGCGAGAGAATGGCGGCATGGAGATGCCGAGGAACGAACGGTCGCCCGAACAGCCCCAGATCCTGGTCGTGGGCCAGGACGGAATGGCGGTGGGCGGTGGAGGGGACGAGGACTCCCGCGAGGTTCCCGTGACGGAGATGGTGGAACAGCCCGCGAAGGTCATGCGCATCGGCAGCATGATCAAGCAGCTGCTCGAGGAGGTGCGGGTGGCACCCCTCGACGAGGCGAGCCGCGCCCGGCTGAAGGAGATCCACGCCAGCTCCGTCAAGGAACTGGAGGACGGGCTGGCACCCGAGCTGGTCGAGGAACTCGAACGGCTCTCCCTGCCCTTCACCGACGAGGCGATCCCCAGCGACGCGGAACTGCGGATCGCGCAGGCCCAGTTGGTCGGCTGGCTCGAAGGCCTCTTCCACGGGATCCAGACCACGCTGTTCGCCCAGCAGATGGCGGCCCGGGCCCAGTTGGAACAGATGCGGCGTGCCCTGCCCCCCGGCGTCGGTGGCCACGAGGGGGACGACGACCCCCGCACGCTCGGCCGCTCGGGAGGCCCGTACCTCTAGAAGTCCTCACGGCCCTCGCGGCCCGCGACACCCCCCACCGTAGGCACGAGAAGGGCCCGGCACACGGAGTGCCGGGCCCTTCCCCGTCGATGGGCGGCCGGTGTCAGGCCGGGTCGCCCGTGGAGACCTTCAGGACGATCGTCGGCATCTGCTTGGGGTCGACGTCCTCGTTCGCCGAGGGGTACTGCTCCATGACGGTGCCCTCGCCGTACGTGTTCTCGTCGACGTCCTTGGTGTCGTACTCCCAGCCCGCGGCCTGGAGGCATTTCTTCACCGAGTCGATGTTCTTGAACGTGAAGTCCGGGAGTTCGACCTTCTCGGGGTCGTTGTAGGACTCGACCGGCTCCGTGCACTCGCTGGTCTCGACGACCTTCGACGTGTCGGGGCCCTTGTGTCCCTCCACCACGGTCGGCGAGGAGGACGCCTTCGCTCCGTTGTCCCCGCCCTCGTCGTCCTTGCCGCTCAGCGTGAGGGCCGTGATCAGACCGCCGATCGCGACGAGCGAGACGACGATCGCGCCGATGACGACACCCTTGTTGCTCTTCCCGCCCCCGGAGTGCCCGGCCGACAGGGAGGACTGCTGCGGCGCGACGTTGTACGGCGGCGGCGTGGCCGCGCCCTGCTGCGGCGCGTACGCGGAGGTCTGCGGCGGCGTCTGGTACCCGCCCTGCTGCGGATAGCCGTACGACGGGGCGGGGGCCGGCGTGGGCGCCGGGTGGCCGTAGCCGCCCGTCGACGGCGGCTGATACGGCGTCTGGACACTGCCCGACTGCGGCGCACCCGTCTGGTCGATGGGCGGGAAGACCGCCGACGACACCCCGGCGCCGTTCGACGTCTGGGCGCCCGGCACGATGCTCGGCGCGACGGGCTGGAGGGAGGCGGCGACCCGCAGGCACTCGTCCCGCATGGCCTCGGCGCTGGGGAACCGCTCGTTCGGGTTCTTCTTCAGCGCGCGGGCGACGAGGGCGTCCACGGCCGGCGGCAGCGAACGGTTGATCGAGGAGGGAGCGACCGGCTCCTCCTGGACGTGGGCGTACGCGATGGCCAGCGGCGAGTCCGCCTCGAACGGCAGCCGCCCGGTCGTCAGCTGGAACAGCATGATGCCGACCGAGTACAGGTCGGAGCGGGCGTCGACACCGCGGCCGAGCGCCTGCTCGGGCGAGAGGTACTGCGGGGTGCCGACGACCATGCCGGTCTGCGTCATCGACGTGACGCCGGACTGCATGGCGCGGGCGATGCCGAAGTCCATGACCTTGACGACACTGCGCTTGGTCATCATCACGTTGCCCGGCTTGATGTCCCGGTGGACCAGGCCCATCTCGTGGCTGATCTCCAGGGCCGCCAGCACATCCGCGGTGATCTTCAGCGCCTTGTCGGCGGGCATCGCGCCCTGCTGCTGGATGTCCGCGTCGAGGACCGAGCCCAGCGGCCTGCCCTCGATGTACTCCATGACGATGTACGGCGTCGTCAAGCCGTCGAGGTCGTCCTCGCCGGTGTCGAAGACCGAGACGATGTTCGTGTGGGTGAGCTTCGCCACGGCCTGCGCCTCGCGGCGGAAGCGCTCGCGGAAGGCCTGCTCACGACCGAGCTCGGTGTGAAGTGTCTTGATAGCGACCTGACGGTCGAGCACAGAGTCGTACGCGAGGTGGACGGATGCCATACCGCCCTCGCCGAGCAGGTCACGCAGCTGATAGCGGCCGCCGGCGAGCGAACGCCCCGCGTACCGGCCCTGTGCGGCGTCCTGGCTCATCTTCCTGCGTCCCCCATCGGCGCGCGCGGAGCCCCTAGGCGGGGCGTCCGCGATCGGTGATCCTGGTGATCCTTTGCGCTATTCCCGGCCAAGTCTGCCCCAGGGCAGTGACACGTCAAGCGCGGTGCCCGTTCCGTGACCGTACGCGAAAGAAGCGTCGCGGAAGCGTTACAGGGGGCGTACGCCCGGTACACAGAACTTGCACGAGTGCGCGCGGGGCGGGTTTCATGGCCGGTCAATCCCTGAATCCACCTTGAATCCGTCGCGAGCCCCCTCGTTGCCGGTCGCGCATCCAAGTCGGACCGGCCCCTTGCGGGAAGGCTGTAGCGTGGCCGACGGAGACCGTAACAAGAACCGCGCGGACCGCGGGCAGAAACGACGGCGAGGACTGATGGCACAGCAGCAGCGCTCTCAGGGCCCGTCCGACCCCGAGGCGACTGGCGGCGGAATGTCAGATGCGCCGGAGCAGTGGGGCAACGGCGGGCTTGTCGGCGACGGTCGTTACCGGCTGACGCACAGACTCGGCCGGGGCGGCATGGCCGAGGTGTTCGCGGCCGAGGACGTGCGCCTCGGTCGTACGGTCGCGGTGAAACTGCTGCGCTCGGACCTCGCCGAGGACCCCGTCTCCAAGGCCCGCTTCACGCGCGAGGCGCAGTCCGTGGCCGGCCTCAACCACCACTCCATCGTGGCGGTCTACGACTCCGGCGAGGACGTCGTGAACGGCACCCCCGTGCCGTACATCGTCATGGAGCTGGTCGAGGGCCGCACCATCCGTGACCTGCTGCTCAACGCCGAGGCACCCGGCCCCGAGCAGGCGCTGATCATCGTCTCGGGGGTCCTCGAGGCGCTCGCCTACTCCCACCAGCACGGCATCGTGCACCGTGACATCAAGCCCGCCAACGTCATCATCACCACCAACGGCGCTGTGAAGGTGATGGACTTCGGCATCGCGCGCGCCCTGCACGGCGCGTCCACCACGATGACGCAGACCGGCATGGTCATGGGCACGCCCCAGTACCTGTCGCCGGAGCAGGCGCTCGGCAAGGCCGTCGACCACCGCTCCGACCTCTACGCCACGGGCTGCCTGCTCTACGAACTCCTGGCGCTGCGCCCGCCCTTCGTCGGCGAGACCCCGCTGTCGGTGGTCTACCAGCACGTCCAGGACATCCCGGTCCCGCCCTCCGAGGTGGCCCAGGCGGCGCCGCCGGAGCTCGACGGCCTCGTCATGCGCTCCCTCGCCAAGGAGCCCGACGACCGCTTCCAGACGGCCGAGGAGATGCGCGGCCTCGTCCAGTACGGCCTGGAGATGCTGTACGACCAGGGCAGCCACACCGGCACCTGGAACACCGGGCCCGTCACCATGCACGAGGGCCGGCACACCCCGCCGGGTGGTATGGCCGGCACGACCGTCATGCCCCACCCCGGCGACGGCACCTCGCAGATCCCGCAGCCGATCCTGCCCGGCTACGGCGGCGGCCGCGACGACGGCGGCTTCGAGGGCGGCGGCAACCGGGGCAGCGGCCGCGGCAAGCTGTGGATCCTCGCGGTCCTCGCGGTGATCGCCATCGCGGCGGGCGTCGCCCTGGCGCTGAACGGCAACGGCGAGAAGACCGGCAACGGCAACGAGGTCACCAAGTCGCCGTCGGCCTCCTCGTCCAGCAAGGACAAGAAGGACGACGAGACGCCGAGCGCCGAGGAGAGCCAGGACGACTCGGGCGGCAGCACCGACTCGGGGAACAACCAGAACTACACGCCCCCGGTCCCGCAGTCGCCGAGCTTCAGTGAGAAGCCCACGCAGAGCGAGCCGGCCGAGGAGCCGACGAGCGGGGAGCCCTCGGCGGAGGAGCCGACGACTTCGGAGGAGCCGGAGCCCTCGGACAGCCCGCCGCCGGACGAAGAGAGCGGCGGCGCCGACGCCGGCGGTCTGACGAGCGGTGTCACCGGCGGTGACGAGGAGTGACGGATCGAGGCCCCCTTTCACGGGGGCCTCTTCCGTTTGGGGGTTTCGTACGGGGTTCGTGCGGGGATGGGCGACCCACCCCTAACGGCCCTCGAAAGTGAAGTCTTCCCGTGGCCGGGGTGGCCGGGATAACGTGCCCGTGTTCCGGCCCCCTGCCGGGCTGTGACCAGTGCTGTGACCAGCAGGTGTTCCCCACTGACACGACTTACTTGGATCCCCTAGTACCGAAATACTTGGAAATCCAAGAAAAAACGCAGGTCAGTAGGGGTTTCACAGGAATGTGGCGCACTGGGTAACGTGCCTCGTGCAGGGCGCTCGCCGGGGCACCTGTCACGTCTGTTCCCGGCCAAGGGCACCCACCCCGTGCACGGGTTCCGGGATCAGGCGAGCCGCACTGGTCTACCGGCAATCCCGGGGGCCGGACCGACGGAGGAGCACACGTGACCGTGGAGAGCACTGCCGCGCGCAAGACGACGCGACGCAGCGCCGCAGGCAAGACCGGCAGCACCGGCAGCAAGGCGGCCGGCACCACCGGCACCAGGCGCGCCACTGCGAAGAAGACGACCGGCGGGACCGAGCCCGAACTCGTCCAGCTGCTGACGCCCGAGGGCAAGCGCGTCAAGAACGCGGAGTACGACCCGTTCGTCGCCGACATCACCGACGACGAGTTGCGCGGCCTGTACCGCGACATGGTGCTGACCCGTCGTTTCGACGCCGAGGCCACCAGCCTGCAGCGCCAGGGCGAGCTGGGCCTGTGGGCGTCGCTGCTCGGTCAGGAGGCCGCCCAGATCGGCTCCGGCCGCGCCACCCGCGAGGACGACTACGTCTTCCCGACCTACCGAGAGCACGGCGTCGCCTGGTGCCGCGGCGTCGACCCGACCAATCTGCTCGGCATGTTCCGCGGCGTGAACAACGGCGGCTGGGACCCGGGCGGCAACAACTTCCACCTCTACACGATCGTCATCGGCTCCCAGACGCTGCACGCCACGGGCTACGCGATGGGCATCGCCAAGGACGGCGCCGACTCGGCGGTCATCGCCTACTTCGGTGACGGCGCCTCCAGCCAGGGCGACGTCGCCGAGGCGTTCACCTTCTCCGCGGTCTACAACGCACCCGTCGTGTTCTTCTGCCAGAACAACCAGTGGGCGATCTCCGAGCCCACCGAGAAGCAGACCCGCGTCCCGCTGTACCAGCGCGCCCAGGGCTTCGGC
This sequence comes from Streptomyces ossamyceticus, assembly GCF_001418475.1. Lineage (GTDB taxonomy): Bacteria > Actinomycetota > Actinomycetes > Streptomycetales > Streptomycetaceae > Streptomyces > Streptomyces ossamyceticus. The sequence continues at coordinate 20,975 of NZ_LIQX01000009.1, read as the reverse complement.
TTCCCGGGCGTCCGCGTCGACGGCAACGACGTCCTGGGCTGTCTCGCGGTCACCAAGTGGGCGCTGGAGCGCGCCCGCCGGGGCGAGGGGCCCACCCTGGTCGAGGCGTACACCTACCGCATGGGCGCCCACACCACCTCCGACGACCCGACCCGCTACCGCCACGACGACGAGCGGGTGGCCTGGGAGGCGAAGGACCCGATCGCGCGCCTGCGTAGCTACCTCGAGTCCGAAACCGACACGAACGAGGGATTCTTCGCGGAACTCGAAGCGGAGAGCGAGGCGTTGGGAAGGCGAGTGCGCGAAGTGGTGCGTGCCATGCCGGACCCCGACCACTTCGCCATCTTCGAGAACGTGTACGCGGACGGGCACGCGCTGGTGGACGAGGAGCGCGCGCAGTTCGCCGCTTACCAGGCGTCGTTCGCCGACGTGGACGTAGAGGAGGGCAAGTAGCGATGACCACGCAGACCGCGACATCGGCGTCGATCTCGGCGCCGAAGAACATGGCGCTGGCCAAGGCGATCAACGAATCGCTGCGCAAGGCCCTCGAAGCCGACCCGAAGGTCCTCGTCATGGGCGAGGACGTCGGCAAGCTCGGCGGCGTGTTCCGGGTGACGGACGGCCTCCAGAAGGACTTCGGCGAGGACCGGGTCATCGACACCCCGCTCGCCGAGTCGGGCATCGTCGGCACGGCCATCGGCCTCGCCCTGCGGGGCTACCGCCCGGTGGTCGAGATCCAGTTCGACGGCTTCGTCTTCCCCGCGTACGACCAGATCGTCACCCAGCTCGCCAAGATGCACGCCCGCTCGCTGGGCAAGGTCAAGCTGCCGGTCGTCGTCCGCATCCCCTACGGCGGTGGCATCGGCGCCGTCGAGCACCACTCGGAGTCCCCGGAGTCGCTGTTCGCGCACGTGGCGGGCCTGAAAGTGGTCTCGCCGTCGAACGCGTCGGACGCCTACTGGATGATGCAGCAGGCCATCCAGAGCGACGACCCGGTGATCTTCTTCGAGCCGAAGCGCCGCTACTGGGACAAGGCCGAGGTCAACCCGGAGGCGATCCCCGGCCCCCTGCACAAGGCCCGCGTGGTCCGCGAGGGCACGGACCTCACCCTCGCCGCCTACGGCCCCATGGTGAAGCTCTGCCAGGAGGCCGCCGACGCGGCCGCCGAGGAGGGCAAGTCCCTGGAGGTCCTGGACCTGCGGTCGGTGTCCCCCCTGGACTTCGACACGATCCAGGCGTCCGTGGAGCGGACCCGCCGACTGATCGTGGTCCACGAGGCCCCGGTCTTCTTCGGCTCGGGCGCCGAGATCGCCGCCCGCATCACCGAGCGCTGCTTCTACCACCTGGAGGCTCCCGTCCTCCGGGTCGGTGGCTACCACGCCCCGTATCCGCCGGCGCGTCTCGAGGAGGAGTACCTGCCGGGTCTGGACCGGGTGCTCGACGCCGTCGACCGCTCGCTGGCGTACTGAGGGAGAGGTCCGTGACGACGATGACAGACACGTCTCTGCGCGAGTTCAAGATGCCCGACGTGGGCGAGGGACTCACCGAGGCCGAGATCCTCAAGTGGTACGTCCAGCCCGGTGACACCGTCACCGACGGCCAGGTCGTCTGCGAGGTCGAGACGGCCAAGGCCGCCGTCGAACTGCCCATCCCGTACGACGGCGTCGTACGGTCCCTGCACTTCCCCGAGGGCACCACCGTCGGCGTCGGCACGTCCATCATCGCGGTGGACGTGTCGGGCGGCGCCGCCCCGGCGCCGGCCGAGGAGGCGGCGCCCGCGAAGCCCGCCGCCGAGCCGCGGCCGGCGGAGCCCGCCCCGGCCAAGCCGCAGGGCCGCAAGCCGGTTCTCGTCGGCTACGGCGTCGCCGAGTCGTCCACGAAGCGGCGCCCCCGCAAGGGCGTCCCGCCCGTCGCGGCGCCCGTCGAGGACACCCTGTACGGCGCCACCGCCCTCCAGCCCGTCCAGGGCGAGCTGAACGGCCACGGCCCGAACGGCGCCACCGCGCCGCGCCCGCTGGCGAAGCCGCCGGTGCGCAAGCTGGCCAAGGACCTCGGCGTCGACCTGACGACGGTCACCCCGTCCGGCCCGGACGGCATCATCACCCGCGAGGACGTCCACGCGGCGGTGGCCCCGCCGAAGACGCCCGAGCCCGCCGTGACGGCGCCCGCCGCGCCCGTGGCCCCCGCCGCCGCTCCGGCGCCTGTGGTGTCGTACGACGGCGCCCGCGAGACCCGTGTGCCCGTCAAGGGCGTACGCAAGGCGACGGCCGCGGCGATGGTCGGCTCCGCGTTCACCGCCCCGCACGTCACGGAGTTCGTCACGGTCGACGTGACGCGCACGGTGAAGCTGGTCGAGGAGCTCAAGCAGGACAAGGACATGCAGGGCCTGCGGGTGAACCCGCTCCTGCTGATCGCCAAGGCCCTGCTGGTCGCGATCAAGCGCAACCCGGACATCAACGCCTCCTGGGACGAGGCGGCCCAGGAGATCGTCGTCAAGCACTACGTGAACCTGGGCATCGCCGCGGCCACGCCGCGCGGTCTGATCGTGCCGAACATCAAGGACGCGCACGCGAAGACGCTGCCGCAGCTCGCCGAGTCCCTGGGCGAGCTGGTCTCGACGGCGAAGGAGGGCCGCACCTCCCCGGCCGCCATGCAGGGCGGCACGGTCACCATCACCAACGTCGGTGTCTTCGGCATCGACACCGGCACGCCCATCCTGAACCCCGGTGAGTCGGCGATCCTCGCCGTCGGCGCGATCAAGCCGCAGCCGTGGGTCCACAAGGGCAAGGTCAAGCCGCGTCAGGTCACGACCCTGGCGCTCAGCTTCGACCACCGGCTGGTGGACGGGGAGCTGGGGTCCAAGGTCCTCGCGGACGTCGCCGCGATCCTGGAGCAGCCGAAGAGGCTGATCACCTGGGCGTGACACCGCCTTGTGCCGGATAGGCTCACGGTGAAGGGGCCGGTCGCAAATTCGTCTTGCGACCGGCCCCTTCCTCCTTGGTCCCGCTCGGGCCCGTCAGCGCAGGTTGAGCACGTACACCGGGGCGCCGTCCTCCGTCGCGCCCTGGGGGCGGATGCAGGCGTGCTTGCGCAGCAGCCGCAGGCAGTCGTTGACGCGCTGCACGGACAGCCCCGTACGGGCGGCGATCGCCTCCAGCGGTTGACGCAGTTCACCCTCCTCGACGAGCACGGGGGCGATCACGACGGCCACGGTCCAGACGTCCGCCGTCACCGACAGCCGCTCCCGCCAGTCGGCCAGCACGGACTCGGTGGTGGGGTGTGTCTCGAAAGCGGTGGCGGAGGGTGCCGGGTGTTCGACGGAGAGGGCGTCGAGCCGGTTGGCGATGCGCTCCATGGCCTGGGCCATGGCCTGCTGGGCGACGAGGCCGGCGCGCTGCATCTCGACCATCTGCTGCTGCGTCTCCAGCATCTGTTGCTGGGTGTCCACCATCCGTTGCTGGGTGTCCACCATCTGTTGCTGTGTCTCCAGCATCGTCTGCTGTGTGTCGACCATTTGCTGTTGCAGCGCGAGTGACTTCTGCTGGGCGACCGCCAGTTGTTCGTCGGCCTGGAGGTTGCGCTCCTCCAGCCGCACGATGGCGTCGGCGATCTGCTCGGGCATGGCGTACGCGATGGGCGCGCCGGGGCCAGCAGGCTGGACCTCGGCCTCCTCCAGGGTGTAGGAACCCTCGCGCTGAATGGTCTCGATCACTTCGGCGACCCACTGCTTGAAGGGTGCGCACTCCGGTTTGGTGCAGGCTCCGACAAGCAGGATGAGACCCTGGAGATCGATGAGATTCATGTCTCGGCGCCACTCTCTACCTGCGGGAACGCCGAGACCGTGACCCCCAGTCACTGTCTCGAGAATCTCTCGGTGCTCTTCCGGGACGTGGTCGAGAAGAGCCTTTCGAGGCGTGGTGTAGCCGAGTTGCTTGCAGACATCCACCGCCGGAAACCAATGCGTCCCGTCCGGCATGGTCAGTCGGCGGACGCGGGCTCCCGTGGCCGCGTACACGAAGTCGCCGGCGTCGATGGCGTCGCGCTGCGTCCGGGGGTCGGGTTGGTGCTTGCTGGGTTCGATCATGTGAACCACCTCCGCTGCGGAACGTAGGGCGGAGGAAATCGAATATGCCAGCTGAATGGGTGATGTTCACTATCGCGAGCGAAGATCGCGGAATCGGCTTGCAGGGGGAACGGCGAAGGGGGCCACCGCTGTCGCGCGGTGGCCCCCTTCGGCTGTCCGAAGAGCGGCCTTGAGGGCAGCCTTCAGGCTCAGACGGCGAAGCCGTAGTTCAGCAGCTTCTTGGCGTCGACCGCGCGGTTGTCGATCGTCGAGGACGCGAGAACCGTGCCGATGATCGTCTTGCCGTTGCGGGTGGCGGCGAAGACCAGGCAGTACTTGGACTCCGGACCGGAACCGGTCTTCACGCCGATCGTGCCGCTGTAGGTGCCCAGCAGGGGGTTGGTGTTGGTCCACGGCGCCATCGTGCGGGTCGCGCCGGACTTCGTGATCGTCTTGGCCGTGTACGACTTCGTCTTCACGACCGACTTGAACGTGGAGTTCTTCATCGCGGCCCGGGCGAGCTTCGTCAGGTCGCGCGGCGTCGAGTAGTTGGAGCCCTTGCCGATGCCGTCGAAGGAGTCGAAGTGCGTGTTCGTCAGGCCGAGGCTCTTGGCCTTGCTGTTCATCTTGGAGATGAACGACTTCACGCGGGCCGAACGGGTCGAGCCGGTGCCGTACTTGTCGGCGAGGGCGTAGGCGGCGTCGCAGCCGGACGGCAGCATCAGCCCGTAGAGCAGCTGACGGACGCTGACCTTGTCACCGACGATCAGCTTGGCGTTGGAGGCGTAGTTGTTGGCGACGATGTAGTCGCTGTACGCCTTCTGGACCGTCACCTTGCTGTCGAGGTTCAGGTTCGACTGGCTGAGCACGACCAGCGCGGTCATGATCTTCGTGGTGGAGCCGGTGGAACGCTTCGTGTCGGCGGCCTTGGTGTACAGGCTCTTTCCGGTGCCGCTGTTCATCACGTAACCGCCCGCGGCGGTGATCGTGGGCTTCGCAGGAGCGGCCTGCGCGGGAGCGGAGCCGAGAACGCCGGTCGCGACGAGGGCGCCGGTGGTGACGACTACGGCAGCTGCTCTGCGGACACGCGGACCCTTTATGGCGGTAATCAAGTCAAGTACCCCGATTGTCTCAAATGTCTGAGGAGCGCGGCCGGTTGGGAGCCGGTTCGGCAGGCACAGAAGGGCCGCTTCTCGTGTGACAAGTGAGTAGCACAAAAGGTTGTGCTGCGGGTGGCGCGGGGGTCAATTCAGGTCCATCTCACAGCTCGCCGAAGGGTTGAGGGTGGGTTTCGGAGGGGGTTCGTCCCGGATCGTGGACGAGGCGGGCGATGCGTACGTGTTGTATCTATGCTGTGGGCATGGCCTCCGCAGCACCCTCGAAGCCCCGTCCGCCCGTAGTCCCGGCCGTCAAGCAGCCCCCCGCCGCCGACCGTGTGTACGCGCACGTCAAACAGGGTGTGCTGGAGCGCCGCTACGAGGGCGGCACCCTGCTCACCGAGGGCGAGCTGGCCGAGGCGGTCGGGGTGTCACGGACGCCGGTGCGGGAGGCGCTGCTGCGGCTGGAGGTCGAAGGGCTGATCAAGCTCTACCCGAAGAAGGGCGCGCTGGTCCTGCCGGTCTCCGCGCAGGAGATCGCGGACGTGGTCGAGACCCGGCAGCTCGTCGAGGAGCACGCGGTCCGCAAGACGGTCCCGGCCTCACCGCGGCTCATCGCCCGCCTGGAGGAACTCCTCGAACAGCAGAAGGCGCAGGCCGCCGCCGGTGACCTGGCGGGTGCGGCGGTGACCGACCGCTGTTTCCACGCCGAGATCGTCCGCAGCGGCGGCAACGAGATCCTCTCCCGCCTCTACGACCAGCTCCGCGACCGGCAGTTGCGCATGGGCGTCGCCTTCATGCACGCCCACCCCGACCGCATCACCAAGACGCTCACCGAGCACGAGGAGATCCTCCGGGCGCTGCGCGCGGGGGACGCCGAGGCGGCCGTGGGCCTCGTCCACCGGCATGTGAACTGGTTCTCCAACCTGGCTCGGGGGGACATCCGTTGAGCCGCCCTTCCCTGTCCTCGTCCACCGCGCTGCCCGGAGACCCGCCCGGTGGCCGCCGTGCCCTCGCCGTGTGGGGCATCGGCGTCTCGGTCTACTTCGTCGCCGTCATCTTCCGTACGTCGCTGGGGGTGGCCGGCCTCGACGCCGCCGACCGCTTCCATGTGAGCGCCTCCGCCCTGTCGACGTTCTCGATCCTGCAACTGCTCGTGTACGCGGGCATGCAGATACCGGTGGGTCTACTGGTGGACCGGCTCGGCACGAAGAAGGTGCTGACCCTCGGGGTCGTGCTGTTCACGGCCGGCCAGATCGGGTTCGCGCTGGCACCGTCGTACGGCATGGCGCTGGCCTCGCGGGCGCTGCTGGGCTGCGGCGACGCGATGACGTTCATCAGCGTGCTGCGGCTCGGCACCCGCTGGTTCCCGGCCCGGCGCGGTCCGCTGATCGCGCAGTTCGCGGGGCTCGTCGGCATGGCGGGCAACCTGGTGTCGACGCTGGTGCTGGCCCGGCTGCTGCACGGGGTGGGCTGGACGGCGGCGTTCGCGGGCAGCTCCGTCGCCGGGCTCGTCGTCCTCGTCCTCACCCTGCTGTTCCTGAAGGACCATCCGGACGGGCACGAACCGGAGCCGTTCCCGCACCAGGGCGCGGCGTACGTGCGGCGGCAGATCGCGGCGTCCTGGCGGGAGCCGGGCACCCGGCTCGGACTGTGGGTGCACTTCACCACGCAGTTCCCGGCGATGGTGTTCCTGCTGCTGTGGGGGCTGCCGTTCCTGGTGGAGGCGCAGGGGTTGAGCCGGGCCACCGCCGGTGACCTGCTCACCCTCGTCGTCCTGTCCAACATGGTGGTCGGACTGGTGTACGGCCAGATCGTGGCCCGGCACCACGCGGCGCGGCTGCCGCTGGCGCTCGGGACGGTGCTCGCGACGGCGGCGGTCTGGGCGACGACGCTGGTCTACCCCGGTGAGCACGCGCCGATGTGGCTGCTGATCGTCCTGTGCGCGGTCCTCGGTGCCTGTGGGCCCGCCTCGATGCTCGGCTTCGACTTCGCCCGTCCCGCGAACCCGCCGGAACGTCAGGGCACGGCCTCCGGGATCACCAACATGGGCGGTTTCGTCGCCTCGATGACGACCCTGCTGGCCGTCGGTGTCCTCCTCGACCTCACGAACGACAACTACCGCATCGCCTTCTCCGCCGTCTTCGTCCTCCAGGCCCTGGGCCTGACCCAGATTTTCCGCCTGCGCGCCCGAGCGGCCCGCCGGGAACGCGAACGCCTGGTCGCCAGCCGTGTGGAGACGGTGCACGTACCGGCGTGAGGGCACGCTCCAGGCCGGGTTCGAGCGATCGGGGCCGGTGGAGGCCGGTGGGGGCCGGTTGAGGGGGCGTAGCGGGCGCCGGCCCGCCGCCGTCTGCTACACCGTCACCGCGAAGGCGTGGAGGATGGCCGCGATGAGGTGGGGGTCGCCCTCCGCCTTGATGCGGTCGGCGACCGTGTCGGCGGTGACGCGGCCGCACGCGAGGCGGACGTAGGTCTCCCAGTCCAGGGTGAGGGTGACGGCGGGGCCGAGGGCGGGGGCGGTCTCCAGGGTGCCGCGGCCCTGGATGTCGACGCGGACCGTGCGGATGAACTCCACCGGGCCGTGTACGTCGAGGACGACGGCCGAACTGCGCGGGGCCTGCGCGTCCTCCGCGACGACCTTCGGCAGGACGGAGAGCAGCTCGTCCCGGACGATGTACGCGCCCGGCGAGTCCAGGTTCCCGGGCTGGCCGAGCGCCGCCCGCAGGTCCTGCTCGTGCACCCACACGTCGAAGGCGCGGTTGCGCATGGCCTGTTCGAGGGTCAGTTCCGTGCCGAGGGGGCCGCGCACCTTGTGGTCGGGCTGCCGCGACTCGTTCCGCAGCTGGCGGTTGCGGCGGATGATCGTGTACTCCAGCTCGGACGTCATCTCCGGCGCCGTGTGGTGGCGGCGGGCGTCGACCTGCATCTCCATGTACCGCTGGTGCTCGGTGCGCACGTGGTACAGGTCCCGCGGCAGGGTGTGGATCGGCCGCGGGTCGCCGAGAATCTCGCAGTCCATGCCGATGACATGGGAGACCACGTCGCGCACCGACCAGCCGGGGCACGGCGTCCGCCTGTTCCACTCGCCCTCCACGAGCGGTGCCACCAATTCGGCTATCGCATCCACTGCGTGGGTCCAGGCGTCGGCGTAGGGCTGAAGAGTGGGATGCAGACTCACGGAACGGGACCCCTCGGGCGGTCGGTACGTGTCAGTACGGTCGGTACGTGTCGGCTACGTGGCGGGTGGTCTTCAGTAGGGGCGTCGGCGTTGACGGCGGTGAGTGGGCATCGGCGGCGGTCAGTGGGTGCTGTGGAACGTTAAGTTACGCTGCTGTGCGGCACCCCGGCAGTGCTTTCGTGTGACGATCGTAGGCCCGTGTTTGACGGTTCGAATGCCAGGACGGTGGTAGTGTGCGCGCCTCGCTCCTTCAGATCGGTGTAGAAGAGGGCGAATCGGTCGATTCGCGCAGGCGTCGGGTGGCTTCGCTGGTCCGTGAGCAGGCCGGAGCCGATCTTGTCGTCCTCCCGGAGCTGTGGACCACCGGCGCATTCGCGTTCGAATCCTTCGCCGTGGAGGCCGAGCCGCTCGGCGGGCCGACCCATGAGGCGATGGCCAAGGCGGCGGCCGACGCGGGCGTCTGGCTGCACGCCGGCTCGATCGTCGAGCGCGCCGCACCCGACAGCGGCTCCGCCGCGGGCGAGGGCCCCCTCTACAACACGTCTCTCGTCTTCTCCCCCTCCGGTGAACTCGCCGCCACCTATCGCAAGATCCACCGCTTCGGCTTCGACAAGGGCGAGGCCGTCCTGATGGGCGCGGGCGAGGAACTGGTGACGGTCCGGCTGCCGGACACCACCCTCGGCGTGGCCACCTGCTACGACCTCCGCTTCCCCGAACTCTTCCGCGGCCTCGTCGACGCGGGCGCCGAGACCTTCGTCGTCCCCGCAGGCTGGCCCGAACGCCGCCGCGCCCACTGGACCCTGCTCGCCCGGGCCAGGGCCGTCGAGAACCAGGCGTACGTCCTCGCCTGTGGAACGGCGGGCACGCACGCGGGAGTTCCGCAGGCCGGTCACTCGATCGTGGTCGACCCCTGGGGTGAGGTGCTGGCCGAGGCGGGCTCCGGGGAGGAGGTCCTCACCGTGGAGCTCGACCCGGCGAAGGTCGCGACGACCCGCGAGCAGTTCCCGGCGCTCAAGGACCGACTGCTGGGTCTGGAGACCCCGCGCCGTTGACGGCTGAGCACCGGCCGCCGACGGCTGACTGTCGACGGCTGACCACCGGCCGCCGACGGCTGCCCACCGGCCGCTGATCACCGGCTGCTGACCGCTGACCAGCGGCCGCGGCCGGCGGTGCCGGGTGGGTCGTGGCCCACCCCGTCGCCCGGCGCTCTAGTCGATCCCCCTCTCCCGTTCCGCCAGGTTGATCACGCACACCGTCACGGCGATCAGCAGCGACGGGTCCGCGTCGTCGCGGACGACGTCGAGGCCGTACGTCTCCCTGACGTGCAGCCATCTGCGGGAGACGACGGCGAGCGCCTCGCCCTGGTACTCGATGAGGAACTCGCGGTCGAGGATCTTGCCGCTGACGTCCAGTTCCGTGCCGTCCGTCAGCGACACCCGGTAGTGGTTGCGCAGCAGGGAGAGGCGTTTGCGGCGGACCGTGGCCAGCGGTTCGCCCTCCCGTTCGATCGTCATGGTGTCGCGCAGCGCGAACCACTTCTTCCGGATGACGATCAGAACCCGCCCCGCCGAGTCCTTCAGCTCGAAGGTGTCCCGCAGCCGCAGGGCCTTGCCGTCGACGAGGAAGACCTTCTTGCCGTGCTCGTCCTCGATCCAGTAGTCGTCACCGATGCCGAGGATCCGGTCGCGTACGAGGAATCTCATGCCCTCACGCGTTCCCCGACGCTCGCCGCCCCACCTCGCCGGTAGGCCGAAAGGACGCAGGTCCCGGCCTCGCACTCAGGTTGTCCACAGGCCCCGGAGGACGTTGTCCACAGGCGAGGCCGAGAGTTGTCCACAGGCTCAGCGGCGGGCCGCGGGCAAGTGGCACCCTTGATCCATGAGCGATTCCACGCCCCGGCACCCCGCACCCCGCCGTGTCCGTGTCCGCGCCCCCGAGCTGACCGGCAAGGGCGGCTGGCTGAACACGGGCGGGACGCAGTACACCCTCGCTGACCTGCGGGGAAAGATAGTGCTGCTGGATTTTTGGACGTTCTGCTGCATCAACTGTCTGCATGTGCTCGACGAGCTGCGCGAACTGGAGGAGAAGCACCGCGACACCGTCGTGGTCATCGGGGTGCACTCCCCGAAGTTCGCGCACGAGGCGGAGCACGCGGCGGTGGTCGACGCCGTCGAGAGATACGGGGTCGAGCACCCGGTCCTCGACGACCCGGAGCTCGCCACCTGGAAGCAGTACGCGGTACGGGCCTGGCCGACCCTCGTGGTGATCGACCCCGAGGGGTATGTGGTCGCCCAGCACGCGGGCGAGGGCCATGCGCACGCCATCGAGCGGCTCGTCGCCGAGCTGGAGACCGAGCACGGGGCGAAGGGCACCCTGCGGCGCGGCGACGGACCGTATGTGGCGCCGGACCCCGAGCCGACGGTGCTGCGCTTCCCCGGAAAGGCGCTGCTCCTGCCCGGCGGGGACTTCCTCGTCAGCGACACCACCCGCCACCAGCTGGTGCGGCTCGCCCCCGACGGCGAGACGGTCATCCGCCGGTACGGCGCCGGTGAGCGCGGCTTCGTGGACGGCAGCGCCGAGCACGCCCGGTTCAGCGAGCCGCAGGGCCTGGCGCTGCTGGACGACGGGACGGTGGTCGTCGCCGACACCGTGAACCACGCGCTGCGCCGCCTCGACCCGGCCGCCGGCGAGGTGTCCACCCTCGCGGGCACGGGCCGCCAGTGGTGGCAGGGCTCGCCCACCTCCGGCCTGGCCTGGGAGGTCGACCTGTCCTCACCATGGGATGTGGCCGTCTTCGGCGGCAAGGTGTGGATCGCGATGGCCGGCGTCCACCAGCTGTGGACGTACGACCCGGAGGACTGCACGGTCGCCGTGGCGGCGGGCACGACGAACGAGGGGCTGGTGGACGGCCCGGGTGTGGAGGCGTGGTTCGCTCAGCCGTCAGGGCTCGCGGCCACCGCCGACCGGCTGTGGCTCGCCGACTCCGAGACGTCGGCGCTGCGCTGGGTCGACCTCGACGGGTCGGTCCACACGGCGGTCGGCACCGGCCTGTTCGACTTCGGGCACCGCGACGGCTCGGCCGACCAGGCGCTGCTCCAGCATCCGCTGGGGGTCACGGTCCTGCCCGACGGCTCGGTCGCGGTCAGCGACACCTACAACCACGCGCTGCGCCGTTACGACCCGGCCACGGGCGAGGTGACGACCCTCGCGACGGACCTGCGGGAGCCGAGCGACGCGGTGCTCGTCGGGGACGACATCGTGGTCGTCGAGTCCGCCCGGCACCGGCTGACCCGGCTGCGGCTGCCGGAGGAGACGGTGAGGGTCGAGGCCGTCGCCCACCGCACACAGCGCGAGGCCACCGAGGTCGCCCCCGGAAGCCTCCGGCTGGACATCGTCTTCCAGGCGCCGGCCGGGCAGAAGCTCGACGAACGGTACGGACCGTCGACCCGTCTGCTCGTCTCCTCCACGCCTCCCGAGCTGCTGCTCGGGGGTGAGGGAGCGGACACGGCCCTGTCCCGGACGCTGGAGCTGAACCCCTCCATATCCGAGGGCGTCCTGCACGTCTCGGCGATGGCGGCGTCCTGCGACGACGACCCGGCCAACGAGTACCCGGCCTGCCATGTGCACCAGCAGGACTGGGGTGTGCCGGTCCGGGTGTCGTCCGGTGGCGCGGATCGGCTGCCGCTGGTGCTCGCGGGAATGGACGAGGGCACGGTCGGCCTCGGCTGAGGCCGTTCGCCCGCGCCTCCCTCGTCGCCCACCGGAGCGGTCACACGCCGCCGTACCCGTCCCGGTGGTGGTGCCGCTCCTCGTCGATGACGGGCGTCGTGGACGGCACCACGACCCGCCTGCGCCTGGCGATACTGCTGAACGTCGCGACCCCGATCAGTCCGACGATCATGAAGATGATGCCGACCAGGTCGAGGTTGACCCCCTGCATGTCCCAGTCGGTGGCGAACGTGAGGATGGCCCCCACGGCGATCAGAATGATGCACCCGCCCAAACCCATGAGTGTTCCCTCCCAGTCCGGTCGGGTCGGCCGGTCGTTCCGGTCGTTCGGTCCTACCGGTGGACTCCGGGTACCCGAACTGGCTTGCCAGTAACAGGGGGAGGCCGTTCGGGTGCCGGGCGGGGTGCCGGTCAGCCCTCCAGGAACGCGGCCAGGGCGTTCGCCAGGAGGTACGGGTCCTTGGCGCCGCAGAGTTCACGGGCGCTGTGCATGGAGAGGATGGCGACGCCGATGTCGACGGTCTGGATACCGTGCCGGGCCGCGGTGATGGGCCCGATGGTCGTGCCGCACGGCATGGAGTTGTTGGAGACGAACGTCTGGTACGGCACGCCGGACTTCTCACAGGCCGCGGCGAACACCGCGCGGCCCGAACCGTCGGTGGCGTAGCGGTTGTTGACGTTCACCTTCAGCAGCGGGCCGGCGTCCGCGCGCGGGTGGTGCGTGGGGTCGTGCCGCTCCGCGTAGTTGGGGTGGACGGCGTGACCGGTGTCCGAGGAGAGACAGATCGTGGCGGCGAAGGCGCGGGCCCGGTCCTCGTACGAGCCGCCGCGGGAGAACACCGAGCGCTCCAGCACCCCGCCGAGGAGCGGTCCGTCGGCGCCGGTGTCGCTCTGGGAGCCGTTCTCCTCGTGGTCGAAGGCGGCGAGGACGGGGATGTACGACGGGCCGTCACCGGAGGTGGCGACCGCGGCGAGCGCCGCCGTGGCGGCGTGCACGGACAGGAGGTTGTCCATGCGGGGCCCGGCCAGCAGTTCCTTGTCGCGGCCCAGGTAGGCGGGCGGTTCGACGGAGTGGGTCATCAGGTCCCAGCCGGTGACCTCGCCCGAGGCCAGGCCCAGTTCCTGCTCCAGGAAGGCGATCAGGTCGCCGTCACGGACGTCGTCACCGAGGCCCCAGACGGGCTGGAGGTGGCGCTGCTTGTCGAGCTTCAGCCCCTCGGAGGAGACGGAACGGTCGAGATGGATGGCGAGTTGGGGCACCCGCAGCAGGGGCCGGTCGATGTTCACGAGGCGGTTGGTGCCGTCGCGCAGCGAGAGCCGGCCGGCGAGGCCGAGGTCGCGGTCCAGCCAGGAGTTGAGCAGCGGGCCGCCGTAGATCTCGACGGCGACCTGGCGCCAGCCGTGGGCGCCGCTGTCGGGGCGCGGCTTCACCCTCAGGTTGGGGGAGTCGGTGTGGGCGCCGACGATACGGAACGGCGTGTGGGGTTCGGCGCCCTCCGGCACGTACCAGGCGATGATCGCGCCGCCGCGCAGCACGTACTTGCCGCCCAGGGAGCCGTCCCACGCGTCCGTCTCGGACACCTGGCGGAAGCCGGCCTTCTCCAGCCGCTCCGCGGCGTTCGCCACCGCGTGGTACGGGGACGGGCTTGCCGCGAGGTAGGTCATCAGGTCGTCGGTGTGGCCGCGATCGAAGCGTGGGGGTGTGCGCATGGGGTTCACCTTAACGACGTACGAGGGCCCGCTCCCGGGGTTGGGAGCGGGCCCTGGTGTGAGGAACGGGGGCCGGGGCGGTGGACGGACGGGCAGGGCCCGTCCACCACCCGACCGCCTCGGAGTGGGGCCCCGGCCCCGGCGGCGGTGCCGCCCGGGGCCGGGGCCGGGAGGTCAGAACGCCTCTTCGTCCAGCTCCATCAGGTCGAGGTCGACGCCCTCGGAGATCTTGCGGGCCAGGGTGACGCCGGGCAGGACGTTGGCGGCGAAGAACTTGGCCGCGGCGATCTTGCCGGTGTAGAAGGCCTTGTCCTTGGCGGACGCGTTCGGCAGCTTCTCGGCGGCGACGGCGGCACCCTTGAGGAGCAGGTAGCCGACGACGACGTCACCGGAGGCGAGCAGCAGGCGGGAGGTGTTGAGGCCCACCTTGTAGATGTTCTTGACGTCCTGCTCGGTCGCGGCGAGGTCGGTGAGCATGAGGCCGACGATGGCCTCCAGCTCGACCGCGGCCTTGGCGAGGTGCTCACGGGCACCGGCCAGCTCCTCGCCGCCCTCGCCCAGCGCCAGGAACTTCTTGATCTCCTCGGCGAGGGAGTTCAGCGCGGCGCCCTGGTTGCGGACGATCTTCCGGAAGAAGAAGTCCTGGCCCTGGATCGCGGTGGTGCCCTCGTACAGGGTGTCGATCTTGGCGTCGCGGATGTACTGCTCGATCGGGTACTCCTGCAGGAAGCCGGAGCCGCCGAAGGTCTGCAGGGACTGGGCGAGCTGCTCGTAGCCCTTCTCGGAGCCGTAGCCCTTGACGATCGGGAGGAGCAGGTCGTTCAGGGCGTGCTCGGTGGAGGCGTCCTCGCCGGCCGCCTCCTTCACCGCGATCGAGTCCTGGACGGAGGCGGTGTAGAGGACGAGGGCGCGCATGCCCTCCGCGTACGCCTTCTGCGTCATCAGCGAGCGGCGGACGTCGGGGTGGTGCGTGATGGTGACCTTGGGCGCGGTCTTGTCCATGAAGTTCGCCAGGTCGGGGCCCTGGACGCGCTCCTTGGCGTACTCGAGGGCGTTGAGGTAGCCCGTGGAGAGGGTGGAGATCGCCTTCGTGCCGACCATCATGCGGGCGAACTCGATGATGCGGAACATCTGGCGGATGCCGTCGTGCTTGTCGCCGATCAGCCAGCCCTTGGCGGGGTGCCGGTCGCCGAAGGTCATCTCGCAGGTGTTGGAGGCCTTCAGGCCCATCTTGTGTTCGACGTTGGTGGCGTAGACGCCGTTGCGCTCGCCCAGCTCGCCGGTCTCGACGTCGAACAGGTACTTCGGGACGAGGAAGAGGGACAGGCCCTTGGTGCCGGGGCCGTGGCCCTCGGGGCGGGCGAGGACGTAGTGGAGGATGTTCTCCTCCATGTCGTGCTCACCGGAGGTGATGAAGCGCTTCACGCCCTCGATGTGCCAGGAGCCGTCCTCCTGCTGGATGGCCTTGGTGCGGCCGGCGCCGACGTCCGAACCGGCGTCCGGCTCGGTGAGCACCATGGTGGAGCCCCAGGTCCGCTCGACCGCGATCTGGGCGATCTTCTTCTGTACGTCGTTGCCCTCGTCGTAGAGGATGCCGGCGAACGCCGGGCCGGAGGAGTACATCCACACGGCCGGGTTCGCGCCGAGGATCAGCTCCGCGTAGGACCAGATCAGGGAGGCGGGGGCGGTCGTGCCGCCGATGCCCTCGGGCAGGCCGAGCCGCCAGTACTCCGAGTCCATGAAGGCCTTGTAGCTCTTCTTGAAGGAGGCCGGGACCGGGGCGGTGTTCGTCTCCGGGTCGAAGACCGGCGGGTTGCGGTCGGCGTCCGTGAAGGACTCCGCCAGCTCGTTCTCGGCGAGACGGGCCAGCTCCTCCAGGATGCTCTTGGCGGTGTCCGTGTCCATCTCCGCGAACGGGCCGGTGCCGTACAGCTTGTCGCGGCCGAGCACCTCGAAGAGGTTGAACTCGATGTCGCGGAGATTCGACTTGTAGTGCCCCATGGCGACGGCTCCGTAAGAGAGGGATCGGCGAGGCACTGGATCCTCGCGCTAGTTCACATACCAACAAGTAGCTTCTCGTCGATGATGCTACCCACCGGTAATAAGAAGCAACCCCGATTGGGTCATCTGTGACTCGTTACGCTTTGCCGCATGTACGGCTACGACCAGAGCGCTGGCACTCAGCAGCAGTACGCCCCGCCGCAGCAGCCCATGTCCGGGCAGCAGATGCCGGGGCAGATGCCCGGCGGCCCGATGGGCGGGGGCTACGGGCAGCAGCCTCCGCTGTACCCGGAGCCGTCCCCGCCGTCCCTCGCGGACGCGGTGCGTGCCTTCACCACGGGTCAGCTGGCCGCCGAGGACTTCCAGCAGGTCTTCGCGACGTCCAAGGTCTACTGCCCACGCGGTGACAACCCCGGGTTCCTGGCACTGCACAACACGCAGCAGCCGGTGATCCCCATGTTCACCTCGCTCAAGGAGCTGCGCCGGTACGCCGGCAAGGAGTCCAAGTACTTCGTGATCACCGGCGCCGAGGTCATCGACCTGCTGCCGACCGGCTACGGCTTCGTCCTCGACATGGAGGGGGAGCACCGGATGGTCTTCGACGCGAAGGCGGTGGAGCAGATGGTGGAGTTCGCGATGCGGCGCATGTACGGATAGCTCCGCTGGATGCGGGACCGCGGACCGGCGGGCCGTGCGGGACGAGGTGAACGCCCGGAGGGAATGCCCTCCGGGCGTTCGTCGTTAGGTCTGGCAGAAAGTTCAACAATCAACTAAAGTGAACGCACAAGGAGGTACCGACATGCCCGCAGTGACCGTCGAGAACCCGCTGACCCTGCCCCGTGTCGTCGCGTCGACCGACGCGGTGTCCCGTCCGGTGCTCGCCGTGACGACCGCGCCCAGCGGTTTCGAGGGCGAGGGCTTCCCGGTCCGCCGTGCGTTCGCCGGGATCAACTACCGTCACCTCGACCCGTTCATCATGATGGACCAGATGGGCGAGGTGGACTACGCGCCGGGAGAGCCGAAGGGCACGCCCTGGCACCCCCACCGTGGCTTCGAGACCGTCACCTACATCATCGACGGGATCTTCGACCACCAGGACAGTCATGGCGGTGGCGGCACCATCACCAACGGCGACACCCAGTGGATGACGGCCGGTTCCGGTCTCCTCCACATCGAGGCGCCGCCGGAGGCCCTCGTCATGTCCGGCGGTCTCTTCCACGGCATCCAGCTGTGGGTGAACCTCCCTGCCAGGGACAAGATGATGGCGCCGAGATACCAGGACATCCGCGGCGGCCAGGTCCAGCTCCTCACCACCGCTGACGGCGGCGCGCTGCTCCGCGTCATCGCCGGTGAGCTGGACGGGCACCAGGGGCCCGGCATCACCCACACCCCGATCACCCTGCTCCACGCGACCGTGGCGCCGGGCGCGGAGATCACGCTTCCGTGGCGCGAGGACTTCAACGCGCTGGCGTACGTGCTCGCCGGGCGCGGCAGCGTCGGTGTGGACCGGCGCCCGATCCACCTCGGTCAGACGGCCGTGTTCGGTGCGGGCTCGTCCCTCACGGTGCGGGCGGACGAGAAGCAGGACTCCAACGCGCCCGACCTGGAGATCGTGCTGCTCGGCGGACAGCCGATCCGGGAGCCCATGGCCCACTACGGCCCGTTCGTCATGAACACCCGCGAGGAGCTGCAGCAGGCGTTCGAGGACTTCCAGAAGGGCCGGCTGGGCACGATCCCGGCGGTCCACGGGATGACCGAGGGCGGTATCTGACGGCAGGCCGTCCGCTCGCCGGGCTCTGCCTGCGAGTAGCTGCTGATAGCTGCTGATAGCTGCTGATGAGGCCCTTGCCCGACCGGGCGGGGGCCTTTGGCGTGTGCGGGGCCCAGCGGAAGAGGAGACAAAAGATCCATACCGCGCATACTGGAGATAGGTCCTGTCGCGCGGGAGGTGGACATGGCTGTCTCGACACCGAGGGCGCAGACGCCACCGAGGCTCACGGATCCACCGCCGCGAAGAGATCTCTGGCCCGGAATCGCCGGAATCGCCTCCGGCGTCCTGATGCTCGTCGGACTCCTCGTGAGCTACGCCAACAGCCCGGACTACACCGACGAGGACGGACTGCGCGAGACGGTCGCCTTCTACCGCGACGACAGCAACCTCGACCTCACCGAGGCCATGACCCTGGTGATGCTGGCGGGGAGCCTGCTGTTCCTGTGGTTCCTGTCCGCGCTCGCCCGCCGCGTCGGCAGCCGCTCCCAGCTGGTGCTCTCCGGCGGGATCGTGTTCGTCGTGTTCACCATGGTCGCGACGATCACCAGTGGGATCTACGCCGTCTCCGCCCTCAACACGGACACGTTCGTGGTGGGACCGGGAACGGCCATGGTGGCCATGCTCCTGATGGACGTCGCGTACGCCGGGTTCATCGCGGCGATGGCCGCGGCGGCCGTCCTGCTCTTCGCCGTCTGGCGCGCCGCCGTCACCACCCACGCCGTCCCCGCCTGGCTCGGCTGGTCCGGCTTCGGCATCGCCGTCCTCTGCTGCGCGGGCCCGTTCACCGCCTGGCTGACGGTCCTCCTCATGGCCCTGTGGACGATCGCGGCCGGGGTGGTCCTGATGGTGCGTCCGCCGGTCGGGGAGTAGCGGGATTCGGTACGGTACGACAAGGCCCGAAGCCGCAACCTCGTATTGCGGCTTCGGGCCTGTGTCCTTCCGGCTAAGGGCTAGGGCGTCACGGCAGGACGTACACCGGAGCGCCGTCCGGGGTGCAGCCGCGCTGGCGTACGCATCCTCGCTTGAGCATCATCCGCAGGCAGTCGTTGACGCGTTCCTGTGACAGCCCCGTTCGGGTGGCGATCTCCTCCAGGCGGTAGCTGGCCTCGCCGCGCACCAGCGCGGGTGCCAGGCAGGCCGCGACGGAGTGGACGTCCTCGGTCACCACGAGGTTCCTGGCCTTCCAGGTGGCGAGGAGATCCCGCGCGGTCTGCTTCGGCTCGGGGGCGGCGCCGGAACTGTCGGAGTGGACATCGGGCCGCTTGAGCGACGCGGCGATGTCCTGGAGAGCGTCGGCCATGACGCTCTGGCTCCGGTTGATCTGGCGGAGCAGATGGTTCTGCTCCCGCTGGAACGCGGTGAGCATCTCGTCCGTCCGGATGTTGCGCTCCTCGAGCCGGACGATGGCGTCGGCGACCTGCCGGGGCATGGCGTACGCCGTGCCGCCGGTGGGGGCGGGTTGGACGGGGGCGCGGTCGAGGGCGTAGGAGCCGTCCAGTTGGATGGTTTCGATGACCTCGGACACCCAGTCCTTGAAGGGCTGAGACTCCGGCTTGGTGCACCCGTTGACGAGCTGGATGAGCCCTTGCAGGTTCACCATCTTCATGGTCTTGCGTAGCCCGTGACCTGCGATATTGCGCGTTGCGTCGCTCTGGCCGACGGTTCGCGCAATATCACCGAGCGTTGTCACATGCTGTTGCGCGACCATGCTCTGCACTGCGTCCCGTGTGTTGGAGTAGCCGAGGTTGCCTGCTACATCCATCGCCGGGAACCAATGCGTTCCGTCTGTCAACGTGAGCCTTCGTACTCGAGCGCCTGTCGCCGCGAAGACGAAGTCGTTGATGTCGATCGCGTCCTGCTGCGGTGCCGTCGGTTCTTCCGGCGGCGTGTCGTTCTGCTCGTCCATCGAGCATCACCTCCGTCCCGGAAGCTAGGCAGGCGCAGGGGCAACGTACGTCCACTGCAAGGATGTTCACCCGATAGGGGACGGGCGTATCGATTCTTCCCAATTCGGCCGCTGTGCTGTCTCCCCGAAGCCTTGCCCCGGCTTCAGTGGGGTTCTCAGAGCCTCGTGTTGCCGCCCTTGTTGATGATCGTGGGGGTCTTGCAGGTCTTCCAGGTCAGTTTGTCGGGGCCTGTTTTGCCGCTGCCCCTGCCGCCCCAGCGGATGAGGGGGAGGGTGGTGCCGTAATAGCCGGGACCGTACTTGTTGTTCTTGATGGTGTTGGCGGCGCCGCAGGTCTCTCCCTTCTTGTGGTCGCGCCACTCGCTGAAGATCGCGTAGGTGCCCGACCTGGTGAAGGTGTTGCCGGTGACGGAGTTGTCGCGGCTGCCGTCGCGGATGCGGACCGGGTCGCCGGTGATGGAGGAGAACGTGTTGCCGGCGATGGTGCTGCCGGTGGTGTTGACCAGGTACACGCCGTGCATGTGACCGGCGTTGCGGAGCTTCGTGAACTTGTTCTTCCTGATGACGATGCCGGACGAGTTCTTCACATGGACGCCGGCGTAACCGGTCCTGCCGCTGAGGTTCTTGAACGTGTTCCCGGTGATCGTGACGCCCGAGACGTTGCGGAGCAGGATCGCGTTGTCGTGTCCGGCGAAGGTGCGGCCCCTGATGGTGAAGCCGCCGGGGCCTCCGTCGATGCAGAGCTGGTAGTCGCCCGGCGGGCACGGGCCCTGCCCCGGATACGTGGCGGCCGCGCCGGACGTCGCGGACCAGCTGGGTTCGGCGAGGCCGGTCAGGGCCAGTGCGCCGCCCATCACCGTGGCCGCCAGGGTCCTCGGGAGACGGAGCGTGCGTTCGGTGTGTGCGGTGCGTTCGGTGTGCTTGCGCATGAGGTTGTTGAGTCCTCTCGGTCGGTGGTGGGGTGCGCGGCCGGTCCACCCCCGTGGGTCCGGCCGTCGCGACAGCAACCGAGCCTGGGCCGTCTGGTCCTGTCCGGCAACGCCTTGCCGTGTCCCGGACAGAGCGCGGCTGTCCGGGCTGGTCAGCGGCTTGTCCGGACCGTGCGGCGGGGTGCTCGACATGGCCGGGACAGGGGTTGTCGGCGGTATACCCCCCGCCGACAATGACCGCATGGTGAGCACGGGGGACCGCGGGAGCGCAGGGAAGCCGGAGGACGGTGGGGAGTTGGCGCCGGAGACCGTGCGCACCTCCGCCGAGTACGTTGCCCTGCTGCGCCGGCTCAAGGAGCGCAGCGGGCTGACCTACCGGCAGTTGGAGCAGCGGGCCGCCGAGCGGGGCGAGGTTCTCGCCCGCAGCACCCTCGCCGATGTCCTGCGGCGGGACGCGCTCCCGCGCGCCGAGGTCGTCTCCGCGCTCGTCCGGGCCTGTGGGGTGCCGGAAACCGCCGTACCTGCGTGGCTGTCCGTCAGGGAACGGCTCGTGGCCGTGGGGGACGCCGCGCGGGAGCGCGTCCCGCC
>NZ_LIQX01000899.1 GCF_001418475.1 Streptomyces ossamyceticus | reverse complement strand
ATGTGTATAAGAGACGGCATCGCACCCCGCGGCTCCCGGCCCCCACCTGGGCGACCGGCCGAACGAGTCTTGACGGTCGTGATGTTACCGGTAACACTGCGAGGGTCCCCAGCCGCGACGAGGTGGAGTGCTCGCGTGTCCGACGTACCGACCGCATCCGCTGTGCACCCCCGAACCGCCGAGGAGGCGCGGGTGTTCAGCCCGGCCGCCGTGGTCGCCTCCTGTGTGGGGTTCGTGCTCATCGGAGCCCTCCAGGCGCTGTACGGGCCCGCCATCCCGGCCTTTCGTGACGAGTTCGGGCTGTCCCCGTCGGCCGCCGGGCTCGGGCTGAGCGCCCACTTCATCGGCGGTGTCGCCGGTGTCCTGCTCTTCGACCGGCTCTACGGCCGGATGGGCAACCGGACGATCCTCGGCGCCTCGTATCTGCTGATGGCCCTCGGCGCGGCCGGCTTCGCGCTCGCCCCGAACTGGCCCGTCGGCCTCGCCGCCGCCCTGCTCGCCGGACTCGGCTTCGGCGGTATCGACTACGGCCTCAACCAGCTGTTCGCCGTCGGCTTCGGCAAGCGCTCGACGGCCATGCTGAACATCCTCAACGCCCACTTCGGCATCGGCGCGATCCTCGGCCCCGCCCTGATCGGCGCGGTCGGCGCCGAGCACTACCCGGCCGTCTTCCTCGCCTTCGCCGCCGCCAACCTGCCCCTGCTGCTGTGTCTGCGCGGCGTCCGCGACCGCGCGCCCCTGACCGCCGCCCCGGACGAGGGCACCGCGCAGGCCGGCGGGTCCGCCCTGCGCCGCAGCCTGGCCTCGGTGCTCGGCGTGTTCGTCGCGCTGTACGTCCTGCACGTGGGCGTCGAGGCCGGCGTCGGCGGCTGGGAGCCCACCCACCTGGAGACCGTCGGCTACAGCGCGGGAGCCGCCGCCACCGCGACCTCCGTGTACTGGCTGATGCTGACCGTCGGCCGCTTCCTGGTGGTGCCCGTCGCCCTGCGGCACTCCCCCCAGACGATCATCACCGTCTCCTGCGCGGGCATGACCGTCTGCCTCCTCCTCGCCGTCGTCCCCTGGCTCGCCCCGTTCGCGTACGCCGGCGTCGGCCTCTTCATGGCGCCGATCTTCCCCACCGGCCTGCCCTGGCTGAACGCCGCCGCGCCGCGGGCCCGCAGCGTCGGCGCGCTGGTCATCGCCGCGTCCATGGTCGGGGGAGTGGCCGCCGGGCCCACACTCGGCAAGGCCATCGAATGGTCCGGGGTCCGCGCCGTGCCGCTGCTGCTGTGCGTCGTGTCGGCCCTGTGCCTGCTGGCCACCCTGTGGCTGATCCGCGCCACCCGCACCGCCACCCCGTCCCGCTGAACCGCATCCGTCCCCGAGTCACCCGCATGTCCCGAGCCGAAGGGAAAACAGCCTTGCGCACGCCCGCTCTCACCACGTCCTCCGACGGTTTCCTCCTCCACGGCGAACCGTTCCGGATCATCTCCGGCGCGATGCACTACTTCCGCATCCACCCCGACCTGTGGGCGGACCGGCTGCGCAAGGCCCGGCTGATGGGCCTCAACACGGTGGAGACGTACGTCCCCTGGAACCTCCACCAGCCCGACCCCGACAGCCCTCTCGTCCTCGACGGGCTCCTCGACCTGCCCCGCTACCTGAGCCTCGCCCGCGAGGAGGGCCTGCACGTCCTGCTGCGCCCCGGCCCGTACATCTGCGCCGAGTGGGACGGCGGTGGCCTGCCCTCCTGGCTCACCACGGACCACGACATCCGGCTGCGCACCAGCGACCCCCGCTTCACGGACGCCCTCGACCGCTACCTCGACATCCTGCTGCCCCCGCTGCTGCCCCACATGGCCGCGAACGGCGGACCCGTCATCGCAGTCCAGGTCGAGAACGAGTACGGGGCGTACGGCGACGACACCGCGTACCTCAAGCACGTGCACAACGCGCTGCGCTCCCGCGGCGTCGAGGAGCTGCTGTTCACCTGTGACCAGACGGGCTCCGCCCACCACCTGGCCGCCGGGAGCCTGCCCGGTGTGCTGTCCACCGGCACCTTCGGCGGCCGGATCGAGGAGTCGCTGCGCAAGCTGCGCGAGCACCAGCCCGAAGGGCCCCTGATGTGCTCGGAGTTCTGGATCGGCTGGTTCGACCACTGGGGCGAGGAGCACCACGTACGGGACGGCGCCAACGCCGCCGCCGACCTCGACCTGCTGCTCGCGGCGGGCGCCTCCGTCAACATCTACATGTTCCACGGCGGCACCAACTTCGGCTTCACCAACGGCGCCAACCACGACCAGTGCTACGCGCCGATCGTCACCTCCTACGACTACGACGCCGCCCTCACCGAGTCCGGCGACCCCGGCCCCAAGTACCACGCCTTCCGCGAGGTGATCGCCCGCCACGCCCCGGTCCCGGACGAGCCCGCCCCGGCCCCGTCCCCGAAGCTCTCCGGCATCACCGTCGAGCTGGACCGCAGCGCGCCCCTCCTGCCGTGGGCCACCGCCCACAGCGTCTCCGCCGGCCGCACCGAGGACCCGCTCACCATGGAGGAGCTGGGCCAGCGCTCCGGCTACGTCCTCTACCGCAGCGCCTTCCCCGAGCCGGGCGACGGCCTGCTGCACTTCGCCGGCGGGGTCGGCGACCGCGCCCAGGTCTTCGTGGACGGCGCCCCCGTCGGCGTACTGGAACGCGAACGCCACGACGAGACCCTGCCGCTGCGCGTCCCCCGCGCCGGTGCCACCCTGGAGGTGCTGGTCGAGAACATGGGCGGGGTGAACTACGGGCCCCGCATCGGCGCCCCCAAGGGCCTGCTCGGCCCCGTCACCTTCAACGGCACGGCCCTGCACGGCTGGGACATCCACCGGCTGCCCCTGACCGACCTGTCCACGGTGCCCTTCGCCCCGGCCGGCGAGACGGCCCACGTCACCGTGCCCGCCTTCCACCTCGGCACCTTCGACATCGACACCCCCGCCGACACCTTCCTCTCCCTGCCCGGCTGGACCAAGGGCCAGGCCTGGGTCAACGGCTTCCACCTCGGCCGCTACTGGAACCGG
The DNA here is from genome assembly GCF_001418475.1 of Streptomyces ossamyceticus. Lineage (GTDB taxonomy): Bacteria > Actinomycetota > Actinomycetes > Streptomycetales > Streptomycetaceae > Streptomyces > Streptomyces ossamyceticus. The sequence goes on along the minus strand of NZ_LIQX01000899.1, from coordinate 2,154 downwards.
GGCCCGCAGCGCACCCTCTACGTCCCCGCCCCCGTCCTGCGCCCCGGCGCCAACGAGCTGGTCCTGCTGGAGCTGAACGCCACCACCGCCGCCCGCGCGCACTTCACCGACACACCCGACCTGGGGCCGGTGAAGCCCTGATGACGGCTCCCCACCGACTGCGCCTCCCGGCCGAGCCCCCGCCCCCGCTGCGCGGTCATCTGCCCTTCGCGGACGTCCCCGGCGCGGGCGACCCCATCGAGGTCACCAGCCGCTGGCTCACCCGCGGCGGCCGCCCCTGGTTCCCGGTCTCCGGCGAGTTCCACTTCACCCGCTGCCCCGCCGGGGAGTGGGAGGAGGAACTGCTGAAGATGAAGGCGGGCGGGGTGACGGTCGTCGCCGCGTACGTCATCTGGATCCACCACGAGGAGACCGAGGGCGACCTCCGCTTCGACGGCGACCGCGACCTGCGGCGCTTCGCCGAACTCTGCGCCCGCCACGGCCTGGACCTCATCCCCCGCATCGGCCCCTGGGTGCACGCGGAGGTACGGGGCGGGGGCCTGCCCGACTGGGTCCTCGCCCGCACCGACGCGCCCCGCACCGACGACCCCGCGTACCTGGCGCCCGTACGCCGCTGGTACGCGGCCCTGGCCGAGCAACTGCGCGGTCTGGACCGGGGCCACGGCGGGCCCGTCGTCGCCGTCCAGATCGAGAACGAGCTGTACGACCAGCCGGGCCATCTGCTGACCCTGAAGCGGACGGCCCAGGAGGCCGGACTCGCCGCCCCGCTGTGGACCTCGACCGCCTGGGGCGGCGTCCAGCTGCCCCCGGACGAACTGCTGCCCCTGTACGGCGGCTACACCGAGACCTTCTGGACCGAGGCCGACGGCGGCTGGCCCGACACCTGCCGCAAGCACTTCTTCTTCACCCACCAGCGCGACGACGAGGGCATCGGCGCCGATCTGCGCCCCACCACGGTCCGCGGCGGCGACCCGCAGGCGCTGGCGGACCGCTTCCCCTGGGCCACCTGCGAGCTGGGCGGCGGCATGGCCGTGGCCTACCACCGCAGGCCGCGCGTCGACGCCGCCGACATCGGCGCCCTCGGCCTCACCAAGATCGGGTGCGGTTCGGTGTGGCAGGGCTACTACATGTTCCACGGCGGCACGAACCCCCGGGGGCGCACCACGTTCCTCCAGGAGTCCCACGCCACCGGCTACCCCAACGACCTGCCCCTGCTCACCTACGACTTCCAGGCCCCGCTCGGCGAGTACGGCCAGTACCGCCCCTCCTACGACGAACTCCGCCTCCAGCACCTGCTGCTGGCCGACTTCGGGCAGCTCATCGCCCCCATGAGGTCGGTCCTGCCCGATCGGCTCCCGACAGGCCAGGACGACCGGGAGACCCTGCGCTGGGCGGTGCGCGGCGACGGACGGTCCGGCTTCCTCTTCGTCAACAACCACCAGCCGCACGAGCCGCTGCCGGACCACACGGACGTCTCCTTCACGGTGGACTTCCCCGACGCGTCGCCCCTCACCCTGCCGGCCACGCCGGTCACGGTCCGCGGGGGCGCCTACTTCTGCTGGCCGCTCCGGCTCGACCTGGGCGGACTGTGCCTGGAGTGGGCCACGGCGCAGGTGGTGTGCGTGCTGGACGGTACGGGCGGCGGACCCGAGGACAGCGGTGACGGCCCCGCGGGCCGCCCGGTGCTGGTGCTGGCCGCGATCGACGGCATCACCCCCGAACTCGCCCTGGACGCACGGACGGTGAAGGCGGCGCGGGCGCCCTCCGGTGATCTGACGACCGTCGGGGACCGCCTCCTCGTCACCGGGCTGCGGCCCGGCACGGACGCCCTCGTCGAGGTGGACACCGCCGACGGCCGCCGCGTCGACCTCCTCGTCCTGGACGCGGCCACGGCCCGCACCGCCTACCGGGGCCCCGCCTGGGGCGCCGACCGGCTGGTCCTCAGCGACGGAGGCGTCGTCTTCGACACCCACCGCGACGAGGTACGGGTGCACAGCCGGTCCCCGGAGCCGTCGTTGGCGGTGCTGCCCGCGCCGCGCGCGGCACCCGTGGCTGCCGCGGGCACGGTGAAGGAGACGGCGGACGGGGTGTTCGCCCGCTACACGCTGGTCGCGGCGGCCGGGGGGCCGGGCGCCGCGACCAGCGTGTAGCGGG
>NZ_LIQX01000898.1 GCF_001418475.1 Streptomyces ossamyceticus | reverse complement strand
TCCTCGACCTCGACCTCGACCCCGACCCCTTCCGCTCTCGGTGGTCTCGCCGCCTGGACGGGCGCGTCCAAGCAGGAACTGGGCCGGGAGTTCATCGAGTCGCTGGCCCGTGGTCTGACGGTCGTCACCTCGTTCGGCGAGGGCCGCGCCGACCTCACCCTCACCGACGTCGCCCGTACCACCGGCCTCGCCCGCGCGACGGCCCGCCGGGCGCTGATCACGCTCGAACACCTCGGGTACGTCGAGTCGTCCGACCGTGTCTTCCGCCTGACCCCGCGCGTCCTGGGCCTCGGCTTCCCGCCCCTGTCGATGCTGCCGCTCCCCCGGATCGCCGCCCCGCACCTGGCGGAACTCTCCGCGCGGGTGCACGAATCGGCGTCCCTCGCGGTCCTCACCGCGGGCGGCGACGAGGTGCAGTACACGGCGCGGGTCGCCACCAGCCGGATCATGAGCGTCAACATCACCCTCGGCACACGGTTCCCCGCGTACGCCACGTCCCTGGGCCGCGTGATGCTCGCCGGGCTCCTCCCGGAGGTCTCCCTCCCCGAACGCCTCGTCCCGCTGACCCCGCGTTCCGTCACGGACCCCGTGGAACTCCTCACCGTCCTCGAACGCGTCCGCACCGACGGCTACGCCCTCGTCGACGGCGAACTGGAGGAGGGCCTGCGCTCCATCGCCGTCCCCGTCCACGACCGCGACGGCAGGGTCACGGCCGCCGTCAACGTCGCGATGCACAGCAGCCGACGATCGGTGGAGCAGTGCGTGCGGGAGATCCTGCCGGAACTGCGCGCGACGGTGCACCGGATCGAGAGCGAGCTACGGGTGGCGGGCATGTTCCGCCGGGTGGCCGGTGTCTGACCGGGCCGCGCGAGCGGTGTGCGAACACCGTGCGCTCGCCTCCTCACCCGTACGCACCCTGCGAATGCCGTGCGCTACGGTGGCCGCCACCAGCCGTCGACACGAGAGGAACCGGCGATGCCAGCCGAGCAGCAGGGCTTCCAGTCGGTGTGGACCCGCCCCCGGACCGGCCGGGAGCAGCCCGCGCTGAGCAGGGAACACATCGTGTCCGAGGCGCTGCGACTGCTCGACGAGGAGGGCATCGACGCGCTCAGCATGCGCAAGCTCGGCGGCCGGCTGGGCGCGGGCGCCACCTCGCTCTACCGCCACGTCGCCAACAAGGACGAGCTGATCGAGCTGGCCGTCGACGAGGTCTACGGCGAGATCGAGGTCACCGCCTCCCCCGACCCCGCCACCTGGCGCACGGACACGGCCCGGTGCGCCCACAGCCTGCGCGCGACGATCCTGCGCCACCCCTGGCTCGCCTCCGTGCTCGGCGAAATGGGCATGTCGTACCTCGGCCCCAACTGGATGCGCGTCTCCGAGGCCATGCTGAAACTGCTGACCACCGCCGGTTTCCCGGCCGACGAGGCGGACCGTGTCCTCGGCACCCTCGTCGCGTACGTCACCGGCATGGCCACGAGCGAGGCCGCCTGGC
>NZ_LIQX01000897.1:2715-2885 GCF_001418475.1 Streptomyces ossamyceticus | reverse complement strand
GTCGGCAGGCTCGACGCGGCCCTCCCCCTCACCGCCACCGAGGCCGGCGCCGTCGGCAGCGCCCTGCTGCTGGGTTCGGCCACGGCCGGCTTCACGCTCGCCGCGCAGGTGGAGCGGTTCGGCCCCCGCCGCCTCGCCCGCGCGGGCCTGCTGCTCGCGGCCGTCGGCTA
>NZ_LIQX01000897.1:0-2637 GCF_001418475.1 Streptomyces ossamyceticus | reverse complement strand
ACCTGGGCCCCGGCCACGGCGTGCCGCTCGCCGCGCTCGCCGTCACGGCCCTGCTCACCCTGCCGGCGACCGGCCGTCTCACCACCGCCGTGGCCACCGCCCCCACCGGCGGGGAACGCGGCCCGCTCCCCCACCGCCGCTCGGGCCTGGTCCTCGCCGCGACCCTCCTGCTGTGGTCCCTCGCGCAGAACTCCCTGTGGGGTGTGAGCGGCCGCATCGGCACCACCCAGGCCGGGCTCACCGAGGTCACCGTCGGCGCGGTCTTCGCGGCGGCCCTCGGCGCGGGCCTGCTCGGGGTGATCGGCGCGGGTGCGCTGGGCGCGCGGCTGGGCCGGGCGCTGCCCATCGGCGGCGGCACCGCGCTCATCGCGGGCTGTATCGCGCTGAGCGCCTCGGCGAGCGACCTCACCACCTTCGCCACGGGCGAGATCGCCTGGAACGTGCTCTACCCGGTCGTGCTGTCGTATCTGATCGGTCTCGCCGCCTCGCTCGACCCGCGCGGCCGCTGGGCGGTCCTCGTCGGCTCCGCGTCCTCGCTCGGCACGGCCGCCGGTCCCCTGACCGGCAGCCTGCTCTCCGCGCACGCCGGTTTCCCGGCGATGGGCGCCATCCTGGCCGTGGGCCTGCTCCTGATCGCCGCCCCCATGACGGCCGTGGCCCTGCGCACCACGACCGCCACGACCGAGCACGCCCGCTACCGGGACCGGGCGGCCACCGAGCAGCCGGAGTACCGCCCGGCGGCCTGACGGCGGGCGAACAGTGCCCGTCAGAACTCGTAGGCGTCAGAACACGTACGCCTCAGAACTCGTACGCGTCGACCTCGGCGAGATACCGGGCCCGCCGCTCCTCGTCGTCCTCCAGGAAGGAGGCGGTGAAGGAGTTGCGGGCCAGCTCGCGCAGCCGCTCCTCGCTCAGGCCGAGGGTGCGGTGCACGGCGTCGAAGTTGTCGCCGGCGTAGCCGCCGAAGTAGGCGGGGTCGTCGGAGTTGACCGTGCAGAGCAGTCCCGCGTCGAGCATGGCGGGCAGCGGGTGGTCGGCGAGGGTGTCGACGGTCCGCAGCCGGACGTTGGACAGCGGACACAGCGTCAGCGGGATCCGCTCACGCACGAGCCGCTCGACGAGGTCCGGGTCCTCCATGCAGCGCAGCCCGTGGTCGACGCGCTCGACACCGAGCACGTCGAGGGCCTCGGTGATGTACTCCGGCGGTCCCTCCTCCCCGGCGTGCGCCACCCGCCGCAGCCCCAGCGCGGCGGCGGCCTCGTACACCTCGCGGAACTTGACCGGCGGGTGCCCGACCTCGGCGGAGTCGAGCCCGATGCCGGTGATCCGGTCGAGGTACGGCCGGGCGGCCCGAAGGGTCTCCATGGCGGAGGCGGCGGACTCGTCGCGCAGGAAGCACATGATGAGCCGGGTGGAGATCCCGTGGGTCTCCTCGCTCTTCTCCAGCGCCCGCCACAGCCCCTCGACGACGGTGCCCAGGGCCACCCCGCGGGCGGTGTGCGCCTGCGGGTCGAAGAACATCTCCACGTGCCGCACGCCCTGCGCCGCGGCCCGGGTGAGATAGGCGTCGGCGAGGTCCGCGAAGTCCCGCTCGGTGCGGAGCACGGCCATCAGCTCGTAGTACAGGTTCAGGAACGACTGGAGGTCCTCGAACCGGTACGCCTCGCGGAGCGCGTCCGTGTCGGCGTACGGCAGGGTCACCCCGTTCCGCGCGGCCAGCTCGAACGCCAGCTCCGGCTCCAGGGTTCCTTCGATGTGCAGGTGCAATTCAGCTTTGGGGAGGGACATCGAAGCATGGTACGTCCGGCATGCCGCGATTTCGCATCCGCACGGCCGTCACCGCCGTTTCGGCAGCGCCACCCTCATCAGGTCGTGCGCCACGCTCAGCTCCCCCTCGAAGCCGGCGGCCCGCGCCTGCCGTTCGAACTCGTCCGGCTCCGTGTAGCGCTGGCTGAAGTGGGTCAGCACGAGGTGCCGTACACCGCAGTCACGGGCCACGGAGGCCGCCTGACCGGCGGTCAGATGACCGTGGTCCACGGCGAGTTCGATGTCCTCGTTGAGGAAGGTGGACTCGATGACGAGCATGTCGACGCGGTCCGCGAGGGCGTACACCCCGTCGCACAGCCGGGTGTCCATGATGAACGCGAACCGCTGGCCGCGCCGCAGCTCGCTCACGTCGTCCAGCGACACACCACCGAGGGTGCCCTCCCGCTGGATCCGCCCGATGTCCGGCCCCTTGATGCCGTGCTCGGCGAGCCGTTCGGGCAGCATGCGGCGCCCGTCGGGTTCGACGAGCCGGTAGCCGTACGACTCCACGGGGTGGGAGAGCTTGCGCGCGTCGAGCGTGTACGCGGGGGTGGTGGCCAGCACGCCGCCCTCCCCGTCGACGGGGACCTCCGCGATCGGCACGGTCTCCCGGTACGCCGTCGCGTACCGCAGCCGGTCGAAGAACCGTTTCCCGGAGCGCGGGTAGTGCGCGGTGATCGCGTGCGGGACGCGGTCGAGGTTGATGCGTTGGATGACTCCGGCGAGCCCGAGCGAGTGGTCACCGTGGAAGTGGGTGACGCACAGGCGGTTCAGGTCGTGCGCGGCGACACCGGCGCGCAGCATCTGGCGCTGGGTGCCCTCGCCGGGGTC
>NZ_LIQX01000896.1 GCF_001418475.1 Streptomyces ossamyceticus | reverse complement strand
TTGGTGAGGGCTTCCTGGACGGTGCGGTAGAGGGCGCGTTGGGTGGGTGTGGCGACGGTGGGGGGTAGGTGGCCGGTCAGCTGGGCGTGGGTGCCGCTGGATTCGACGAGTGTGTGGAGGTCGGCGAGGGTGGGTTGGGGGGTGAGTTCGGTGGTGTTGCCGCCGGAGGCGCGCAGGAGGGTGACCATGGTGCGGAGTTCGTCGAGGGTGGTGACGCTCAGGGAGCGGATGGTGCGGGCGGTGTTCTTGGTGTCGGGGTCGGGTGTGGCGATTTGGAGTGCGCCGGCTTGTACGGCGATGAGGCTGACCTGGTGGGAGACGACGTCGTGCATCTCGCGGGCGAGTTGGGCGCGTTCGCGGGCGAGTACGGCCTGGGCGTGCAGGGCGCGTTCGTGCTCTCGGGCTTCCTCGATCTCGACCAGTCGCCGGGCCAGGTCCCGGTGGGCCTGGAGGAGTTGACCGAACAGGACCGGCGCCGCGGCGGTCGCCAGGCCGTACACCAGGGCGATGAGCGTCATGGTCTGGCCTATGGACATCAGGCTCACCTCGGGCCACGGGATGCTGTTGGCGATGCCGGTGAGGGCGACGCACCCGGCGAGGAGGAGGCGGTTGCGGGTCCGTTCGGCCAGGGTGAACAGCGCCACGATCGGAGCGACGGCGACGGGCTGCGTCAGCGAGGCCGGCAGGGTGAGCAGGAAGACGACGAGCGGGAACCGGCGCCGGAAGGCAAGCGCGACGCAGCCGACAGCGGCCAGCCCGACGCCGAGCGGTGAGTCGTCCCACAGGCTCACCCACACGTCGACGGCTGACGCCGCCACGAGGACGAGGTCGACGACGGGCGGGGGAATCCGCTGCCACAGGGTGCGTGCGCCGTTCATCGGGCGGCGTCCCGCACACGTTCGTCGAGCAGTCCGGCCCGCTGCGCCAGCAGCGCCGCCTGCACCCGGCTCGATACCCGCAGCTTGGTCAGGATGGCGCTGACGTGGTCCTTCACCGTGCCCGCCCCCAGATGGATACGCGCCCCGATGTCGGCGTTCGACAGCCCCTCCGCCACCAGGACGAGGACGTCACGCTCACGCGCGGTCAGCAGCCGCACCCGGGCCGCGTCCTCGTCCACCCCCGCCCCGGTACCGGGATGACCGTGCAGCAACGTGCGTGACGCCTTCGGGGAGAGCACCACACCACCCGCCGCCAGGGTCCGCACCAGATGGGCCAGCTGCTCCGGCTCGGTGTCCTTCAGCAGGAAACCGGCCGCACCGCAGTGCAGCGCGGTCAGGATGTACTCGTCCGCGTCGAACGTCGTCAGCATCGCCACCACCGGCGCGTCCGGCGCACCGCGCAGTTCCCGCAGCACGGTGAGCCCGTCGACGTCCGGCATCCGGATGTCCAGCAGCACCACGTCCGGCCGCACCCGGCGGACCGTCTCGACCGCCTCACCGCCACTCGCGGTCGCGACGACCTCGATGTCCGCCGACGCACCCAGGATCAACCCGAACCCCGACCGCACCAGAGCCTCGTCGTCCACCACCACAACCCGGATCACGCCCGCCCCGCCTCACCTTCACCCCAACCACCCGACACCTGCCGACCCGACCCTAAAGCCCCGATGACGGCCTGTCCGACCTCGGGCCGCAGCTCCAGCCACACGGCGGGGGAGCACCCACCGGTCGGCAGGGGC
>NZ_LIQX01000895.1 GCF_001418475.1 Streptomyces ossamyceticus | reverse complement strand
CGGGTGGGCGGCGGCGATCTCGTACGCCCGTTCCACGGCGAGCGCCGACTCCAGCAGGGGGAGGAGGGGGAGGGCCCCGCCGTCCGCGGGGGCGGCGCGCTCCGCGACGCGCACCACGTCGGCGGCGGCCGAGATCTTCGGCAGGCGGAGGGCGCCCACGCCGGGGAGCGGGGCCAGCGTCTTGAGGTCGTCCTCCGCGTACACGGTGTCCAGGGCGTTCACCCGGACGTGGACCGGGAGGGGCGGGGGCTGCGAGAGCAGCTCGGCGGTGGCGGACCGCGCGTACTCCTTGCGGTCGGCGGCGACCGCGTCCTCCAGGTCCACGATCACGACGTCCGCGTCGGAGGCCAGCGCCTTGAGCACCACCTCAGGGCGGTCGCCGGGGACGTACAGCCAGGTCAGCGGGACGGAGGCGACGGGCCGGGCGGTCACAGGGCGCCTTCCTCGCGGAGGGCCGCGATGTCCGTGCCGGTCAGACCCAGCTCGGTCAGGACCGCGTCCGTGTCCGCGCCGTGCGGGCGGCCCGCCCAGCGGATCGCGCCCGGTGTCGCGGAGAGCCGGAAGAGGACGTTCTGCATGCGCAGCGGGCCCAGCTCGGGGTCGTCGACGGTGGTGACGGTGTCGAGGGCCCGGTACTGGGGGTCGGCCATCACCTCCCGCACGTCCTGGATGGGGGCGACCGCCGCCTCCGCCTTCTCGAAGGCCTCGACGACCTCCTCGCGGGTGTGGCGGGCGATCCACGCGCCGACCGCCTCGTCCAGGACGTCCGCGTGGCGGGCCCGCTCCGCACCCGAACCGAACCACGGCTCGTCGATCAGCTCCGGACGCCCGACCAGACGCATCACCCGCTCCGCGACGGACTGCGCGGAGGTCGACACGGCCACCCAGGAGCCGTCCGCCGTGCGGTAGGTGTTGCGGGGCGCGTTGTTCGCGGAGCGGTTGCCCGTGCGGGGCTGGACGTGGCCCAGCTGGTCGTACCAGAGGGGCTGGGGGCCGAGGACGGTGAGGATCGGCTCGATGATCGCCATGTCCACCGTCTGCCCCTCGCCCGTACGGTCACGCGCGGCGAGCGCGGTCATCACCGCGTACGCCGTCGCCAGGCCCGCGATCGAGTCGGCGAGACCGAACGGCGGGAGCACCGGCGGGGCGTCCGGCTCGCCCGTGATCGCGGCGAAGCCGCTCATCGCCTCGGCGAGGGTGCCGAAGCCGGGGCGGCGCGCGTACGGGCCGAACTGTCCGAAGCCGGTCACGCGGGCCAGAACCAGGCGCGGATTGACGGCGGACAGCTCCGGCCAGCCCAGGCCCCACCGCTCCAGGGTGCCGGGGCGGAAGTTCTCGATGATCACGTCGGAGGTGGCGGCGAACCGGAGGAGGGTGTCTCGGCCGCCCGGTGTCGAGAGGTTCAGCGTCAGGGTGCGCTTGTTGCGGCCGAGGAGCTTCCACCACAGGCCCACACCGTCCTTCGAGGGGCCGTGGCCGCGCGACGGATCCGGTTTCGTGGGGTGCTCGACCTTGATGACCTCCGCGCCGAAGTCGCCGAGCATCGTGGCGGCGAGGGGACCGGCGAAGAGCGTGGCGAGGTCGAGGACGCGCAGATGGCGGAGCGGGGGGTCGTACGCCTGGGTCATGAGCGGCGGATCTCCCGGTGGGTGAGGTGGGCCAGGGCGTCGAAGCCGATGCCGTCGAAGTCGGCGACCGAGGTGGCCAGGCGGTTCTTGAGGGGCGCCGTCCACCGGTCGGGGAGCGCCCGGGGGGATCCGGCGAGGAGGCCCGCGACGCTGCCCGCCGTGGCGCCGTTGGAGTCGGTGTCCCAGCCGCCCGACACCGCTCGGCAGACGGAGGCGGTGAAGTCGCCGTCCGCGTGGGTGAGGGCGGCCGTCAGCAGGGCCGTGTTGGGGAGGGCGTGGACCCAGTGGTGGTCGGCGTAGGCGGTGTGGAGTGCGTCGACGATCCGGTCGAAGTCCCGCTCCTCGGCGGCCAGTCGCAGGGCGTGGCGGATCGCTTCCGCCAGGCGGGACTGCTCGGGGACGACGGTGAGGCCGGTGCGCAGGCAGTGGTGGATGTCGTGGGCGCCGGTGGCGGCCTCGGCGATGACGGCCGCCACGAACATCGCCGCGTACACGCCGTTCGCGGTGTGGGTGAGGGTGGCGTCGCGGTGGGCCTGCTCGGCCGCGGCCGCCGGGTCGCCCGGGTGGGTCCAGCCGTGGACGTCGGCGCGGATCAGGGCGCCGATCCACTCGCGGAACGGGTTGCGGTGGCGGGCGGTGCGGG
>NZ_LIQX01000894.1 GCF_001418475.1 Streptomyces ossamyceticus | reverse complement strand
CTCCAACCCCAGCCCCACCAACGCCTCCGCCAGCTTCACGGCCGCCCCCACTCCGTCCACCACGGGGACGCCCACCTTCTCCGCCACCACCTGCTGCAACCCGGTCATCCCGGCGCACCCCAGGACCAGCACCTCCGCACCGGCGTCCCGGACCCGCCGTGCCGCGTCGACGAAGGCCCGCACCGTGCGGTCGGTGTCGTGCAGTTCGAGGACGCCCAGCCCGGTCCCGACCACGCCCGCGCAGTTGCGCCCCACCCCGGCCGTCTCCAGGCTGTCCTCGATCTGCCCGCACGACCGTTCCAGCGTGGTGACCACCCCGTACCGCCGCCCGAGCAGACACGCGAGGTGCGCGGCGGCCTCGGTGATGTCGACGACGGGCACGTCCAGCAGTTCCCGCGCCCCTTCCCGCCCGTGTTCACCGAACCCGGCCATGACCACGGCGTCGTAGGGCTCGTCGTACGTGCGCAGGGTGTCGAGCACGGCCGCGGCCGACAGATAGCTGTCGAGCCAGCCCTCCGCGGACTCGGGGCCCCACGCCGGGGTCAGCCCGGTCACGGTGGTGCCCGGGCCGGCCGCGGCCCGGGCACCTCGCACGATCTCCTCGGTCATCTCCTGCGTGGTGTTGCAGTTGGTGACGACGATCCGCACGTTTCTCAGACCTCCACGGTGACGGTCGGCTCGGCCTCGGCGGTCCCCTGCGCGGCACGCTCGTCGCGGCACAGCACCGCGTACAGCCCGGCGGCCAGCGCCGTTCCGATGAACCACGAGTACGGGGCGACCGCGCTGAAGTCCTTCACCAGGGCGAGGACGGCGGAGACGGCGGCCGCGGGGAGGAACGCCCAGAGGGCCTTGGGGTTGACGCCCCTGCGGTAGTAGTACCGGGATCCGGGCTGCGCGTTGAACAGTTCGTCGACGTCGATGCGTCCTCGCTTGACCCAGAAGTAGTCGAGCATGATCACACCGAACAGCGGGCCGAGGAACGCGCCGAGACCGCCGAGGAAGTAGTTGACGACGGTCGGGTTGGAGAAGAGGTTCCACGGGGTCACGACGAGCGCCGCGACCGTGCTGATCATGCCGCCGACCTTGAAGCTGATCTTCTGCGGCCAGACGTTGGCGAGGTCGTACGCGGGGGAGACGAAGTTCGCGACGATGTTGACGCCCATGGTGGCGATGGCGAAGGTCAGGGCGCCCAGCACGAGGATCCAGGTGTTGCCGATCTCCGCGACGAGGTACGCGGGGTCGGTGATCGCCTTGCCGAACACCTCGATGGAACCGGCGGTGACGATGACCGACACCACCACGAAGGCGGTGGAGTTGATCGGCAGTCCCCAGAAGTTGCCGCGCTTGACGGTCCGGTAGTCGGGGGCGAAGCGGGAGAAGTCGCAGAAGTTGAGCATCAGCGTGCCGTACGTGGCGAGGACCAGGCCGATCGCCCCGAACCACTGCCGCCACTGCTCACCGACGGAGACCGGGTGCGGGGTGGAGGTGAGGGAGATGGTCCAGCCGGCCTTGGCCAGGATCCACACCGCGAGCGCGATCATGACCAGCCAGATCGCCGGGCCGCAGAAGTCCTGGAACTTCCGCACCGACTCCATGCCCTGGCTGATGATCACCGCCTGGATGAGCCAGAGGGCGACGAAGGTGATCCAGCCGAGCGGGTGCAGACCGAGGAACGAGCCGTAGGTCCAGGACTCCAGGCCCGGCCAGGCGGCCAGCAGCATGATGTTGACGGCGACGGACGCGAGATAGGTCTGGATGCCGTACCACATGATGGCGATCACGGCCCGGATGATGGCCGGGATGTTGGCGCCCCAGACGCCGAAGCTGATGCGGCTGACGACGGGGAACGGCACACCGTGGCGCTGGCCGATCCTCCCCATCCAGTTCATGCCGATATAGATGATCACGAAGCCGACGAGCAGCGACGTGAAGACCTGCCAGACGTTCATGCCGAGGACGAGCAGTCCGGCGGCGAAGGTGTAGTTGCCGAGGTTGTGGACGTCGGACATCCACAGGGCGAAGAGGTCGAAGACCTTCCAGGTGCGCTTGTCGGCGGGGGCGAGGTCTTCGTTGGTGAGGCGGGGGTCGGGCACGAACGCGGTGGTGCCGGTTGCTTCGGCGGGATCGGCGAGGGACACGGGGCCTCCGGGAGCGAGAGGAGGAGACGGGGAGGGAGCGGACCGCGCGTGGGGGCTTTGGTATACCAAACTCCCGTCATGGTCCTCCCGTCAACCGTTCGGACCGATGTCGCTGTCGTTAACGACACGTAAAACACCTCCGGCGTCGGCGAGGATGGCCTCATGAGCTCCCTGGCTCCTGACGGAGCGAAGATCGAAACCCTCGGTCCTCTCGGCGCGGTGCGCGAGCGTGTGCTGGGAACCCTGCGGCAGGACATCATCGCGGGCCGGCTCCGTCCGGGCGACCGGCTGGTCGAGCGCGAGCTGGCCGATCGTTTCGGGGTCTCACGGGTCCCGGTCCGCGAGGCGATCCGCGCGCTGGTCGCCGAGGGCTTCGTCCTCTTCGAGACGCCGCGCCGCACGGTGGTCCGCCGTCTCACCAGGGCGGACGTCGCGGAACTCTTCGAACTGCGCGAGGCGTTGGAGGTGTACGCCGCCGGACTCGCCGCCACCCGCGCGACGCCGGAGAGCCTGGCCGAGCTGTCGGCCCTGCTCGACCAGGCGGCGGCCGCGACCCGCGCCGGGGACGCCGAGGCGATCACCGACATCAACACACGCTTCCACGACCGTGTCCTCGCCATGGCCGGCAACAGCCTGCTCATCTCCGTCATGGAGCCGGTCGACGGCCGTCTGCGCTGGCTCACCCGCCAGAACACGGAGTGGCCGCAGCTCCTCACCGAACACCGCGAGCTGTACGAGGCGATCGCCTCCGGCGACCCCGACCGCGCCCGAACCCACGCCCTCACCCACGTCCAGACCAACTACCGCTCCACCGTGCGGCACCTTTTCGAGGAGGACGACATGGGGGGCCAGAGCTGGGGCGGAGGGGAAGGCGGAGACGGAGAGGAAGAGGAAGGGGAACGCTAGAGCGACCGCCGTGGTGGTCAGAAGGCAGAACGAGGTCCCGCCATGGAGCGAGAACGCCGGGTGCGCGAGCCCCTGCTCCCGCTCCCGCAGTCTCACCCCTTGGCGTACTTGTCCGTCGCGTCCACCAGCGCCTGTGCCATGTCCGGTGCGCCCGCGTTGTGGCCCACGTCGTCGATGAGGACCAACTCGCTGCCGGGCCAGGCGTGGTGGAGGCGCCAGACGATGCCGAGGAGGTTGCCGGGGTCGAGGCTGCCCTGCACGAGGGTGCCGGGGACGCCCTTGAGCAGTCGCACGTCCCGCAGCACGACACCGTCGTCGCCCGCACCGCCTTCGCCCACTTCACCGACTTCGGCCACCGCACCGCCCCCGCTGCCCTCGTCGAGGAAGTGGCCGTTGCCCCAGTAGTGGGTGACGGTACGGGCGAAGCCATAGCGGAACACGGGGTCCTCGTAGCGCGGCACGGAGCGGGGTGGCTGTGCCGCGCTACGAGGACCCCGTGTTCCGCTATGGCTTCGCCCGTACCTGTCGCTTATACCCATCT
>NZ_LIQX01000893.1 GCF_001418475.1 Streptomyces ossamyceticus | reverse complement strand
GGGCCGTACCAGAAGCAGGTCGAGCGGTGGCTCAAGCGGAAGAACGCGGACGCGAGGCAGTCGCGGGCGGACTGCCTCGCCATCCGCGCGTTCCAGATCAAGGAGGGCATCAAGCCGGCGATCGGCTTCGCCGGGCCGGTGACCTGGGCGCGGATGCAGTTCCTGTCGGCCCGCAAGAACCCCAACGCGGCGGGGAAGTGCCCGGTCCGCACGTACCGGGTGGCGTGCGTGGACCTGACGCGGCAGGTGACCTGGGTGCAGAAGGGCAAGAAGGTGGTGTTCGGGCCAGCGCCGATCCGCAGCGGGCGGCGGCAGTACCCGACCCGCGCGGGCTGGCACACGGTGTACTGGAAGCACAAGAACCACTGGTCGACGCTGTATCACCAGCCGATGCCGTACGCGCAGTTCTTCAGCGGGGGACAGGCGTTCCACGCCGTGTACGGGTCCATCTACACGGAGATCGGGTCCATGGGGTGTGTCAATCTGCGGCTGGCGGACGCGCGGACCCTGTGGGGGGTGTTGAAGACCAAGGACCGGGTGTTCGTGTGGGGGCGACGGGCGGGCAAATGAGCCCCGGTGCATGGGGCGCCGGAGGGGTGTCCCCGGGCTCTGAGACACTGGGGCTGACATGAGTGAGACAGCGCCTTCGCGGACCGCGCCCCTGCGGGCCCGCGCCGAGATCGATCTGGATGCCCTGCGGGCCAACGTGCGGACCTTGCGCGCGCTGGCGCCGGGCGCTGCCCTGATGGCCGTCGTCAAGTCCGACGCGTACGGCCACGGGGCGGTGCGGTGTGCGCGGGCCGCGGTCGAGGCGGGGGCCGCCTGGCTGGGCACGGCCACGCCCGAGGAGGCGCTGGCGCTCCGCGCGGCGGGGCTGCCGGGGCGCATCATGTGCTGGCTCTGGGCGCCGGGCGGGCCGTGGCGGGAGGCGATCGAGGCCGACCTCGACGTGTCGGTCAGCGGGCTGTGGGCGCTGCGGGAGGTCACCGACGCCGCCCGTGCGGCGGGGGCACGCGCGCGTGTGCAGCTCAAGGCCGACACGGGGCTCGGGCGCAACGGCTGCCAGCCGGAGGACTGGGCGGAGCTGGTCACCGAGGCGCTGGCCGCCGAGACCGAGGGGCTCGTCACCGTCACCGGGATCTGGTCGCACCTCGCCTGCGCCGACGAGCCGGGGCACCCGTCCATCGGCGTGCAGCTCGGCCTCTTCCGCGAGATGGTGACGCACGCGGAGGGCCGGGGCATACGGCCCGAGGTGCGGCACATCGCCAACTCGCCCGCCACGCTCACCCTCCCGGAGAGCCACTTCGACCTCGTCCGGGCGGGCATCGCCCTCTACGGCATCTCCCCCAGCCCGGAGCTGGGCAGTTCGGCCGACCTCGGGCTGCGTCCCGTGATGCGGCTCAGCGCCTCTCTCGCCCTGGTCAAGCATGTGCCCGCAGGGCACGGCGTCAGCTACGGGCACCACTACGTCACCCCGGGCGCCACGACCCTCGGCCTCGTCCCCGTCGGCTACGCGGACGGCATCCCCCGGCACGCCTCCGGCACCGGGCCCGTGCTCGTCGGCGGGAAGTGGCGGACGGTCGCGGGCCGGGTCGCGATGGACCAGTTCGTCGTGGACCTCGGCGGGGACGAACCCGCCGTGGGTGACGAGGTGGTGCTGTTCGGCGCCGGTGACGACGGTGAACCGACCGCCGAGGACTGGGCGAAGGCGGCCGGAACCATCGCGTACGAGATCGTGACCCGCATCGGAACCCGCGTACCGCGCGTCTACGTCCACACGGGTGAGCAGGCGTGAGGAATTCCGTACCCACGAACGGGTGAGTGTGTGAGCTGCCCCGCAGCTCTGAACGCGCCCGCGCCGACGCGAGTACAACACGAGTAAGCGCGAGTACACCACGAGTAAGTGAAAGACGAACAAGACGGGAAACTCCGTACAGGTGTGCGGAGCGGCTAGGGCCCGAGGGCCGGCGAAGAGGAGCGGGATGTGAGCGAGAGCAGCGCGGAGGCCGTGGAGGCCGTCGCGAGCGCGGCCGCCACAGCCGCGTCCGCCGCCGGTGGGACCTGGCGCAGGGCCGGTGTAGCGGGGGCGGCGATAGGTGTGGTCGCCGCGGGCGCGGCCGCCGGTGTCGCCATAGAGCGGCTCACCGTGGGCCGCGGCATGCGCAGGAAGGCCCGGCTCGCGCTCGACTCCACGGGCCCCTACGGGACACTGCGCGGCACCCCCGGCAAGGCGTACGCGGACGACGGCACCGAGCTGTACTACGAGGTCGACGACATCGAGCCCGAGGCCGGTCTCGCGCCTCGCAGACGCCGCCTCTTCGGCCGCAAGTCCCCCGCGCCCGTCACCGTCGTCTTCAGTCACGGCTACTGCCTCAACCAGGACTCCTGGCACTTCCAGCGGGCCGCGCTGCGCGGTGTCGTCCGGACCGTGCACTGGGACCAGCGCAGCCACGGCCGCTCCGGTCGGTCCCAGGCCGTCGACGGGGCGCCGGTCACCATCGACCAGCTCGGGCGCGATCTCAAGGCCGTGATCGACGCGGCCGTGCCCGAGGGGCCCATCGTGCTCGTCGGGCACTCCATGGGCGGGATGACCGTCATGGCCCTCGCCGCCCACTACCCCGAGCTGATCCGCGAGAGAGTCGTCGCCGTCGCCCTGGTCGGTACGTCGTCGGGGCGGCTCGGCGAGGTCAACTTCGGGCTGCCCGTCGCGGGCGTCAACGTGGTGCGGAGGGTGCTGCCGGGGGTGCTCAGGGCGCTCGGGCAGCAGGCCGCGCTGGTCGAGCGGGGGCGGCGGGCGACCGCCGATCTGTTCGCCGGGATCATTAAGCGGTACTCGTTCGCGTCGCGGGACGTCGACCCGGCGGTCGAGCGGTTCGCCGAGCGGATGATCGAGGGCACGCCGATCGACGTCGTCGCCGAGTTCTACCCGGCGTTCACCGAGCACGACAAGACGGAGGCGCTCTCGGCGTTCGACGAGCTGCCGGTGCTCGTGCTGGCCGGGGTCCAGGACCTCGTCACACCGAGCGAGCACAGCGAGGCGATCGCCGATCTGCTGCCGGACGCGGAGCTGGTGCTCGTGCCGGACGCCGGGCACCTGGTGATGCTGGAGCACCCCGAGGTGGTCACCGACCGGCTCGCCGACCTGCTGACCCGGGCGGGTGCCGTGCCGACGGGGGCTACCGTAAGTGGTTATGGAAGCGCCAGCAGCACGGTACGTCCCGGGTGAGCCCGGAGCCGTCCCCACCTCACCCTCGTCGCCCTCTTCACCCTCGTCGTCTTCGTCGTTCGTGACGTCCTTCGAGGCCGTCGTGCAGTCTCCCGAGCAGATGCTGGAGTTGGGCCGTCGGTTGGCCAAACTGCTGCGTTCGGGTGATCTCGTCATGCTCAACGGCGAGCTGGGCGCCGGGAAGACGACCCTGACCCGGGGGCTCGGGGAAGGGCTCGGGGTGCGCGGAGCCGTCACCTCGCCGACGTTCGTCATCGCGCGCGTGCATCCCTCGCTGGGGGAGGGGCCGCCGCTCGTCCACGTCGACGCGTATCGCCTGGGCGGCGGGCTGGACGAGATGGAGGACCTCGATCTCGACGTCTCGCTGCCGGATTCGGTGATCGTGGTGGAGTGGGGCGAGGGGAAGGTCGAGGAGCTGACCGACGACCGGCTCCATGTCGTCATCCACCGGGCGGTCGGCGACACCACCGACGAGGTGCGGCATGTGACCGTCACCGGGGTCGGGGAGCGGTGGGCCTCCGTCGAGCTGGGGGTGCTGTCGGCCTGAGGCTCCGCCATCGGGTGGGGTGCGCCCTGCGCCGGTTCCGACAAGGTGTCGGCAAGATGTTGCTTTGGTGCGTCCGGCGTGGTCACATGGTAGCCAGTCCTATGTTAGGTCTACCTAACTTGGTTCGCCGGTGGCACCAGGAGGCGTCCATGCAGGGTTCGGAGCGGCGGGATGGGCGGCCGACCGGAGGCCACTCCGGGGCGGTCTCCGGGGTTGCCGGGGTGTCGATGCGGGATCTGTTGGCCAGCTGTGCGGCGGCGAAGGTGGTGTCCACGCCGGCGGCTCCGCCGGTTCGGGGGGAGGATCGGCGACCTGCGGAGAAGCGGCACCCTCGAGCTGCGTAGGGGTTGCGCCCTCGGAGGGGTGGGTCGGTCGTGTCGCGGCTGCGGG
>NZ_LIQX01000892.1:2283-2583 GCF_001418475.1 Streptomyces ossamyceticus | reverse complement strand
CTCCGACCCCCTGTCCGGACCGTCGCAGCCCGGCCCGCCCTCCGGCCCGACGTGGCCCGGCGGCCAGGTGCCACCGGAACGCCCCGGCGACGCCTCGGGCCCCGGCGGAGCGGGAGGCGGCCCCGGCGGGACCGGTGGCGGTCCGGGAGGCCCAGGAGGACCGGGTGGTCCCGGCGGTCCCAGCGGCCCGGGCGGGAGCTCCGGCGACTCAGTGCCGGGGCCCGGCCAACCGGGGCACCCCTGGTGGCGGTCCGCTCCCCGCATCGCGCTCATCGCCACCGCGGCCGTCGTCGCCGTGGT
>NZ_LIQX01000892.1:0-2270 GCF_001418475.1 Streptomyces ossamyceticus | reverse complement strand
CCGAGCCGTCGACGGCTCGGCCCCCGGCCTCTACGGCGGCACCCGCAACACCGGCAGCTGCGACGTCGAGAAGCAGATCGAGTACCTCCAGGCGGTACCCACCAAGAACGAGGCGTTCGCGGCCGTCGCCGGCGTCCAGGCGTCCGGCGTGCCCGGCTATCTGCGCTCGCTCACCCCGGTGCAGCTGCGCATGGACACCCGTGTCACCAACCACGGCTACCGCGACGGCGCCGCCACCGCCTACCAGGCAGTCCTCCAGGCCGGCACCGCCGTCCTCGTCGACGACCGGGGCGTGCCCCGCGTGCGCTGCGCCTGCGGCAACCCGCTGCGCCCGCCCGTCGCGCTGAAGACCACCCCCGAGCCCAAGGGCGACGCCTGGCCGTCGTACCGGCCGCAGAACGTCGTGGTCGTCGAGCAATCGACCGTGGTCATCAACGTGTTCATCCTCTACGACCCCGACCGCGACGACTGGTTCAGCCGCCAGTCCGGCGACACCGGCCACAAGGACAAGAAGTCCAACCCGCCGGTCGACCAGCCGTCCCCGTCGGCGTCGACCTCGTTCTCCGAGACACCGCCGACCAAGTCGCCCGAACCGTGCCCGTCCACGTCGACCGGCGCCAAGCGGGACGGGACCGCAAGCCCCTGCCCGTCGTCGTCCTCGGCGAGCCCCTCGTCCTCGGCCCCGTCGGCGCCGCAGAGTTCGACCTCCGCACCCCCGCAGCCCCAGCCGCAGACGCCCGAGACGGACGACACCCCACCGGACGGCGGCGCGACGAGCGAGTCCGCGCCCCTCTTCAGCGCGCCCCAGTCGAACGGCACCTGACCGGTCCGGGCCTCCCGTGACCGTGCGGGAGGCCCGGTGGCCGCGTCCCCTCCCGCTCACTCGTCGATCGCGGCCCCGAACTGCGCGTCCACGTACGGCGCCCCGAGGGAACCGGCGTTGTACGTCCACGACCCGGAGGCCGTGACGCCGCCCGTGCCCGCGGAGAGCACCCAGATGTGACCGTCGCCGGTGTTCTCACCGGGCGCGGCGGCCAGCAGCCCGAAGCGGCCGTCGCGGTTCGGGTCGGTCAACCGCACCTGGGCGCCCCACTTGTCGCCCTTCTCGGCGGTCCCCGGCACGTCGGCCGAGTTCTGGTCCCACGACTTGGCGCCGGACGAGGTCAGCCCGGACGCCGAGCCGCGCAGCACCCACACGGCGCCCGCGTCCTGGACGGTGCCGATGTCCTCGCCCGCAGCGCCGATCGCCACGTCCGCGTAGCCGTCACCGTCGGTGTCCGCCACCGACAGGTCCGAGCCCCAGCCGTCACCGGGCTCCGCCACACCGGGCACACCGGGGGAGTCCTGCACCCACCAGTCCGGCTCCTCGGCGGGCCCGTCGGGACCGCCGAGCCGTACCCCGACCAGACCGCCGGCCATCGTCTCGCCGTACGCGTCGTCCGGGGAGTGCGGTTCGCCGGTGACCAGGTCGTCGTAACCGTCGTTGTTGAGGTCGCCGGAGGCCGCCACCGGCCCGCCGCGCAGATCACGCTCGTACTTCAGGCCGTCGGCGTTCCCCGACAGATAGGTGGACCAGCCGTAGCCCGGTTCGTCACCCACGCTCAGGCCCGACACGACGAGGTCGGCGAAGCCGTTCTTGTCGTAGTCGCCGGTGGTCAGGGACTTGGGCTGGATACGGCGGGGCTCGGCCTGCGCCGCGATCCGCTGCGTGGACTCCCGGCGCAGGGAGCTCGCCTTCGAGGCGTCGTACGCGAAGAGTTCCACGTCGTACCCGTCCAGGACGGCGAGGAGGTCGCCTTCGGTCTCGGCCGTGAACCGGGCCGCGGCCAGGCCCAGGCCGAACCGCTCACCGGCGGTGGGCTCCTCGGTCTCCAACCAGCTGCTCGCGGCGCCGCTGAGCCCCGACTTCGACCCCCACAGGACGGCCACACCGCCCGCGTCCTTCACGGCGGCGAGGTCCTCGCCGGGAATGCCGACGATCGCGTCGTCGAACCCGTCGCCGTCGAGGTCACCGGTCGCGACCGCCCTGCCGAAGCCGTCGCCCGCCTCGGCGGCGCCCGCGACCCCCGCCGTCGACTGGCTGAACACGGCCGCACCGCTCGTGCCGATGCCCTTGGCCGAGCCGTACTGCACGGTCACCAGCCCGGCCCCGCTCTTGCCGCTGACGGTCGCCCCGGGCGCGCCGACCAGCACGTCCTCGTACCCGTCCCCGTTGAAGTCGCTGTTGCGGTCACTGGCCCGCGTACTGCCCGGCACCCCGGCGTACGCCG
>NZ_LIQX01000891.1 GCF_001418475.1 Streptomyces ossamyceticus | reverse complement strand
CCCTCCGCATAGCCAAGCTCGGTCGCGTTCAGTGGCCCGGTGTGCCTTTCGTCGACCACTCGTGGGTGAGGCGGGTTGGTCCGTGTCAGTCCGGGGGCGAGTTCCCGGGGGAGCGTCGGTGTGGTCGGAAAGGGTCGATCAGTCCCTGACGGGCGGCTCCCACAGCCCCAGCCGCTGGAGCCGGCGCTGTCTGGCGCGTTCGCCCAGGGCCGTCAGCCCGAAGACGAGGCCGAACCCCAGTCCGCCGCCCCCGAGCGTCAGGACATCATCGACCGTGTCCACACTGTCGAAATTCGCGACTCCCAGGAGTACGGCCGCCGATGCTGTCGTCCCCACGCCCACTGCGAAGGGTCGTCGGGCGGCGAGCTGCTGTGTGCGGGTAGGCCGTTCCAGCCCACCAAGGGCCCGGTCCAGGCCCCAGAACGCACGCGTGCAGCTCCTCCAAGCCTGCCTGACCAGCCGCCGGACGGTCGTCATGGGGGAACACCTCGAACGGGAGCGTGATCGCGTCAAGTGAGTGAGGGGCTCCCCGCCGACCGGCCGGGAGCCCCTCACTCGTGTGCGCTCGAAGCGGGGTGCCTCTAGAACGTGCCCAGCTTGATCAGGGAGAGGATCGCGATCAGCTGGATCGCCGACGCGCCCAGGGCCTTCGGCCAGGGGAGGTCGTGGGACTTGGAGACCATCAAGGTCAGCAGGGCGCCCGCGGCGACCCAGGTGATCCAGCCGAGGATCTGGACGAAGGGCGCGTCGCCGCCCGCGAACATCGCCACGACCAGGCGCGGCGCGTCCGTGAGCGCCATGATCAGCATGGAGAGGCCGACCGTCGGCTGCCACGCGCCGTCGCCGCCCAGCTGGCGGGCCAGGGTGTGGGTGACCACGCCCAGGATGAACGTGCTCAGCACCATCGTCACGGCGGTGACCAGGACGATCGGCACGGCGTTCGACAGGGTCGCGTTGATCGCGTCCTCGCGGGCCGTGTCGAAGCCGAAGACGGCGAGCAGGCCGTAGAGGAACATCACGATCAGGGCCGGGCCCCACACCGCGTAGTCGCGCATCACCAGGAACGTCTGGTTCGGGCTGGTGACGATGCCCTTCAGGAGGTCCTTCCACGGCAGGCGCGGGCCGACCGGGGCCGCGGGGGCGTTCCCGGCGCGGTAGGTGTCGCCCTGCTGGTACGGGTCCTCGCCGACGGCGAACATCTGGGTGTGGCCCGGGTTGTTGGCCGCGTACGGGTCCGGGCCGGCGCCGCCGTGGTGGCCGCCGTCGCCGAAGTACTCCGGCTCGCCGTGGTTCCCCTGGCCCTGGTGGCCCTGGGAGCCGTAGTTGCCCGGGCGGCCGCCGTGCGTCTGCGGCCAGCCCTGGTTGCCGCCCCGGCCGCCGCCGTACGGCGGGCCCGGTGGCGTCTGGGGATAGCCGTACGACGGGCCGCCGGCCTGCGGGGCCTGCTGTCCGTGCGGGGGGTGTTGCGGTCGCGTCTGAGGAGCGCCGTTGTCCCGGCCGCGTCCGATCCTGAATCCAGCCACGTCATCGAACGTACCTGGTCCCGCCGAGCGGCGTGCCGGGCCGGGGGGCACCGGCCCGGCTTTGCGGCCGAGCTGTGACATCCCCTAAGGGATCGTCAGGTACTCGGGTCGGAGATTTCGTCGCGGGATCCTCCGGGAGTACTCAGGGTGTCGCGAGGGGCACTTATGGCCCGGCCGGGGGCCGGGGTCGGCTCAGTGGCTGCTCAGGTACCTGCCGTACTGCAGGGCCGTCGTCGGGGACGGGAGGCCCAGGTTGGACGGGGTGAGGGCGTACGAGCCCGTCGTGGACGTCTTCGGGAGGAGCCAGACGCCGCCGGAGCCGGCGTTCTCCCCGGGGGCGCCGACCGCCGTGTCGGGGACGCCGTTCTTGTCGTAGTCGCCGGTCGCGACGGCCGTGCCGAACGCGTCGCCGGTCTCGGCCGCGCCGGGGACATGGGGGCTGCCCTGGTTGTACGCGACGGACGTGGCCTCGCCGGACGGGTCGAGGACGCCGCCGCCGTGGCTCAGCAGCAGGGTCGCCGCGCCGGCGCGGGCGCGGCTGCCGATGGCCTCGCCGGGAGCACCGGCGATCAGGTCGTCGCGGCCGTCGCGGTTCCAGTCCAGCACGGCGAGGGACGCGCCGAAGCGGTCGCCGTCCTCGGCGACGCCGTACACGCCGACCGTGTCCTGGTTGAGGGTCTGGGTGCGGAAGCCGAACGAGCTCGGGTGGCCGTAGAGGACGTGGATGCCGCCGCCCTTGGCGTACGACTCCGGGCCGCACGGGTCGTCGATGTTCTCGTCGGCGATCTCGCGGCACTCGCCGAGGGCCAGGTCGTCCAGGCCGTCCCC
The DNA here is from genome assembly GCF_001418475.1 of Streptomyces ossamyceticus. Lineage (GTDB taxonomy): Bacteria > Actinomycetota > Actinomycetes > Streptomycetales > Streptomycetaceae > Streptomyces > Streptomyces ossamyceticus. The sequence goes on along the minus strand of NZ_LIQX01000891.1, from coordinate 666 downwards.
GTCGAAGTCGCCGGTGGCGAGGGCGGAGGCCGCGCCGTTGCTGGCGTTCCAGAAGTTGTCCATGCGGCGCTCGGCCGGGTCCCACGTCCACAGCCGTACGTGCGACTGGGTGTAGGGGGCGTTGATCGTGTGGAACGCGAGGGCCAGGTCGTCCGTGCCGTCGGCGTTGAAGTCGCCCGTGGCGAGGAGGGGGGCGCGGCCGCCCATGGGTGTGGCGAGGACGGTGGTGGTGACGAGGTCCTCGCCGCCGTCGACGACGGCCCTCAGGACGACCTTGTCGCGGCCGCCGACCACGATGTCCCGGCCCCCGTCGCCGGTCACGTCGGCCGCGGCGACCGACCAGCCGTACGCGGAGTTGGACGACGGGCCGACCATGGCGTTCGAGCCGGGGCGCGAGCTGCCCTTGCCGCCGCCCACGACGACGACCACGCCCGCGTCCGTGCCGCGGCCGTTCACGTCCTCGCCGGGGGCGCCGACGATCAGCTCGGCCGTACCGTCGCCGCTGAGGTCCTCCAGCGCCACGGCCGCGCCGAAGCGGTCGCCCTTCTCCGGGGTGCCGGGGACCTCGGCGGTGGCCTGACTGACGCGGATGCCGCCGTGGCGGCCGACGCCCTTCGCGCCGCCCCACAGGACGTGGACGTAGCCGGCCTTGGCCTTGCCGTCCAC
>NZ_LIQX01000890.1:758-1110 GCF_001418475.1 Streptomyces ossamyceticus | reverse complement strand
GGCGACCCGCTCCGCGACCCGGTAGCCGAGTCCGGCGGTGCCGTCCTCCAGGTCGTACAGGTTGAACCTGCCGACCACGGAGCCGTCCTCGGCGACGAGCACGTAGAAGGCGCAGACCCCGGCGTCCTGCTCGGCCAGCAAGGCGGTGTACCTGTCGGTGAACCGGTCGAAGAACTCGTCGCCGCGGTCGGGGATCGAGGCGGCGAAGTAGGCACGGTTCGCCAGCTCGAAGGCCAGCACGGCCGGGGCGTGGCTGGTCCGCAGTGGTATCAGCTCGGGCATCGCCCGACCCTACCCACATCGTGCACGGAGACCACGTGAGTTTCCGTCGCCGGCACCGCTGTGTGACGGG
>NZ_LIQX01000890.1:0-743 GCF_001418475.1 Streptomyces ossamyceticus | reverse complement strand
CGGTGCCGGTGGGGTGGGCGGCGATGTGGACGCAGTTGAGGCTGTCGCCGCTGTAGGTGGACTTCTGCCACTGGATGCTGGGCACGAGTGTCTCTCTCAGGTGTCGCGGACGAGGTCGTGGATGAGATCGCGTGACTCGGCGGTGCTGAGTGCGCAGGTCTCCATGCGGTCCAGCACTGCACGGTACTTACTCAACAGTGCTTCCGCGTCGAGGAATTCGCAGCCCCCGTGGTGCGTGTCCAGCTGAACTGTGTCGAGCTGCGGGGAAGGGCCGACGACGTAGTCGAAGGACTGACCGGTGCTGGGGAAGTACTCCGCGCCGAATGGGATCACCCGGACCGTGATGTGGGGCAGTTCGCTCATCTCCAGCAGGTGCTTGAGCTGGCCGCGTGTGACGGCGGGGCCGCCGAAGCCCATGCGGAGTGCGGTCTCGTGGATGATCGCGGTGTACGGGGGCGGGCTGTCGCGACCAGCCATGGTCGTGGCGAACTTCTGGACATCACCGAGCTGTTGACCTCGGAGCTGGTCAGCAACGCGTACCAGCACACGAAGGGGCCCTCGTCGGTGCGGCTGGTCGCCCTGTACGGCGGGCGGCTGCGCGTCTTCGTGTGGGACGGGAGTCCGTACGTGCCGCCCTCGTTCGGGGAGGTGAGTGTCGCCCCCAGTCGTCCTGTGCCACCGGCGGCGGATGTCGAGCATGGGCGAGGTCTCTTCCTCGTCCGGCAGTGCGCGGACCGGTGGGG
>NZ_LIQX01000089.1 GCF_001418475.1 Streptomyces ossamyceticus | reverse complement strand
CGGCGCGGTCGGCCCGAAGTGCCGCAGGTACGCGTAGTACGCCTGGGGGTCGGCGGCGTACTCGGGCGTGTACAGCGGGACCGGGAGTCCGCTGCCGTGGGCGGGGCACCCGGGTGGCGGAACGGGGGAGTGGGGTTCGGGGGTCATGTCTTTCGTCTTGCTCCTAACGGGCGCGGTCCATCAAGTAGCGGACGAGCGTGATCAGCGCTTCGGCGGACGATCTCTCGTCGCGCGCGTCGCAGACGACGACCGGGGTGTCGTCGAGCAGATCGAGCGCTTCGCGCAGCGCCCTCTCGTCCCGCAGTGGTGAACCGTCGAAGTGATTGACGGCGATCGCGTAGTCGAGCCCGTACTGCTCGATCAGGTCGATCACCGCGAAGGAGTCCGCCAGCCGCTCGGGGTCGACCAGCACCAGCGCGCCGAGGGCGCCGCGTGCCATGTCCTCCCACATCTGCACGAAGCGCTGCTGTCCGGGCGTACCGAACAGGTACAGCACGACGCGTTCGCTGACGGTCAGCCGGCCGAAGTCCATGGCGACCGTGGTGGTGGTCTTGCCCTGGACCCCTTTGAGGTCGTCGATGGCCTCACCCGCGCGGGTCATCGTCTCCTCGGTGGACAGCGGCGAGATCTCGGAGATCGACCCGATGAACGTGGTCTTGCCCACCGCGAAGTGCCCGACCACCAGGATCTTCACGGCGGTCTGGGTCTCCCCGCCACGGACGTACGCCTGCTCATCCAAACTTGGCCCGGAGACCATTCAGCACCTCCTCGAGAATCTGCAGGTTGGCCACGGGGGCCCGCTGCTCGGGCGGGCGGCTGATGAGGTAGCCGCCCTCGGAGAGCGCGGCGAGCAGGATCTTCACCACGCCCACCGGGAGCTGCATGTGCCCCGCGATCTCGGCGACGGAGAGGTAGCCGCCGACGCACATCCGCAGCACCTCCTGCTCCTCCGGGGAGAGGCGGGCGGGCCGCTGCTGGTGGTCGGCCGCCGCCGTGACCAGCGTGATCAGCGAGAACTGACCCTCGCCGGGCAGATGACGGCCGCCCGTGATGACGTACGGCCGCACTAATTCGGCGGCCTCGTGCTCCTGCTTGTCGGAATCGCTCATGGCCGTACCACGCTGCTCTCGCGAGGCGGAGCAGTCAGAACCTTGCCCAACTGCCCGACAAGCTGCTGCATCCGGAAGGTGATGTCCGCCATGTCGACGTCGGAGGACGCGGACACGGCGAGGTAGGCGCCGGCTCCGGCGGAGATCAGGAAGATCCAGCCGCCGTCGAACTCGACCAGGGTCTGCTGCCAGCGCAGATCGGACCGGTCGACGAAGAACGACAGCGAACGGCTCAGCGACTGCAGACCGCTCATCGCGGCCGCTGCCTTGTCCGCGTCGTCCTTGCTCACGTCCTTGGAGCGGGCCCGCTGGAGCCCGTCGGCGGAGATGAGCACGGCGTGCAGAGCCCCCGGGATCTCCAGGGCGCTGTCCAGCATCCAGGAAAGATCGTTGTTCATGAGACCTCGTGCCCTTCACTGCTCGCGTCACCCGTGCCGCTCGACCGCTCGCCGTCGGGATGTGTGGCGCGACCCTTGTCCGTGCCCTGCTTGAAGGCGGCCATGATCGCCGCCGTGTCCTCGCTGCGCCGCCGCGGGGCGGGCGGGGCCGACGGACCGCTGTTGGAGACGAGCGCCATGGGCCGCTTGCGGCGGCGCCGGGGCAGGCCGTCGTCGGTGGTCGGCTGGGGCAGGGAGGGATCGGGGCCGGTCTCGTGCGCCACGGCGACCGTGTCGACGACCGGCGTCCGCTCCCGGCTCTCCTGGACGACCGCGACGGGCTCCTGCGGCTCCTGCGGGGTCGGCATGTCGGTGAGCAGCTCGTCGGGCAGCAGCACGACGGCCCGCACGCCGCCGTACGGCGACGTGGAGTCCACGGAGACCGTGAAGCCGAACCGCTCGCAGAGCACACCGATCACGGCGAAGCCGAACTGCGGCGGGTTGCCGAGCCCGGACACACCGGAGGCGCGCTCGCTCGTCAGGAGCTTCTCGGCCCTGGCCTTCTCCTCCTCGTTCATACCGACACCGGCGTCGTCGACGACGATGCAGACACCCTTGGGGACGGTACGGACGTTGATCTCCACCACCGTGTCGGGGCTGGAGTAGCTGGTCGCGTTGTCGAGCAGCTCGGCGAGCGCGAGCGCCACCGGCTCCACGGCACGGCTGGTGAGTCCGAAGTCCACCTTGGACAGGATCTGCACACGCTGGAAGTGACGGATCCTGCCCTGGGCGCTGCGGACCACGTCGTAGACCGACGCCACATCGCGGTGGCGGCCGAGCCAGCCCTCGCAGAGCACGGCGATGGACTGGGCGCGGCGACCGAACTGCGCGTTCATGTGGTCGATCTCCAGGAGGTCCTGGAGCATGACGGCGTCGCCGTACTTGCGCTGAAGACCCGAGATGATGCGCTGCTGTTCGGCGGCGAGACCCTGGAGCGTCCTCATCGCGGACTTCAGGGCCGTACGCGTTTCCGCCTCGGCCTCCTGCTGCGCCTCTCGGACGGACTGGGAGTAATGAGTCTCCAACTCACCGTAGTGGTTCTTGAGCCCTGCGATCTCCTGTCGTAATCCGCGGGCTGCCCGTCGCTGGCGAACAACGAGGGCGGCTGCGAGAAGGGTTAGGACAAGAAGAACCCAAAGCACCGGATTCTGTATGTATGGCGTCATGAGACCCTCTTCAGGCGGCTGAAGGCCAGCTACTGAAATCCCGTCAATACGCGCAGACCGGAGGTCGCCCATCCAGGGTCGCCGCCCAGGCTGCCCCCTTGGCGAGAGGTGCCGCTTTTGCACCTATCCGTCCGTTCAGCAAGTGCGGTGATCGTATCACCGCATTGAGTCATGACGAGACGTCAAGATGCGGAATCCTTATGAAACTTGAGCGACAGCCGACAGTTACTGGCCCTGCGCTTTTCGTAGTTGGTAAACCACCGCGCGCGACCATACTGCCGGAACCGCATTTCACCGGCGTCACGGGGTTCCCGTACCCCGTCTCGCGCTGAAATGCCGCGCGTCAACTCGGCGCGGTGCGGGGCGCGGAACGGGGTGTTCGGCCCGCCTCGCGGAGGCACCAGGGCGCTAAGCGGAAGCGAACGGGCGGAGCCGACAAGCCGTCCGGGGTGTCCCGTACCGTGCCCCGGCGTGAACCTCTTCCCACGTTCCTGGACGGTGCTGCGCGCGGCGGTCGCCGGGTTGCCCGACGAGTACTTCGCCCGGCCCTCCGGGTGTGCCGGCCGGCTCGTCCGGGACCTCGTCCGCCATCGGGCCGTCGACGCGCAGGACGTGCTGATCACCTGGTGACGCCGGCCGACGCCGAGCCGACCGCCGACGCGGTGACCCACTCGGGCATGCCGTACGAACCTCCGTCCGGCGACGACCCGTTGGACGCGCTGATCGTCCGTCTCGCCGCCGCGCGCGAGGAGCCGGGTCTGCTCAAGTTCCACCTCGACGACGTGGGCTCCGCGGCGGGCCGCGCCGCCGTACTCGCCGACCCCGGCCTCCGGGCGAGCACCCAGGGCGAGGGGCTCACCGCCGGCGACCACCTCACCGCGTACGTCCTGGAGTGGACCCTGCACCACCTGGACCTGGCGCCCCGCCTGCCGGACGTTCCGGGGCCGCCCGCCGAGGCCCTGACCCACTCCCGCGCGACGCTGGAGCGGATCGCCGGGACGACGTTCCCCGTGTCGTTCTCCGACGAGGACGCGCTGCCCCGTCGGAAAGGGGCGGTGGCGCCCTACGAGGGCGGAGCGGGCCGCGCTCGGGAGCGCGCGGAGCAGCTGCCGTTCGTGATCGGCCGACGGGCCCGCCGGGGCCCTCGCGTCGGCGCGGCCGACGCCCGGCCCCATGGCGTTCCGCCCGGCCTCTCCCGCCCGGTTCCGTCAGACGTAGCTCCAGCGCCAGGCGTTGGACTTGTAGACGCACTTGATCCGGTCGCCGCCCTCGTTGGTGGTGACGGCGCCGTGGTCGCTGTTGCGGCAGAACTGCCCGGCCGCGTAGCAGTTGCCGGAGTTGGAGACGATCGTGCACGTGCCGGTGGTGTCCTCGTCCCCGCCGGAGTCGGAGCCGGAGTCCGTGCCGGAGTCGCCGCCCGTGCCCGCGTCGGCGGCCTTCGCCGTCTTGGTGACGGTGACCGTGGGGCGCGGTTTCGCCTTGGCCTTGACGGTCTCGGTGACGGTCGGCGCGGGCTCGGGTGTCGCCGTGACGGTCGCGGTGACGGTCGTCGCGGGCTTGACCTTGGCCTCGACCGGCTGCTGCCCGTCGTCCCCGGTGGACCCGGCGACCGCGCCGGCCACGAAGAGCGCCGCCCCGCCGATCCACACGAACACGCGCTTTCGCAGGGGACGGGTGTCGGGCCGCCGGGGAGGCGGCGGTATGGGAGTGGTGTACGGATTCGTCATCGTGCCCCCCGAATGTCGCAGGTGGAGCGACCGTAGTGCCCTACGGGATGACATGTGAGGGGATGTGCGGAAGAGGTGTCCATTCTGTGACCGCCGTCCGCGTCGTCCGGTGCGGCGCACCCCACGGCATGGGGAAACCCCAGGTCTGCGACCTGGGGTTTCCTCGTGGTGTCGCGGGGTGGGCCGGTCGGTCAGCCCGGCAGGTCGTTCAGCCACCAGCGCTGGTTGAGGCCCGAGTTGGGCCACCAGACGCCCACGGAGGCGCCATCGGTCGTGGACTGGCCGTTGACGTCGGCGAGTTGGCCGGTCGCCGCGTTGAGCAGGGTCCAGGAGCCGTCACCAGTGCTGGACAGGATCCACTGCGCGGCCGCGTCCCGCGTGCCCTCGTCGGCCTCGACGGTCAGGGAGCCGCCGCGGATCGCCAGACGCTTGTCGGCGGCCTCGTTGGTGATCGCGTACCGCGTGCGGTTGCTCGTCGCCCCGCTGCCGATCCGGTCCACGGCCCACTGCTGGGCCCGCGTACCGGGGTCGACGTTCTTGATGACGAGGCCCTTGCCGTCGCCCGCGACCGCGAGGTTCTTGCCGCTCTGCACACCGGTCAGGGTGTACGTCTCGTCGTCGCGCAGCTCCGCGCGGTCCTTCGCCACCCCGGAGACGCCGTTGACCAGGAAGGACGTCACGGACTGGGCGGGCACGACGACCGTGGCCTTCTTGCCCTTGACCTTGACCGCCTTCTTCTTCACCAGCTTGCCGGCGGCGTCCGTCACCACGGGGGTGACCGTCGCGCCGGAGGCGACCTTGCCGAACCGCGACAGGTCCAGCGTCACCGCGCGGGACTCGGTGGTGCTGTTGACGTGGACGACCGTCGCCTTCTCGCCCTTCTTCGCGACCGCGGCCGTGCTGGAGGTGTCGTTCGTCTTGATCAGACGGTCGCCCGGCTTGATGTAGTGCGTGAAGTTGCGGGCGGTGTCGAACTTGGTGTTCGTGTAGATCGGGCAGGTCTTCAGGGTGTCCGTGGACTTGCAGGCGAAGGAGAGCTGGATGGAGCCCCAGTTGCCGCCCTTCGCGGACTCGCCGCCGGGCTTCATGTTGTCGTAGTCCTCGACCGGCTGCCAGAAGACCCAGGCCTTCGGCTCCAGTTCGCGCAGGTCGTCGACCATGCGCTGGGCGAGGCCCAGACCGGGGCGCATGTCGGTGAAGCTCTGCCCGTCGCCCCAGTCGCCCTCGACCTCGCTCATCCACAGCGGCTTGTCGGCGGCCTTGGCGAGGTCGCGGACGGTGGTGCGCTGGCTGGTGCCGTAGGTGTGGACGTTCATCTGGCCGACGAGGTCACGGACCTCCTGCGGGTAGGAGCTCCAGTTCGTGGCGAACTTACCGGGGTTGGTCTCGTCCATCGCGGATATCTCCGCCTTGGTACGGGACTTGTCCAGGACCGGGCCGAGGGCGCGCAGCACCTTCTGCTGGAGCTCGGGGCCGATGTGGGCGCCCTCCTGGCGGCCGCCGGTGGGCAGGCCGTCCTCACCGAGCTTGGTGCCCCAGTAGTCGGTGTTCGGCTCGTTGAACGGGTCGAGGGTGTCGACCTTGATGCCGTGCGCCTTCTCCAGCCGCTCGGTGGCGCCGACCAGGTACTTGGCGAAGTCCTCGACCGACTCCTCCTTCAGCTGGTCCTTCGAGGAGTCGAAGCCGCCGGAGACATAGCCGCTGACCGTCATGAACCACGGCGGGGAGTTGCTGAACGCCTCCCAGTGCGTGATGTCCTTCTTGATCCGGTCCACCCACCAGCGCTGCGTGGCGTCGGCCTTCTTGTTCCAGTCGGCCGGGTCGTCGGCGTTCCACCAGTCGACGTCCTCGCGGGTGGTGCCCGCCGGGGCCTTCCACCAGCCCTCGACGGCGCCGCCGGCCCGCAAATAGTCCTTGACGTCGGGGGCGTTGCCGCCGCCGATGTTGTAGCGGGCGATGTTGAGGTTGAGCCCGCTCTCCCCGAACAGGAGCTTCGCGAGCTTCTCGCGGATCTGCGGGGGATAGTCGCCGGTGGCGTTGGCGAACCACACCAGGCTGGTGCCCCAGCCCTCGAAGCTGTCGCCCTTGTACGAGGGGTCCGGCCGGACGGTGACCGACGCGGCGGCCGGTTCGGCGTGCGCCAACGGCAGTGAGGTGCCGGCCATGACGGTCCCGGTCGCCAGGGCCGTCACGCCGATGGCCCCGAGGAGCCGTCTCGTGCGGGTGCGGTGTGCCATCTCGAGTAACTCCAACTCTTCCACGTGCCGCGCGTCCCGGCGCGACGCGAGAGATCGGGGCCCGCTGGTGCGGTTCGGTGCTGTTCCGGTGCGGTTCGCGGTGCTCTCGTATGGTTCATGACAAGGCATGTTTACGTAAACATGCCTCGGCGCGATGTCTACACTGTCCGAATCTCGGCGGTCAAGGGAGTCGCTGCGGACCAGCGGTATCGCCGAGCGGCGCGCGGACGGGGAGCCTGGGGGACAAGGTGGACACAGCTGACCGGGAGAACGCGGCGGCGCCGGGCCGCGGGAACGGGACGGGAGCGGGGCCCGCGCCCCGCGCCCGGGGGCGGGGCGCCCGGCCCCGGCAGGGCCCCTCCATGGGGGACGTCGCCCGGCTCGCGGGTGTCTCCGCGCAGACGGTGTCCCGCGTGTCCAACGGGTTCGCCGGCGTCACCGAGGAGACCCGCCGACAGGTGCTGGACGCGATGCGGGAGCTGGACTACCGGCCCAACAGCGCCGCCCGTGCACTGCGCCGCGGCGAGTTCCGCACGCTCGGCGTGATCACCTTCTCGCTGTCCACGCTCGGCAACATCCGCACCCTCGACGCGATCGCCACCTCCGCCGCGCGCGAGGGCTACGCCGTCACCCTGCTCCCGGTCGCCGTGCCCACGCAGGACGAGGTGAACGGCGCCTTCTCCCGGCTGGGGGAGCTCGCCGTGGACGCGGTGATCGTCATCATGGAGACCCATCTGCTCGACGCGGCGACCGTGTCGCTGCCGCCCGGCATCCCGGTCGTGGTGGCCGACTCCGACGCCGGCGACCGGTACACCGTCGTCGACACCGACCAGGCGGGCGGGGCACGGGACGCCGTACGGCATCTGCTGGACCTCGGGCACCCGACCGTGTGGCATCTGGCGGGGCCGGAGGACTCCTTCGCGGCCCAGCGCCGGGCGAACGCCTGGCGCGCCACGCTCGCCGAGGCGGGGCTGGTGCCGCCGCCCCCGGTGCGCGGCGACTGGTCGGCGGAGTCCGGCTACCGGGCGGGGCTCCTGCTCGCCGAACGGCCGGACTGCACGGCGGTGTTCGCGGCGAACGACCAGATGGCACTGGGGCTGCTGCGGGCCCTGCACGAGCGGGGCCGGACGGTGCCGGACGAGGTCAGCGTCGTCGGGTTCGACGACATCCCCGAGTCGGCGTCGTTCCTGCCGCCCCTGACCACCATCCACCAGGACTTCGCCGAGGTGGGACGCCTGTGCGTCGAGGGCGTGCTCGCCGGCATGCGGCGGCCCACCCCCGAGCCCGGCACCACGCTCGTCCCGACCCGGCTCGTGTCCCGCCGCAGCACGGCCCCGCCGCCGGGCCGCTGAGGGAAATTCCCCACACTTTCCGATTTCCCGTGGCCAACAGTTTCATCGACCAAGTATCCAGAATTCAACGACGTAGAATAATCCCAGCAGATTTTTGGTCCCCTGAATGCCGGATTCCTCACTCCGGACGCCACTCGTTGAGCATGCGTGACTTGGCAGGATACGTACGGCGGTATGGACACACAGCACATCTGGCTTCCCGACCCGAGGACTCCGTCCGACGACTGGGCGCACGACGAGGATCCGACCCAGAGGTCGAGGTCGGCGTCCGTCCCGGTGTCGGTACCGGTGTCGATGCCCATGCAGGTAAAGGTGCCGTCCCCGCGCCGACCCGTCAGCAGACGGAGACCACGGCCGGGGGCGCACATCTTTTCCGCCAACCCGAGAAGCATCACCGTCGTTTTTCTGGTTTTCACCATCACGGTGTGCGCGGCGACGATGCTCTCCTGGTCGATCTCCTATTCGTACAACCAGTTGCACGGCATCGCCCTGCTGGTGGTCTCGGAAAGACTGGCCCGATGGTGGCCCCTGACGGTGTACGGGCCGTGGCTGGTCGCGGGGCTCTCCATCCTGCGGGCGTCGGTGCAGCACCGGGCCGCCCGGCGGTCCTGGGCCGTGATGCTGCTGGCGTCCGGCACGGCGGTGGCGCTCTGCATCGGACAGACTCCGGGGTCGGTGCTCGGGATGGTCGTGGTGGGGGTCCCTCCGATCACCGCGCTGGTCTGCTTCCGGGAACTGGTCGGCCAGTTCTCCTCCCGGCACGGGCCACGGCACGCCGCCGACACCGTCGGCGGGCCCAAGCAGCCGTGACGCAGCCGTGAAGCAGCCAGGACGAAGAACCCCAGGTCGTGGACCTGGGGTTTCGTCGTGTTCCGGTGTTCCCGGTGCCGTGACCGGCCGGGTCAGGCGCCCACGTACGCGGCGAGGTGCTCGCCGGTGAGGGTGGAGCGCCCGGCGACCAGATCGGCGGGGGTGCCCTCGAAGACGACGCGGCCCCCATCGTGTCCGGCGCCGGGGCCGAGGTCGATGATCCAGTCGGCGTGGGCCATGACCGCCTGGTGGTGCTCGATGACGATCACGGACTTCCCGGAGTCGACGAGCCGGTCCAGCAGGCCGAGCAGCTGCTCGACGTCGGCGAGGTGCAGACCGGTGGTCGGCTCGTCGAGGACGTAGACGCCGCCCTTGCCGGCCATGTGGACGGCCAGCTTCAGGCGCTGCCGCTCACCGCCGGAGAGCGTGGTGAGCGGCTGGCCGAGGGTGAGGTAGCCGAGACCGACGTCCGCCATCCGGCGCAGGATGCGGTGAGCGGCCGGGGTGTGGGCCTCGCCGCCGCCGAAGAACTCCTCGGCCTCGCTCACCGGCATCGCGAGGACCTCGCTGATGTCGCGACCGCCGAAGCGGTACTCCAGCACCGACGCGTCGAACCGCTTGCCCTCGCAGTCCTCGCACGGGGTGGCGACGCTCTGCATGATCGCGAGGTCGGTGTAGATGACGCCGGCGCCGTTGCAGGTGGGGCAGGCACCCTCGGAGTTGGCGCTGAACAGGGCGGGCTTGACGCCGTTGGCCTTGGCGAACGCCTTGCGGATCGGGTCGAGGAGCCCGGTGTACGTGGCCGGGTTGCTGCGGCGGGAGCCGCGGATCGGGGTCTGGTCGACGGAGACCACGCCCTCGGGGGCCGGGACGGAGCCATGGATCAGCGAACTCTTGCCGGAGCCGGCGACGCCGGTGACGACGCAGAGCACGCCGAGCGGGACGTCGACGTCGACATCCTGGAGGTTGTTCGCCGTCGCTCCGCGGATCTCCAGGTGGCCGGTGGCCTCGCGGACGGTGTCCTTCAGCTTCGCCCGGTCGTCCAGGTGGCGGCCGGTGACGGTGTCACTGCCCCGCAGGCCCTCGACGGTGCCCTCGAAGCAGACGGTGCCGCCCGCCGTGCCGGCGCCGGGGCCGAGGTCGACGACGTGGTCGGCGATGGCGATGGTCTCCGGCTTGTGCTCCACGACGAGCACCGTGTTGCCCTTGTCGCGCAGCCGCAGGAGCAGCTTGTTCATGCGCTCGATGTCGTGGGGGTGCAGGCCGACGGTGGGCTCGTCGAAGACGTAGGTGACGTCGGTGAGCGAGGAGCCGAGGTGGCGGATCATCTTGGTCCGCTGGGCCTCGCCGCCGGAGAGCGTGCCGGAGGCCCGGTCGAGGGAGAGGTAGCCGAGCCCGATCTCCACGAACGAGTCGAGGGTGTGGCGGAGCTTGGCCAGCAGCGGCGCCACCGACGGCTCGTCCAGGGTGCGCACCCACTCGGCGAGGTCGCGGATCTCCATCGCGCACGCGTCGGCGATGTTGAGCTTCCCGATCCGCGAGGACCGGGCCAGTTCGCTGAGGCGGGTGCCGTCGCACTCGGAGCAGCGGGCGAAGGTGACCGCCCGGTCCACGAAGGCCCGGATGTGCGGCTGCATCGACTCGCGGTCCTTCGCCAGGAACGACTTCTGCAGCTTCGGGATCAGCCCCTCGTAGGTGAGGTTGACGCCGTTGATCTTCACCTTGGTCGGCTCGCGGTACAGGAAGTCGTACCGCTCCTTCTTGGTGTACTCGCGGATCGGCTTCTCCTTGTCGAAGAAGCCGGACTCCGTGATGACCCGGACGACCCAGCCGTCCCCGGTGTAGGTGGGGATGGTGAACGGGTCCTCGGAGAGCGACTTGGAGTCGTCGAACAGCTGGGCGAGGTCGATGTCGGAGACCGAGCCCCGGCCCTCGCAGTGCGTGCACATGCCGCCGGTGCGGCTGAAGGTGACCTTCTCGGTCTTGGTCTTGTCCGCGCCCCGGTCGATCGTCATGCCCCCGCTCGCCGAGACGGAGGCGACGTTGAAGGAGTACGCGGCGGGCGGGCCGATGTGCGGGTCGCCGAGCCGGCTGAAGAGGATCCGGAGCATCGCGCTGGCGTCGGTGGCGGTGCCGACGGTGGAGCGGGGGTCGGAGCCCATCCGCTGCTGGTCGACGGTGATGGCCGTCGTCAGGCCGTCGAGCACGTCGACCTCGGGGCGGGCCAGATTGGGCATGAAGCCCTGGAGGAAGGCGCTGTACGTCTCGTTGATCAGCCGCTGCGACTCGGCGGCGATGGTGTCGAAGACCAGTGAGCTCTTGCCCGAGCCGGAGACACCGGTGAACACCGTCAGCCGGCGCTTCGGGATCTCGATGCTGACGTCCTTGAGGTTGTTCTCGCGGGCCCCGTGCACCCGGATCAGATCGTGGGTGTCCGCCGTGTGCGGCTCGGGCGGCTGCGGGTCCGTCCTCTTGACCGTGCTCATCGTGTCTCCATCTGTCGCGCGACGCGGTGCGGATCGGGTGTGTAGTGGGAGGGCGTGGCAGCCGGCCGGTGGGGCGGCCGACGGGGGCGGCGACCGGCCGACGAGCCGGCCGTGGAGGGCAGCCCGCTCGATCCAACCAGGTCACCGGCGGTGCGTCCGGTGGTTTTCCGGACGGCTCAGCGGACCTCGTTGATCCGGATCAGGTTGCCCGAGGGGTCGCGAAAGGCGCAGTCGCGGACGCCGTACGGCTGCTCCGTCGGCTTCTGGACGACCTCGGCGCCGCTCGCCCGCACCCGGTCGAAGGTGTCGTCGAGGTCGGGGGTGGCCAGGGTGAGACGGGCGTAGCTGCCCTTCGCCATCAGCTCGGTGATGGTGCGGCGCTCGTCGTCGGTGAGGGAGGGGTCGCCGGCCGGCGGCTCCAGGACGATCGACGTGTCGGGCCGGCCGACCGGACCGACGGTGATCCACCGCATGCCCTCGTAGCCGACGTCGTTGCGCACCTCGAAGCCGAGGGTGTCCCGGTAGAAGGCCAGCGAGGCCTCCGGGTCGGTGTGCGGGAGGAACGTCCAGTGAATGGTGATGTCCATGGCCGTAACGCTAGGCGCGGCCCCGGCGGGAGCGCTTCTCGAATCCTGACGGGTTGGGCCGTGCGCGGGTCGCCGCCGGGACGACCCGCGGAGGGAGGGGCGGCGCCCCGGCGTCCGGGTGCCGTTGTCGGTGGCCGGGTCTAGTCTCCGGACGACCGACCGTTCACTCCTTCCAGGAGGATCCATGGCCTCGCGACTCAACCCGTATCTCCACTTCGGCGGCGACGCCCGGCAGGCGCTGGAGTTCTACCAGGAGGTGTTCGGCGGCGAGCTGGTGCTCAACACCTACGGCTCGTTCGGGCAGGGCGAGGGCGGCCCTCAGGCCGACATGATCATGCACGGCATGCTGGAGACGCCGAGCAGCTTCACCCTGATGGGCGCGGACTCCCCGACCGGCGCGGACAGCGCCCCCGTCTTCACCTACTCCGTGAGTCTGAGCGGCGACGACGACACCGAGCTGCGCGGCTACTGGGAGAAGCTCTCCGCCGGCGGCCAGGTCAGCGTTCCGCTCGACAAGCAGATGTGGGGCGACGTCTTCGGCATGTGCACGGACCGCTTCGGCGTCCCCTGGATGGTCAACATCAGCGAGCCGCAGGGCTGAGGGGACGGGGCCCCGGGCTCGCCGTGCGGCGCCCGGCGCCGGGCGCC
>NZ_LIQX01000889.1 GCF_001418475.1 Streptomyces ossamyceticus | reverse complement strand
TGGTGCCTCGCGAGCGGCCGGTCAGCCCTTCAGCTCGGCCGTGTCGTCCTTCGGGGAGGGCCGCGCGGGCCGGTGGCGGGGCAGAAGCAGCGGGGTGGCGAGCATCAGGGCGCCGGCCGCGGCGACCGCCGTGCGCGGGTCGGTGACGGCGGCCAGCAGGCCCCACAGGGCGGTCAGCGCGGCGATCGTCAGCTTGCTGGTCACCGACCAGGCGGACAAGGTGCGGGCGACCCGGTCCGGCGGGGTCTCGTCGAGGCGGTACGTGGCCATCACCGGGTTGAAGACGCCCATGCAGGTGATCAGGCCCAGCTCCACGGCCATCACCAGGACGAGCCCGGTGGCGCCGGGGTGGATGAACGCCAGCCCCACCGGCCAGCACGCCCGCAGCGCGCCCGTCGCCAGCAGCACCCGGTGCTGCCCGTGGCGGACGACCAGCCGCCGGGCGAGCCGTGAACCGATCAGTCCGCCCACACAGGGCAGGGCGAAGGCCAGACCGTACTGCCAGGGCGTGAAGCCCAGCTCGCCGACCATCAGGACCAGCAGCAGCGGGGCGGTCGCCATGATCAGGCCGTTGACCAGGATCGTGTTGAGGAACAGGGGGCGCAGCGCCGGGCTGGTGAGGATGTACCGCCAGCCGTCGAGCAGGTCACGGGCGCGCAGTCGGGGCGCGGCCGGCTCGGGAGGTGTTCCGTCGGCGGGCGCTCCGTCGATGGGCGCTTCCCCGGGGTGCGCGGGGCGCTTCAACGGGCGCTCGACAAGTCGCTCGGTGGAACGCTCGGTGTCACCGATCGCCCGGAGGGCCGTCGCGGAGAGGAGATAGCTGACCGCGTCGGTCACGAGGGTGACCACCGGGCCGAGGAGGCCGATCGCGGCGCCGCCCAGCGGCGGGCCGAGCATGGTCGCCGTCCAGTTGGTGGCCTCGAAGCGGCCGTTCGCGGCGAGGAGGTGCTCCGGGGGTAGCAGGGACTTCAGGAAGGCGCCGCTGGCCGCGCCGAAGGTGATGTCGGCCGCGGCGCCTTCCTGAAGTCCC
>NZ_LIQX01000888.1 GCF_001418475.1 Streptomyces ossamyceticus | reverse complement strand
CATCCGGTCCGCGTGCTGCCGCGCAGGAACGGGCGGCAGCCTGGGACCGGATGTGGAACCAGTCCGCGCCCGGCGCGGAACGGGTCACCCCCCGGCCGACCCGGTTCGCGACCTGCTATCACCCGAACGCGCAGCCCGACCACGGCGAGTCCTCCGACACCGACGGCCGGGACCTCCTCGGAGGTCCGGTGATCTATCCGGCGGACGGCCATCCCACGGAGGAGGCGGCCTGCGCGGCCATCGGCTCCAGGCCCGTCGTGGGCGGGTGAGCCGAGCCCCTCGGTAGGCGCCCGGAAGCGCAGCGTAGTCGAAGGCAACCCCGGGGGCGCGGATGAGCGTCTCCCCGTGCATGGCACTGTTCGGAAACGCGCATACCGTCAATCCCGGTAAGGCCCAGCAGGACTACGCACGACTGCTGGGCCACGGGGAGCAGGTCCACGCAGCCTTCCTTCTGATCCGCGACACCATCCTGTTCACCGACCGCCGTCTCATCCTGATCGACAAGCAGGGGATCACCGGCAAGAAGGTCGAGTACCACTCCGTCCCGTACCGGAGCATCACGCACTTCTCGGTCGAGACGGCCGGTCACTTCGACCTCGACGCGGAACTGAAGATCTGGCTGTCCGGCACCCACGAACCGATCGAGAAGACGTTCACGAAGGGCGTGGACATCTACGAGGTCCAGGCGATCCTCACGCAGTTCGTCGCCGGGTAGCCACGCGCGGGGCCGGGGATCCAGAGGGCTACCGGGCTCCTCCGTTTCCCCGCCCGTGTTCCGGCCTTGATACCGGGCCGAGATCCGCCTCTCTGTCTGGGTTGTGCTCCCGCCCACGGGCGCATGCGTCCGGAGAAGCGCCGTCCCGCTCCTCTGCTCAGGTCGAACGGGTTGGGCAAGGGATTCGCGCTAATGCCTGAGCAGGCGAAGGCGCTTGTCGCCAAGGACCCCAAGAACGCTGAAGTGCTGTTCCCGTATCTCATCGGCAAGGATCTGAATCAGCGACCTGGAGCTACTGCAAGCCGATGGGGAAGCAACTTCCACTCCAACGCGCCCCCGCCCGGTGACAACCAGACGCGGGCCAGTGCAGTCGAAGGGTCAGTTCCCCGAGGCGTACGCCACGAAGTCCGCCCACGCATCCAGGCCCAGCGCAAGCTGGGGACCTTCGAGGTTCTTGGAGTCACGGACGTGCACAGTGCCGGGGGCAGCGGCGATCTCAACGCAGCTATCGCCCTCGGTGCCGTCGCTGTAGCTGCTCTTGAACCACGTGAGCTCAGAGGTCTGCCCAGCGGAGGCTGCGCGGATCATGTTTCCCCCAACACTTGCTCGATGAAGGCGAGTGACTCCCCCGGCGTGAGAGCCTGGGCCCGGATGATGCCATACCGCAGTTCGAGGATCCGCAGCTCCCTCGGGTCGGAGGTCAGGCGGCCGTTGAACGCGCCGTCCGAGCGCCCCACCGCGGTGCCGTCCGCGAACTTCAGCACCTCGATCTTGCCGTCCACGCCAGGGTGCGCGTCGGTATCCGTGGGCATCACCTGGAACGTCACATTGCGCAGTTGCGCCACCTCCAACAGATGTTCGAGCTGTCGGCGCCGCACCATTGTCCCTCCGATACGACGACGTAGTGCCGCCTCTTCTTGGACAATATTGAGCGGGGGCGGAGGCGACTTCTCGAAGACCGACTTGCGCGCCATCCGTGCGGCAACCAGTCGCTCCACCTCCTCTTCCGAGTACGGCGGTTGCCGAGCCTCGAACAGGGCCCGCGCATGCTCCGGAGTCTGCAACAGGCCGTGGATGCTCATCCCGACGTACACGCCGATCTCGACCGCCTGTGCTTCCATCCTCGCGATATCCCGAACCTTCTTCGGATACCGAACCTTCTTCACGTCCTCCTTCATCGCTGAGAGCAGCCCACCCGCCCCCAACACCTCATCCGCCCTGTCCAGATAGTCGGGCCGAGGAATCCGCTTCCCTCCCTCGATCTTGTAGACCATGGCCCTTTCTCTTATACA
>NZ_LIQX01000887.1 GCF_001418475.1 Streptomyces ossamyceticus | reverse complement strand
TCGCACCCCTGACCGGTGAATACGGCCCGTTGGCGGCCCGGTCCGTCGGCGTCGCCGAACCCCCGGTCGGGGAGTTCGGCCCCGCGCGGGGTGGCGCACCCGTCCACGCGCCCGAGGCCACATCCGCCCATGCGCCGGCCGCCGCACCCACTTACCCGTCGGCCGCCGCCGAGGTCGCCGACGCCGTACCGGCCCAGGCCCAGGTCTCGGCCCAGCAGGCCCCGGCCCAGCAGGCACTGGACCAGCAGGCCCCGGCCCCCGAGCTGAGCCCGGCCGCCCTGGAGCCGCAGCCGTGGCCTCCGCATCAGGCGCCGGTTCACCAGGCCCCCGTGCCTCAGGCCCCGGCCCACACGTCCGAAGGGGAGGCGGAGTACCCGGCCGTCGGCGCGGCCGAGCACGTCTCCGCCGACTCCTCCGACGCGGTCCCGGAGTCGGGGCCCGTCTCGCTGGACCCGCAGCCCTGGCCGCCGGCGGCGCCGCCGACTCCGCTGCCGGCCCCGGTCCAGGTGACCGCGCCGGAACCCGCCCTCGTACCGGCCCCGCCGGAGGAGTCCGCGGCCGACCCCTACTCCGCTCCGGAGTGGAAGGTCGTGGACGAGGACCCCGGACCCAAGCCGGCGCCCGTGCGCGAGTTCGACGCCGTCGCCGAGTCCGTGCTGGACCTGGAGGAGCCCGACGGGGCCGCGGCCCCCTCGCCCTTCGCCGAGCCCGTCTCGCGCATCAACGAGGCGGTCAAGATGGGCCGTATCCAGGAAGCCGCGGAGATGGCCGAGCACACCGTGGCCCAGGCGACGGCGACCCTCGGCCCCCAGCACGCCGAGGTGCTCCGCCTGCGTGAACTGACCGCGTACATCGCCTACTTGGCCGGTGACGCGCTCAGGTCCTTCCATCTGTCCCTCGACCTGGCCGCCCTCCGGCACCGGCTGCGTGACCCCCGCGCCGCGTACGGCAACATCCAGAGCGCGGCGGCGGCCTGGCGCGCGATCCGCGACCCGCTCCAGGGGCTGCACCTGGGCCGCGACCTGATCGCCGTGTGGGCCGAGCTGGCCGCGGACGCCGGTCCCGCCGCCGACGACGTGGAGCAGTTGGAGAAGGCCCGCACCCGTATGGGCCGCCTTGCCGAACGGGCCCGCGCCCTGGACTCCGACCCCTACGCGAGGAGCCCGCACGCCCATGGCCAGTGACACCGGACACGGCGGCCCCCACCACCACGCCACCCCCCGGACGGCCGGCCACGCCTCGGCATCGGGAGCGGCCCGGAACACCACCGCTCCCGCTGCCGAGGCGCTCTCTCTTATACACCTCT
>NZ_LIQX01000886.1 GCF_001418475.1 Streptomyces ossamyceticus | reverse complement strand
GTACATAGCCGAGCAGCAGCCCAACTGGCGGCTGCTGCTCGGCTATGTACGGCCCCATCGCTGGGCCCTTCTGCTGGGCGCACTGCTGTCCCTGGTCACCGGGGCGACCGGGCTCGCCCTGCCGCTGGTCGCCCGTGAACTGATCGACGACCTGTCCCACGACCGCGCCATCACCTGGGCGCTGCTGCTGATGTCCGCGCTGGTCGTGGGCAACGCGGCGGTGGGCGCCACGGGTTCGTACGTGCTGCGGCGCACCGCCGAGTCGGTGGTGCTGGGCGCGCGGCGCACCCTGTCGTCGTATCTGCTGCGGCTGCGGATCACCGCGGTGGACCGCAGCGAGCCGGGCGACCTGATGGCGCGGATCACCTCCGACACCACGCTGCTGCGCGAGGTCACCACCGACACCCTCGTCGGCCTCGGCACCGGCGGGCTCACGCTCGTCGCGACGGTGGTGCTGATGGGGTTCGTCGACCCGGTGCTGCTGGCCGTGACGCTCGGTGTGATCCTCGGCGCGGGGGTGGTGTTCGGCGTCATCGTGCCCCGCATCAACCGGGCCAGCCGAGCGGCGCAGGACGCCGTCGGGGCGATGGGCGCCTCGCTGGAGCGGATCCTCGGCGCGCTGCGCACGGTGAAGGCGTCCGGCGCCGAGCACCGCGAGGAGGAGGCCGTGCACGCGGCGGCCGAGGAGTCGTGGCGGCAGAGCGTACGGGCCGCCAAGTGGTCGGCGGCCGCGGGCAACACGGCGGGGCTCGCCATGCAGATCGCCTTCATCACGGTGCTCGCGGTGGGCGGCGCCCGCGTCGCCACCGGCGCGATCGACGTGGGCACGCTGGTGGCGTTCCTGCTGTACGTGTTCTATCTGATGTCGCCGATCCAGCAGGTCGTCGGCGCCATCACCCAGTACCAGACCGGTGCCGCCGCGCTCGCCCGCATCCAGGAGGCGCTGCGGCTGCCCGCCGAGCCGGCCGCCCGGCCCGCACCGCTGCCGGGCCCGGACACCGAGCCCGCCGCGGTCGCCTTCGCCGACGTCCGCTTCCGGTACGCCGACGACCTGCCGTATGTGCACCACGGGGTGACGTTCGAGGTCCCGGCGCGGGGGATGACCGCGTTCGTCGGGCCCTCGGGCGCGGGCAAGACCACCGTGTTCTCGCTCATCGAGCGGTTCTACGACCCGGAGGCGGGCGTCATCACGGTCGACGGCCGGGACGTCACCGCGTGGGAGCTGTCCCGGCTGCGGGCGGCGATCGGCTATGTGGAGCAGGACGCGCCGGTGCTGTCCGGCACCTTGCGCGACAACCTGCTGCTGGGCAACCCCGAGGCCGACGAGGGCGAGCTCGGCCGGGTGCTGAAGACGACCCGGCTGGACGGCCTGGTCGCCAAGCTGCCGCAGGGCCTGGAGACACTGGTCGGCCACCGGGGCACCAAGCTGTCCGGGGGTGAGCGCCAGCGCGTCGCCATCGCCCGCGCGCTGCTGCGGCGCCCGCGTCTGCTGCTGCTCGACGAGGCGACCAGCCAGCTGGACGCGGTCAACGAGGCGGCGCTGCGGGACACGGTCGCCGACGTGGCCCGGACGACGACGGTGCTGGTGGTGGCGCACCGGCTGTCGACGGTGACGATGGCCGACCGCATCGTGGTGATGGACGCCGGGCTGGTCCGCGCGGTCGGCACCCACCGGGAACTGGTGGCCGCCGACCCGCTGTACGCGGAGCTGGCGGCCACACAGTTCCTGGCGTCCGACCCGGTCGCTCAGAACGGGTAGTGCGCCTGCTGGGTGGACATGGTCACCCAGCGGGTGTTCGAGAAGGCCTCGATGCCCCAGCGGCCGCCGAACCGCCCGTAGCCGGAGGCCTTCACACCGCCGAAGGGCACCTGGGGCTCGTCGGCCACGGACTGGTCGTTGATGTGCACGATGCCGGTGCGGATCCGGCGGGCGACGGCCAGGCCGTGGGTGGCGTTCTCGGTGATGATGCCGCAGCTCAGGCCGTTGTCGGTGTCGTTGGCGAGCTTCACGGCGATGTCGTCCGCGGCGAACGTCTCCAGGACGCAGAGCGGGCCGAAGGACTCGGTGTAGTACAGGTCGGCGTCCTTGGGGACGTCGGTGAGCACGGTCGCCGGGTGCACCGCGCCCTCCGGCCGGCCGCCCCCGGTGAGGACGGTGGCGCCCTTGGCGACCGCGTCCTGCACCAGCGCCGCGATCCGCTCGGCGGCGGAGGCGGTCACCAGGGGCCCGACCACGGTGTGCGGGTGGCCGGGGTCGCCGGCGCGCAGCGTGGCGACCTTGGCGGTGAACTTCTGCGCGAACTCCTCCGCCAGCGACTCGTGGACGAGGATCCGGTCGCCGGACATGCAGATCTGCCCGGCGTTCATGAAGACGCTGAAGGTGACGGCGTCGACCGCGTAGTCCACGTCGGCGTCGTCGAGGACGATGACCGCGTTCTTGCCGCCCAACTCCAGGACGGCGGGCTTGAGATGGCGGGCCGCGTGCTCGCCGATGATCCGTCCGACGTTGGTGGAGCCGGTGAAGTTGACCGCGCGCACCCGCTCGTCGGAGATCAGCGCCTCGGCGATCCCGGCCGCGTCCTCGGGCGCGTTGGTGATCACGTTGAGGACGCCGTCGGGCAGGCCGGCCTCCCGGAACACGTCGGCGACTAGCAGGCCGCAGGCGATGGGCGCGTCCTCGCTGGGCTTGACGACGACGGTGTTGCCCGCGGCCAGCGGCGCCGCGACGGCCCGTACCCCGAGGATGACGGGCGCGTTCCACGGCGCGAACGCCGCGACCACGCCGAGCGGTTCACGGACGGCGAGGCTCAGCGCGCCCTCCTTCTGGGAGCTGAGCACCTCGCCGCGCGGGGCGGTGATCGCGGCGGCCGCCTCGCGCAGGATGTTGGCGGCGAGCATCACGTTGAACAGCGCCCAGGGGCGGGTGCCGCCCGCCTCCCGCGCCATGATCTCGGCGACCTGCTCTCCCCGGCCCTCCAGCAGTTCGGCGGCCTTGAAGAAGATCGCCCGCCGGGCGAAGGGGGCGAGGGCCGCCCAGTCCTCGAACGCCGCGTCGGCGGCGTCCACGGCCCGCCGGACGTCCTCCGGACCGGCCGCCGCGACCGGCCGCACCACCGAGGACTTCGAGCCGTACACCGGG
>NZ_LIQX01000885.1 GCF_001418475.1 Streptomyces ossamyceticus | reverse complement strand
AGCGTGCCGATCGCCCGGTCGCCGCCGGCCATGGGGAGGGCGGCGAGTCCGGTGCCGGGCCAGGCCGGGTCGACGGACGCGATGGGCGCCCAGGAACCGTGGTCGCGGTGGAGGGCGCGGGCCGGGGGCAGGGGGCCCTCCTGGTCGATGATCTCCCAGGGGCGGGTGAGGGCGGCCGGGAGGCCGGTCGCCGACACCAGACGGAGCGCCGACATCGGCCCGCGGAGGTGGATCATGCCGCCGAGAGCGCCGAGTTCTCCGACCGCGTGCTGGAGCGCGAGGCGGAAGACCTCGCTCTCCGCGACACCGGGATCCACCGTGCCGAGCAGGGCCAGCCGTGCGTTCATGAATCCGACCTTAACGTTCACCGCTCGATCGAGGCAGTGCGCCACAGGAACTCACCGACGGATCGTCCGCACCAGCCCGGGAAGGTCAACTGGCTTGTGGTGCACAACAATTGACGCGCCGACAGAAAGTGTGCCCGCCGGGTGTGCCCGACGTCGCGCGGGTGGCGTGACCAAGATCCGTCGCGGGTCGTTGGGCCGCTGCAAGACCCAGGTTGTCCGGCCGACCCCAGCAGGCGCCCCATGTTCAAGTCGTTGGTCAAGACGTTCGTCGAGCAGTACACGAGGAACCAGCAGCTCGGTCGAGAGCTGAAGGTTCAACGCGAGGAGCAGGAGCGGCGATGGCGTGAGGAGGACCGGGCCCTGTTCCTGGCGGCGCTCGCGGAGAACCGGGTCGCGCTCGACGAGCACCACCGCACGCTCCGCCGGGCCGCCGGCGTCTCGTACCTCACGCTGCGCTGCCACGAGGACACCTGGACCTTCATGGCGCGCGCCGCCTTCGGAGTCTGGGAGCCGAACTGGACCCAGAGCACCCGCGACCCCTACGACCGGATCGGTCCCGGTGTGAGCAGGGCGGGCCGGTTCACCGCGGACCCGAACCTGCCGCCGGGCCGCGTCACCAAGGCCGAGGGAGGCATGCAGGACGTGCTGCTGTCCGGGCAGAACCTCGTCCTCGTCCTCGACGCCCTGCACACGGCCACGACGGCGGAGCTGTCCGCCACGGGGGCCCGCTGCCGGACCCTCTACGACCGGCTGGCGTCGTTCACCGCCAAGCTCGACCCGGGCGCGCCGCCCGGTCGCACCACCGGGATCCTCTGCCGGATCGACGACAGCCTGCACACCCAGTACGTCGGCGGGCGGCCCTCCGGCGGCGCCACCGGTCGGGGCAGCTCCGCGCCACTGCTGCGCAAGGTGCCCTCCCCCGCGCCGGCGACCCGCTGAGCCGGGCGGCGCGAGCCGGGGCGGGGGCGGAGTGGGGT
>NZ_LIQX01000884.1 GCF_001418475.1 Streptomyces ossamyceticus | reverse complement strand
CGGGCCCTCGGCCGTACGGGTCGAGACGGACCGGGCGCGGCCGGAGTCAGCGGACCGGCAGGCCCTGCTGCTGCGGCGGGGCGATGCCCAGCGCCGTCGTGTACTTGCCGAGCGCCAGCTTGCCGATCGCCGGGTACGGGCCGAGCGCCTCGGCGGCCGAGCACCCCGCCTCCGCCGCGGCGTCCGCGATGAGGGCGGCGTCGATCTCCGGCCCTATCAGGTAGGGCGCGAGCGCGAGCTGCTGGGAACCGGAGGAGCGCAGCTGCTCGGCCACGGAGCTGATCGAACCCTCCTGGTCGAGCGCGGCGGCCATCACCGGCACCGCGAGACGCGCGGCCAGCAGCATGCCCGTGATACCGGCCGCCTGCACGGCCTCGTCGCCCCCCACGGAGGCGAGGACGATGCCGTCCGCGGCGGTGGCGACGGTGAACAGCCGGGCACGGTCGGCACGCGCCAGACCCGCCTCCGACAGCCGCACGTGCAGCGCCTCGGCGAGCAGCGGGTGCGGGCCGAGGACATCGGTCAGCTCGGCCGCGATCCGGCTCTCCATGACCGCCTGGCGGACCTGGCGCAGCGTCGCGTTGTCCGGACCGGCCAGCAGTGGCACGACGACGGCGACGGGGCCGTCCGGCTCCTTGACGTCGAGTCCGGCGGCGCGCGCCTGCTCGTAACGGGCGGTGCGCTCCTCGGCGGCGCCCGTGAGCACCGACTGGAGCGTGGGGAACTCGTCGCCGCCGCCGTCGACGTAACCGATGCGGGCGTCCAGGCCGGGCAGCTCGGAGCGCGCGATGCTCACGACCTCCTCGGCGAGGCTGCGCGTGGCGGCGCTGGGCGTGCCCGGCACCGCGAGGAGCAGCGCGGGCGCGCCCTCGGGAGCCGCCAGGGGTTCCGGTCGGCGGTGCCGGCCGGGCTGGCGGGGTCGCGGCATTCGTACTGGCAGGCCGGACGCGGGCCCAGTGGGGGAGCTCATGGCGCCGCATGTTACTTGTTTCCGGGGTTCCCCTGTTCGGGGAGGGTGCAGGTGAGCGGTATCCGTCCGGATTTGTCTGATGGGTTACGGGTCGATCGGGCCGATCGATACCGCATTTATCTGCCGAGCAGTGCTCTTGACGGGCCACAGTGGTGCTTGTCCGACAGGCTGCTTTGGTCCGTATTTCAGGTACTACTTTTCGGCCACTGTGTACAACAGCCGATCGTCGTACGGCAATCGGAGGTTGCCGGTGGCCAGATCGGTCGCGATCCGTACGGCGCCGTGCAGCGGATCGCCCTCCCCGGGTACCCTCCGGGCCCGCGGCAGCCGCTGTGTCAACTCCTCCTCCAGTGGTACGAGGAGAGGGGCGCCCAGCTTGAACAGGCCGCCGGTCAGCGCCACCAGGGGTTCGCCCGACGTCGGGCNNGCCGCGGCGCGCAGGATGTCCGCCGCCACCGGGTCCTCGCCCGCGCAGGCGGCCACCTCGGGCGCGAAGGAGGCCAGCACCGCCGGACGGTCGGACCGGGGGTAGAGCTGCCCCGGCAGCCTGTCCGGTGGGCCGAACGCGCCCTCCAGGCGCCCCAGGAGAGCCTTCGAGCCGCCGCCGCGTCCGTCATGGGCCCGCAGCGCCGCCTCCAGCCCCGCCCGCCCGATCCAC
>NZ_LIQX01000883.1 GCF_001418475.1 Streptomyces ossamyceticus | reverse complement strand
CACGGCGGCGGCCGTGGCGTCGTTCGCGTACGGGCAGCGGCACGCCGTGCTGGACACGAACGTCCGCCGGGTCCTCGCCCGCGCGGTCACCGGCACGCAGTACCCGCCGAACGCCACGACGGCCGCCGAACGGAAGCTGGCTCGGGCCCTGCTGCCGCAGGACGACGGCACGGCGTCCCGCTGGGCGGCCGCGTCGATGGAGCTGGGCGCGCTGGTGTGCACGGCGAAGAACGAGTCCTGCCACCACTGCCCCATCGCCGCGCAGTGCGCCTGGCGGCTCGCCGGGAAGCCCGCGCACGACGGGCCGGCCCGTCGGGGCCAGACGTACGCCGGGACCGACCGGCAGGTGCGCGGCAAGCTCCTCGCCGTCCTGCGGGACGCGGTGGAACCCGTACCGCAGACGGTGCTCGACCGGGTCTGGGACGAGCCGGTGCAGCGGGCCCGGGCGCTCGACGGCCTGGTCTCCGACGGACTCGTGGAGCCCCTCCCCGACGGCTTCTACCGACTCCCCCTCACCTGACGGTCGTCACCCGGCCGCGCCCGCCCCGACCGGAGTCCGCGACGGACCTCCCGCGGACTCCACGGGGCAGACACGCCGAACCCCACAGAGCCGGCACAGCGGGCTCCACGGAGCCGACACAGCGGACTCCACAACGGAGTTCGGCGGACCCCACGCCGCAGATCCCGCAGAGTCCGTGACGCGGCCGGCTCCGTAACGGCCATCCGGCGGGCCCCGTCGGGGCGAACCACCCGATACCCGCCCCGAATCGCCCCTCGCTTTACCCCGTTCCTACTTCTGTTACACAACCGACGGACAGCCGAGCGTTCTCCGCAGGCTGCCTCGGACACCCCCGTGACAACAGCTCCGTAGCTTCTTCGACGTACCGCGGGAACACGCGAACGAACCAGCGGGACGCGGCGGCGGAACGCGCGACCAGAACGCGTTCGGCGGCACGACGGAGCGGAGAACCGACAGCGCAGACCGCGCGCGGGTCGGCAAACGGGGAACGGAGGCGGTTGATCATGGCGCACGGCGAGGTGCTCGAATTCGAGGAGTACGTCCGCACCCGGCAGGACGCGCTGCTGCGCAGCGCCCGCCGGCTCGTCCCGGACCCGGTGGACGCCCAGGATCTGCTGCAGACGGCGCTGGCCCGGACGTACGGCCGCTGGGACGGCATCGCGGACAAGCGGCTGGCGGACGCGTATCTGCGCCGGGTCATGATCAACACGCGGACCGAGTGGTGGCGGGCCCGGAAGCTGGAGGAAGTTCCCACCGAGCAGCTCCCGGACGCCTGCATCGACGACTCCACCGAGCAGCACGCGGACCGCGCGCTCCTCATGGACATCATGAAGGTGCTCGCTCCGAAGCAGCGCAGCGTCGTGGTGCTGCGACACTGGGAGCAGATGTCCACGGAGGAGACGGCCGCCGCCCTCGGCATGTCGGCCGGAACCGTCAAGAGCACGCTCCACCGTGCGCTGGCCCGGCTCCGCGAGGAACTGGAGTCGCGGGACCTCGCAGAGCGCGCCGCCCGCGCGCTCGCACCGAACAAGGAGCAGGAGCGTTGCGCGGCCTGAGCACAGCGGCCGGCCCCGGCCAAGGGGCCAGGCAGGCTTCGAAGGCGGTGATCACGGCGGTGGCCGTGCTCGCCGCCCTCGGCCTTTCCGTCTCCGCCTGCGGCACGGGCGGCACCGGCGCACGCGACGAGGGCCCCGCGGACAGCGACTCGCTGACCGGCGGCGCCGCGTCACCGGCCGTCTCCGCCTCGGCCCACGGCGACCAGCCGAGCGTGGACGAGGTCGTGCGGCTGGTCCGGGCCGACCCACAGGTCAGCAAGGCGGTGAAGGCCGACCTGGAGCCGTGCGTGGCCGACAAGCCGCCGATCGACGTCATCTACGGCGATCTGACCGGGGGTTCGGCGGACGACATCGTGGTGAACGTGCTGTCCTGCGCGGACGCCGTCGGCGTGGCCTCGTACGTGTACCGCTCGGAGAAGGGCAAGTACCGCAGCGTCTTCCTCTCCGAACAGCCGCCGGTGTACGCGGAGATCGACCGCGGGGACCTGCTGGTGACCCGGCAGCTGTACGAGAACGACCGGTACGGCGACCCGTCCGCGTATCCGTCCAGCGAGGACGTGACCACCTACCGCTGGCTGAAGGACCGCTTCGTCGAACGGTCCAGCACGCGCACGGAGTACAGCACCTCGGTGGGCAGCGCGGAGTCGCCCACCCCCGCACCCCACTGACACCGGCCCAGCCCTTCCCCACCCCACCGATCACTACCGAGAGCGGACGAGAAGACCGGATGGCAGAGCAGACCCAC
>NZ_LIQX01000882.1 GCF_001418475.1 Streptomyces ossamyceticus | reverse complement strand
CACCGTCGCCGAGGACCTGGACACCCCCTGGGGCCTGGCCCCCCTCCCCGAGGGCGGCCTCCTCGTGTCCTCCCGCGACGAGGGCACGATCACCAGAATCGACACCGAGTCGGGCAAGAAGACGGAGCTCGGCGAGGTCCCCGGCGTGGCCGCGGCCGGCGAGGGCGGCCTCCTCGGCCTCGCCGTCTCCCCCGACTACGCCTCCGACCACATGATCTACGCCTACTTCACCTCGGAGTCCGACAACCGCATCGTCCGCATGCTGTACGACCCCCAGAAGCCCGAGGGCGAGCAGCTCGGCGCCCCCGACACGATCCTCCGCGGCATCCCCAAGGGCACCAACCACAACGGCGGCCGTATCGCCTTCGGCCCCGACCAGATGCTGTACGCGAGCACGGGCGAGCGCTACGAGGGCCCCCTGGCCCAGGACAAGAAGTCGCTCGGCGGCAAGATCCTCCGGATGACCCCGGAGGGCGAGCCCGCTCCGGGCAACCCCTTCGAGAACTCCCTGGTGTACTCCTACGGCCACCGCAACGTCCAGGGCCTCGCCTGGGACAGCAAGCAGCGTCTGTGGGCATCGGAATTCGGCCAGAACACCTGGGACGAGCTGAACCAGATCCGCCCGGGAGGGAACTACGGCTGGCCGGAGGTGGAGGGCAAGGAGGGCAAGCCCGGCTATGTAGACCCGGTGGCCGTGTGGAGCGTGGACGACGCCTCCCCGAGCGGCATCGCGATAGCGGAGGGCTCGGTGTGGATGGCGGGCCTGAAGGGCCAGCGTCTGTGGCGCATCCCCTTGCAGGGCACCAAGGTCTCGGCCGACCCCCAGCCCTTCCTGGAGGGCGAGTACGGCCGCCTGCGCACGGTCGTCTCGGCCGGCGGCGACAAACTCTGGCTGACCACCAGCGAGACGGACGGCCGGGGCTCCCCGGATGGCGGCGACGACAAGATCCTGGAGCTGCAGGTGAAGTAGCCGGCCCTCGCCCTCACCTCGGTCACGCCGGTCCGGCCCCCGCCCCGCACACGGTCACCCCGGTCACCC
>NZ_LIQX01000881.1 GCF_001418475.1 Streptomyces ossamyceticus | reverse complement strand
CAGGACCGGCCGCCACGACTGCTACGACCGCATGGTCTTCGACGTCCCCGGCGGCGGCGACCACATCGGCTACTACGTCCAGTACGTCGACCAGTTGCACCAGGTCGGCTCGGGCGACGTCATCCCGGTCGGCGGCGGCGCCGTCCTGGAGGTCAGGATCGCCGCGCCCAGCTACGACCCGGAGACCGGCGCGGTCGCCTACCCGGGGAAGGCCGCGAAGCCGCTGCCCGGCGTCGACATCACCGGCTACCGCACCTTCCGCGACACCCGCTTCGCGGGCAGCTTCGAGGGCGAGACCCAGATAGGTCTCGGTGTCCGCGCCCGGCTCCCGTTCCGGGTGATCCAGCTGCACGACCGGCTGGTCGTCGACGTCGCCCACAGCTGGTGAGCACGCGCCGGTAGTGCTTCGTCAGGGGCGACGCGACCCGTGGCAGGGGCGGGAACACGCGGCGGCCGAGCGCCGGTGCTGTTCCGCGGTGCCCGACTTGTAGGGTCCGCACGGTGGAGAGATCGAATGAAGGTTTGAACGGCGGGGCGTCGGCCTGGACGCTGCTGGATGTGCTGCTCGGCGCGGCACGCGAGGTTCCCGAGCGGACCGTCGTTCATGTGCGGGCCGACGGCGGCGAGCACACCGTCACCTTCGCCGGACTCCGCGACGAGGCGCTGCGGGTGGCGGGCGGCCTGATCGGGGCCGGCGTCACCGCGGGCACCCCGCTGCCGCTGGTCGCCGACCGGGGCGAGGACTTCCAGCCGATGTTCTGGGGCGCGCTGGCGGCCGGCGCCGTCCCCGTGCCGCTCGCGCCCGAAGCCCGCCGCGTCGGCCCGGTGTGGGAACTCCTCGGCCGCCCGCCGGTCGTCGTCGACGCCTCCACGGCGCCCCTGCTCGACGAACTGGGCGCGGCCGTGGCGGCGTTGCCGCTCGACGCGCTCCGCGCGGGCCGCCCGCCCCGGCGACCGCACCGGCCCGCGCCCGACGACGTCGCGTTCCTCCAGTTCTCCTCCGGCAGCACCGGCTCCCCCAAGGGCGTCGAACTGACCCACGCCGGCGTCCTCGCCAACCTCCGCCAGATCCGTACGGCGATGGCCATCACCGGCGACGACGTCATCGCGACGTGGATGCCGTACTTCCACGACATGGGCCTCATCGGCACGCACCTGGTGCCGATGGCCGCGCGGGTGCGGCAGATACGCGTCGAACCGCTGTCCTTCGCCAAGCGCCCCGCCCTGTGGCTGGAGGCCGCGGCCCGACACCGCGCGACCCTGCTGTCGGCCGCCAACTTCGCCCTCGACCTGGCCGTACGGCGGATCCCGGCCGCGACGCTCGCCGGACTCGACCTGAGCCCGGTACGGCTGCTGCTCGTCGGCGCCGAGCCGATCGCCCCACGCGTCTGGCGCGCCTTCCAGGCCCACACCGCCCCCGCGGGACTCGACCCGCGCGCCCCGCTCCCCGTCTACGGCCTCGCCGAGGCGACGCTCGCGGTGACCGTGCCGCCGCTGGGCGAGCGCGCCGAGCCGGTGGTACTCGACCGGGCCGCGCTCAGCCGGGGCCGGGCGGTGGAGACCGCGCCGGGCCCGGACGCGGTGGAGTTGATGGACCTCGGACTGCCGGTGGAGGGCTGCGAGGTCAGGATCACCGGGCCGGTGGGGGACAGCGAGGACGACGACGACGGCGGCGGTGCGGGGAGCCCGGCGGGGGCGCGTGCCGCCCGAGACTCCCGTGACGCCCGTGCCGCCCGAGACTCCCGT
>NZ_LIQX01000880.1 GCF_001418475.1 Streptomyces ossamyceticus | reverse complement strand
ACCCGCCTCGGTCCCCCGCCCCCCAAGCGGAGCGCTCACGCTCCGAAGGCCTTGTCCTTCCCCTTGACCGGCTTGGCCCCGGCCAGCAGATGCGGCGGCACCAGATCCCGCGCCGGCTCGCTGTACCCCACCGACACGATCTTGTCCCCCTGATACGTGAACGTCGTCAGGGACGCGAGCGTGCACTGCCGCCGCCGCGGGTCGTGCCACAGCCGCCGCCGCTCGACGTACGACCGGACGATCCAGATCGGCAGCTGGTGCGAGACGAGCACGGCCTCGTGCCCGCGCGCCGCGTCCTTCGCCGCGTCCAGCGCCCCCATCATGCGGACGACCTGGTCGACGTAGGGCTCACCCCACGACGGCTTGAAGGGGTTCACCAGGTGCTTCCAGTTCTCCGGCCGCTTCAGCGCGCCGTCGCCGACCCCGAAGGTCTTGCCCTGGAAGACGTTGTCGGCCTCGATGAGTCGCGCGTCGGTCGCGAGGTCCAGCCCGTGCGCCTTGGCGATCGGCGTGGCCGTCTCCTGCGCCCGCTCCAGCGGCGACGCCACGACGTGGGTGACGTCACGGGTGGCGAGGTGCTCGGCGACCCGGTCGGCCATCCGGCGCCCGAGGTCGGAGAGGTGGTACCCGGCGAGCCGCCCGTAGAGGATCCCGTCCGGGTTGGCGACCTCGCCGTGCCGCATCAGGTGGACGACGGTGATGTCACTCATGCTGCTGTGGCCTCCGCTGCCGCTCGCGCCGCCGCCGGGAGGGCGTCGGCGATTCTCTGGACCGCCTGCTCGTCGTGTGCGGTGGACACGAACCACGACTCGAACGACGACGGCGGCAGATAGACGCCCTGCGACAGCATCGAGTGGAAGAAGGCGTTGAACCGGAAGGACTCCTGCGTCTTGGCGTCCTCGTAGTTCCGTACCGGGGTGTCCGTGAAGAACACGGAGAACATGTTGGAGGCGTTCTGCAGCGTGTGCGCGACGCCCTCCTTCGTGAGCGCCTCCGTGACGAGCCCCTGGATCCGGAGGGAGACCGCGTCGACGACGTCGTACGCCGCGTCGTCGAGCAGCCGCAGCTGCGCGAGCCCGGCGGCGGTGGCGACCGGGTTCCCGGAGAGCGTGCCGGCCTGGTAGACGGGCCCGGCGGGCGCGAGGTACGCCATCACGTCGGCACGGCCACCGAAGGCCGCCGCCGGGAAGCCGCCGCCCATGACCTTGCCGAAGGTCATCAGGTCGGGGACGACCCCGTCGATCCCGTACCAGCCGGCCCTGCTGGTGCGGAAGCCGGTCATGACCTCGTCGGAGATGTACAGGGCACCGTTCTCGGCGCAGACGTCCTTGAGCCCCTGGTTGAAGCCGGGCAGCGGCGGCACGACGCCCATGTTGCCCGGGGACGCCTCGGTGATCACGCACGCGATCTCGCCGGGGTGGGCGGCGAAGGCGGCGCGCACGGCGTCGAGGTCGTTGTAGGGCAGGACGATGGTGTCGCCGGCCTGGGCGCCGGTGACGCCGGGGGTGTCCGGCAGCGCGAACGTGGCGAGACCCGACCCGGCGGCGGCGAGCAGCGAGTCGACGTGGCCGTGGTAGCAGCCGGCGAACTTGACGACCTTGGGACGGCCGGTGAAGCCGCGGGCGAGCCGGATCGCGGACATGGTGGCCTCGGTCCCGCTGGAGACGAGCCGCACCTGCTCCAGCGGCCCGACGCGGTCGACCATCTCCTCGGCGAGCGCGACCTCGCCCTCGCCGGGGGTGCCGAAGGACGTACCGCGCGAGACGGCGTCCTGAACGGCGGCGATGACCTCGGGACGGGAGTGCCCGAGGATCATCGGCCCCCAGGAGCACACGAGGTCGACGTACTCACGGCCGTCGGCGTCGGTGAGGTAGGGACCGGTACCGGACACCATGAACCGGGGCGTACCGCCCACGGCGCGGAAGGCGCGCACGGGAGAGTTCACGCCGCCGGGCGTGACGGCCGCCGCGCGCTCGAAAAGAGTCTGCGAAACCGGGGCTTCGTATGAATAAGGTCCCTGGGGCATGACCTGCGCTTTCTCCAACTCTTCCGACTCCGTTGCTCGTGCTGCCGTCAGCGTAGGCCAGCGCTCTCCGGCCACTGCGCGGAAGATCTCAGCCACGGGGCCGTCGGCGAACCGACCACCGAGACGATGCCCGCGCCTCATCGTTCGACGGTCTGAGAGACTGGGGCTTCGTACGGATAGCTCACACAGGCCATGGTGTCAGAGGCTCCGAAGATCCTGCCGACTGGTGTTTGCGCGCACGTTTCGGCGAGCGGTCGCGGGGGAGGTCACTGACACGATGATCGGGTTGCGCGGCGGGGATCACGTGGCCCAGAAATGCGTTCGGGTGGAGATATGCATCGCGGTGGCGGACTGGGCGACGGGACCGGTGACCTCGGCCCTCGTCGTGCCCGGCGGGGAAGGCACCGGCGCGACGCGGAGGAGACTGCGGAGACCCCACGACAGGAACGAGGCGGGTCCGGCGCGTCCGGATCGACAGCCGCGTCCGGCCCGTCCGGCACCGCGTCGGGCGGTAGCGGCACGGGCGGACTGACCGGACCGAGCGGACTGGGTGGACTGAGCGGACTGCTCGGCGGGCTGAGTGGACTGGGTCGGCCGGGCGGATCCGGTGGATCGAGCGGCTCGACCGGGTCGAGCACGCCGACCGGCACGGGTGCGCCGTCGGACGGCCCCGGCGGGGCGATCGGACCCGGCGCCCAGGACGGCCCGAACGGTCCCGGCGGTCCGGGCGGTCCGGGAGGTTCCGCCGGACCGGGTGGCCGGGACGCGGCCGCGGACACCGGAGCCACGGGCTCCCCAGAACAGGCGAACGGACCCACGGGCCCGACGGGCCCCCTGCGCGGTCTGGGTCCGCTCGGTTCCCTGGGGGCGCTGGGCTCCCGGAGGTTGCGCGGCGGGCAAGGGGCGCAGGGATCACCGGACGCGCAGCCGGCGTCGGGCGACGCGCATCGGACCTCGGGCTCGCAGTCGGCTCCGGGCGGGCAATCGTCGTCGGACGGCGCCGCGCAGCCGCCGACGCCGTCGGGTCCCCCGGCACAGCCCCCGCTCGGTG
>NZ_LIQX01000088.1 GCF_001418475.1 Streptomyces ossamyceticus | reverse complement strand
GTCTGGGGGAGGGGGCGGGGAGCGGCGAAGAGGACCTGGCGGGCGTGGGTGGTGCCGTCGGCGAGGCGGACGCCGCTGAGGCGGTCGGCCTCGGTCAGCAGGGCCGCCACCTCGCCGGGGACCACGGAGACGCCGGCCGCCGCGAGTCGGCGGAGGTCGTCGTCGGAGAGGTCGGCCTCGGGGACGGTGTGCAGGAACAGGATGACGTCCTTGGACCACTGGGAGACCATCAGCGCCTGGTGCACGCTCATGGGGGTGGTGGCGAGCACACCGAACGCCTGGTCCCGCACCTCCCAGCCGTGGCAGTACGGGCAGTGCAGCACGTCCCGTCCGAAGCGCTCGGCGAGGCCGGGGACCGGCGGCAGTTCGTCCTGGAGGCCGGTGGCGACGACCAGGCGCCGGGCGTGGAAGGTCCGGCCGTCGGCCAGGGACACGGAGAAGCCGGGGTCCTCCGCCTCCTCGTCGCGGGTGACGTCCACCGCCCGGCCCCGGACGAGGTCGACGCCGTACCGGGCGATCTCCTCGCGGCCCACGGCCAGGAACTCCTGCGGCGACATGCCGTCCCGCGACAGATAGCCCTGCATATGGGCGGCGGGCGCGTTGCGGGGCTCCCCGGCGTCGACGACCAGGGTCCGGCGGCGGGCCCGGCCGAGGACCAGGGCNNCCGCCGATCACGATCACTTCGTACTGCTGGGTCATGGTGACCACCTCCAGGGAAACGGTCGCCCGAGAGCTGCCGTATTGACAAACCTCTTTGCCGAAACTGCAATGGCCGCATGAGCGAGAAGAGTGACGGGGCGAGTGGCACGGACGAGGTGCTCGCCGGGGTCGGGCCGAGGCT
The DNA here is from genome assembly GCF_001418475.1 of Streptomyces ossamyceticus. GTDB lineage: Bacteria > Actinomycetota > Actinomycetes > Streptomycetales > Streptomycetaceae > Streptomyces > Streptomyces ossamyceticus. The sequence goes on along the minus strand of NZ_LIQX01000088.1, from coordinate 26,020 downwards.
GCGGGCCCTGCGCAAGGAGCGCGAGGTGACGCTCGCGGGCCTGTCGGAGGCGACCGGGATCTCCGTGAGCACCCTCTCCCGGCTGGAGTCGGGGCTGCGCAAGCCCAGCCTGGAACTGCTGCTGCCGATCGCGCGGGCCCACCAGGTTCCGCTGGACGAACTGATCGGGGAGCCGCCCGTCGGTGATCCACGGGTCCGGTCCAAGCCGATCGTGCGGCACGGACGCACGTACTGGCCGCTCACCCGCCAGCCGGGCGGCCTCCAGGCCTTCAAGGTGCGCGTCGAGCCGGAGGGGCAGCAGGTCCCCGACCCGCGCACCCACGAGGGGTACGAGTGGCTGTACGTGCTCTCGGGGAAGCTGCGGGTGGTGCTCGGCGAGCACGACGTGGTGCTGACCGCCGGGGAGGCCGCCGAATTCGACACCCGGGTGCCGCACTGGTTCGGGGCGGCGGGCGAGGCGCCGGCGGAGTTCCTCAGCCTGTTCGGGCCGCAGGGGGAGCGGATGCACGTCCGGGCCAAGCCCGCCCGCCCGTGACGCACGCTACTGCCCGCCGACTGTTCCCCGGAGGGCAAGCGACCGCTTAGTATGCGGATGTCAGTCGACCCCGGTCCGACGAAGCTGTCCCGTGGAGGCACCGCATGCAGGCATGGCAAGTGCACGAGAACGGCGAGCCGAGCGAGGTGATGCGGCTCCAGGACGTGGAGCGGCCCACGCCCGGCGACGGCCAGGTCCTGCTGAGGGTGCGCGCGGCGAACATCAACTTCCCGGACGTCCTGATGGCCCGGGGCCACTACCAGGTCCGCCCGCCGCTGCCGTTCACGCCCGGCGTGGAGATCTGCGCCGAGACCGAGGACGGCCGCCGGGTCATCGCCACCCCGGCGCTGCCGTACGGCGGCCTCGCCGAGTACGCCGTGGCGGACGCCGCGGCCCTGCTGCCGGCGCCCGAGGCGCTCGACGACGCGGAGGCCGCGGCGCTGCACATCGGCTACCAGACGGGCTGGTTCGGCCTCCACCGCCGGGCCCGCCTGGAAGCGGGGGAGACGCTGCTCGTCCACGCTGCCGCAGGAGGGGTCGGCAGCGCGGCCGTGCAGCTCGGAAAGGCGGCCGGCGCCACGGTCATCGGGATCGTCGGCGGCGCCGACAAGGCCGCCGTCGCCCGCGAGCTGGGCTGCGACGTGGTGGTGGACCGGCGGAGCGAGGACGTCGTCTCCGCCGTGAAGGACGCCACCGGGGGCCGGGGCGCCGACGTGATCTACGACCCGGTGGGCGGCGAGGCCTACACGCAGTCGACCAAGGTCGTCGCCTTCGAAGGGCGGATCGTGGTCGTCGGCTTCGCCAGCGGGACCATCCCGAGCCCCGGCCTCAACCACGCCCTCGTCAAGAACTACTCGATCCTCGGCCTGCACTGGGGCCTGTACAACACCAAGAACCCGAAGCTGGTCCAGCACTGCCACGAACAGCTCACCGAACTGGCGGCGCGTGGCGTCGTCAAGCCCCTGGTGAGTGAGCGGGTGCCGCTCGACGGGGCCGCGGCCGCCGTCCAGCGCGTCGCGGACGGTGTCACCACCGGCCGGGTCGTCGTGGTGCCCGCACCGGAGAACGGAGCCGCCGTATGACCGACGCAGCCGAACTGAGGCGCCGCACCGCCGAGTTGCTGGCCGCGCACCCGCCCGCCACCACCGACCGGCTGGACTTCCTGCGAGCCCGCTTCGACGCCGGGCTCGCCTGGGTGCACTACCCCGAGGGCCTCGGCGGCCTCGGCGCCCCCCGCTCCCTCCAGGCCGTCGTGGACGCCGACCTGGCGGCGGAGGGCGCCCCCGACAACGACCCGCGGCGGATCGGCATCGGCCTCGGCATGGCCGCGCCGACGATCCTCGCCTACGGCACCGAGGAGCAGAAGCGGCGCTATCTGCGGCCCCTGTGGACCGGGGAGGAGGTCTGGTGCCAGCTGTTCAGCGAGCCCGGCGCCGGCTCCGACCTCGCCGCGCTCGGCACCCGCGCCGTCCGCGAGGACGGCGGAGACTGGGTGGTCAACGGGCAGAAGGTGTGGACGTCCAGCGCCCATGTCGCCCGCTGGGCCATCCTCATCGCCCGCACCGACCCGGACGTGCCCAAGCACCGGGGCATCACCTACTTCCTCTGCGACATGACCGACCCCGGCATCGAGGTCCGGCCGCTGCGGCAGATCACCGGCGAGGCCGAGTTCAACGAGGTCTTCATCACCGACGTCCGCATCCCCGACTCCCGCCGCCTCGGCGACGTCGGCGACGGCTGGAAGGTCGCCCAGACCACCCTCAACAACGAACGCGTCGCCATCGGCGGTATGCGGCTGCCCCGCGAGGGCGGCATGATCGGCCCCGTCGCCAGGACCTGGCGCGAACGGCCCGAGCTGCGCACCCACGACCTCCACCAGCGCCTGCTCAAGCTGTGGGTGGAGGCCGAGGCCGCCCGCCTCACCGCGGAACGGCTGCGCCAGCAGCTCGTCGCCGGACAGCCCGGCCCCGAGGGCGCCGGCATGAAACTCGCCTTCGCCCGCCTGAACCAGGAGATCAGCGGCCTGGAGGTCGAACTCCGCGGCGAGGAGGGCCTGCTGTACGACGACTGGACCATGCGCCGCCCCGAACTGGTCGACTTCGTCGGCCGCGACGCCGGCTACCGCTACCTGCGCTCCAAGGGCAACAGCATCGAGGGCGGGACCACCGAGGTCCTGCTGAACATCGTCGCCGAACGCGTCCTGGGCCTGCCCCCGGAGCCGCGCACCGACAAGGACGTCGCCTGGAAGGACCTCGCCCGATGAGTACACAGCCCGACCTGCTGTACTCGGAGGAGGAAGAGGCCCTCCGCGCGGCCGTACGCGACCTGCTCGCCGACCACTGCGACGCGGCCGGAGTCATCGCCCGCGTGGAGACGGGCGCCCCGCACGACCCGGCGGCCTGGAAGGCGCTCGCCGAGGGCATGGGCCTCGCCGGACTCCTCGTGCCCGAGGACCGGGGAGGCCAGGGCGCCACCCACCGCGAGGCCGCCGTCGTCCTGGAGGAGCTGGGGCGCGCCGTCGCCCCCCTGCCGTACCTGACGAGCGCCGTCGTCGCCACCGAGGCCCTGCTGGCCTGCGCCGCCGACGACCTGCTCGCCGAACTGGCCTCCGGCCGCAGGATCGGCGCCCTCGCGGTCGCGCTGAACGTCCCCGCCGGCGGCGCCTACAAGGTCGTACGGTTCGAGGGCGGCGCCCTGCACGGCGAGCTGACCGGCGTCGCGGACGCGGCGGTCGCCGATGTGCTGCTCGTGCCCGCCGACGACGGCGGCCTGTACGCGGTCGACGCCTCCGCCGCGACCGTCACCCCGCAGCCGTCCCTGGACCTGACCCGGCCCCTCGCGACCGTCGCGTTCGACGGGGCGCCCGGCCGCCTCCTCGGCGACGCCGAACCCGCCGTGCGCCGTGCCCTGCGCGCCGGGGCCGGGCTGCTCTCCTCCGAGCAACTCGGCCTCGCGGAGTGGACGCTGACCGAGACGGTCCGCTACCTCAAGGAGCGCAAGCAGTTCAACCGGCCCGTCGGCGGCTTCCAGGCGCTCAAGCACCGGCTGGCACAGCTGTGGCTGGAGGTCGTCAACCTGCGGGCGGCCGCCCGTAACGCGGCCGACGCGCTCGCCACCGGCAGCGACGACATCGACGTGGCGGTGGCCGTCGCCCAGGCGTTCGCCGCGCCCGTGGCCGTCCACGCGGCCGAGGAGGCGCTGCAACTCCACGGCGGCATCGGCATGACCTGGGAGCACCCGGTCCACCTGTACCTCAAGCGGGCCAAGGCCGACGCGATCGCGTACGGCACCGCGGGCGCCCACCGGGAGGCACTGGCCGAACTGGTCGACCTGCGCGCACCCTGAGCCACCGGCAGCACCGGCAGCATCGGCAGCATCGGCGGCACCGGCGGCACCGGCGGCACCGGCAGCACCGGCAGCACCGGCAGCCACCCTCAGCCGCCGTCAGCCATCGACGGAAGGCGCCACGGCAGCGCGCGGCAGCGTGCGGCGAGCCCGTCCCACCTGGGGCGGGCTTTTCCGCGCCCCGCGCGGACGGGGTGAACGCACGGCGGCGGTCCGGCCAACTCCTGCCCCGCACATGCTCGTTGCACGGTACGGACCCCATACTCGCTGGGGTCCCGTACGCCACCTCAGGGGAGGCAGAGCATGGCCCTCACCACCCGCCGCAGAGCCCTCACCACCCTCGGCGCCGCCCTCGCCGGCCCGCTCGCCCTGCCCGCCGCCGAGGCCCTGGCGGAGGAGCACCGCGGGCACCGCCCCCGACCGCTGTGGCGGGCCCACGCGCACAACGACTACGAGCATCCACGCCCCCTCCTCGACGCCCTCGACCACCGCTTCGGCAGCGTCGAGGCCGACATCTTCCTCGTCGACGGCCAACTCCTCGTCGCCCACGACCCCGAGGACCTCGACCCCGCCCGAACCCTGGAGTCCCTCTACCTGGCGCCGCTCGCCGCCCGCGTCCGCGCCCACCACGGCTCCGTGTACCGGGGGCACCGCGGGCCGCTGCAACTCCTCGTCGACATCAAGACCGAGGGCGCCGCGACCTACCTCGAACTCGACCGGCAGCTGCGGCGCCACCGGCACCTGTTCACGACGTACGCGCACGGCCGGATGTACCCCGGACCGGTGACGGCCGTGATCTCCGGGGACCGGGCCGCCCGCGTCCCCATGGAGGCGCAGACCGTGCGCCACGCCTTCTACGACGGGCGGCTCGCCGATCTGGTGAGCGCGACACCCGCGCCCGCCTCCCTCATCCCGCTGATCTCCGACAACTGGTCGCTGAACTTCACCTGGCGGGGCGCCGGTTCGTTCCCGGACTCCGAGCGGGCCAAGCTGCGCGCCGTCGTCTCCACGGCGCACGGGCGCGGCCGGCGGGTCCGGTTCTGGGCCACGCCCGACATCGCGGGTCCGGACCGGGACGCGGTCTGGGGCGAACTCCTCGCCGCGGGCGTGGACCACCTCAACACCGACGACCTCGCGGGCCTCGAAGCCTTCCTCGACGCGCACCGGGCGCGCTGGTGACACCACCGACACCACACGTTCGGCGGACACGTCAGCCGCACGGACCAACCCTCCGCTACGCCACACTTACGGCCGAATGCCGCGAAATGGGCGTGGCGGAGGAGGTTGACGATGGCCATTTCCATCTCTGTGGTGCTGCTGCTCGTGATCCTGGCGGTGGTCTTCATGCGCAACGGCGCGCTGAAGCTCTCGCACGCAGCCGTCTGTGTGCTGCTCGGTTTCTCCATGGCGAGCACGAGTCTGGCGCCGACCATCCACAACGGCCTGACGGCCACGGCGGACATCGTCAGCAGCCTCAAACCCTGAGCCGGGACCCCCGCCCGTCCCTGCACCGTCCTCCGGCCGTCATCGCTTGGTGAACACCCCGATCCCGTTCGGCACGGGGCGTTCCTCGCCCGCGCTGGGATGGTTCCGTACGGTCACGGCGCTCTCGCCGGCGGCACGGGCGACCAGGGTGGAGGAGCCGCCGCCGTCCAGGCTGAACGCGTCGTCCGAGCCCAGCCCCCGCATCACCTCCGCGACCTCGGCGACGGTGAGGCCGGACCGGTGGGCGGGGGCGCCGTCCAGGGCGAGCAGCAGCAGCCGGTGGCCGCCCTCGGCGACACCGGCGGCCGTGCGCACCGCCGAGACCGTGTCGTCGAGGCCCGGCAGCGGGCGGCCCGACCGCAGGACCGGGTAGCCGCCGAGCGCGAAGGCGTAGGCAGTGCGGGCCCTCGCCGCCACCAGGTGGTGCCGTACCCGGACCGGGTCGCCGGGGGAGAGCTTGCGCAGCCACTGGGCGCCCTCCTCACGGCCGACGAGGACCGTGGCGCCGGGCGCGACGGCACCGCTGCCGGGCGCGGGCGTGACGGAGACCACCCGGCCGCCGGCGACCAGCACCTCGTGGACGTCGGTGCTGCACGGCGCCGCCCGGTCGGTGTCGGTGCCGCACACGGCCCGCATCCGGGAGACGGTGCCCCAGCCGGAGGTGAACGCGCCGACGGAACCGACCGGCAGGGCGTACTGGTTGAGACCCCCGAGCGGGAGGACGCCCCCGGCGGTGGTGACGGAACCGTCGAGGGCGATGCTGTCGAGGCGGGCCACGCCGTCGGCCGTGACGCCGAGCACGTCCTTGGTGCTGGTGCCGGGCGGCAGAGCGGGGCCGAAGCGCTGGCCGTCCGGCACGGCGGCCTTGAGGGCGTGCCCGCGGGCGATCGCCGGGCCCACGGAGGCGCCCGTGGCGGTGACACCCGGGTGCTGGACCTCGGTGATGTTGAAGAAGTCGCCGTTCACCCCGGCCACGGCGCCCGCGGCGGTCGCCATCCGGGACACGGTCTGCCGCGCGGCCACCGCCCCCGGGTACAGCAGGCCGACACCCACCCGGCGATCGCGCAGATCGACGCTCAGCACATGGGCGTGCGCCACACCCTGCGCGCCCGTCACATCGAACTCGGTGTACGCGACGCCCGGCGCGAGGTCGGCGGGCCGGGGCGCGCCGGTGGCCGGGGCCGCCCCCACGAGGGCCGCGCCGGTGAGCACACTCCACGCCGCGAGAACCGTCAGTACCGTCCTGAACCGTCCGCCACGACATGTCACGGTGCCCCCTGATGTCTCGTCAACCGTCCCAGGACCCGGGGGAAGTGCACCAGACGACTACCGGCCGGGCGGCGGCTCCGGGCCGACGACGCGGGAACGGATCAGGAAACGCACTCCTTCGGGTGCTTCCAGGGAGAAGCCGCTGCCCCGGCCCGGGACGACGTCCACGGTGAGCCGGGTGTGGCGCCACACCTCGTACTGGCCGCGGGACATCCAGAAGCCCACCGCCTCGTCGACCCCGTCGACGTGCAGTTCCGCGAGGAGGACGTCCGAGTCGCCCGTACGGAACTCGCCGTCCGGGTAGCACATGGGGGCGCTGCCGTCGCAGCAGCCGCCCGACTGGTGGAACATCAGGGGGCCGTGGGCCGCCCGCAGCCGCCGGAGCAGGTCGGCGGCCGCGGGGGTCAGCTCTACACGCGGGACCACATCCATGGCCGCAGTCAACGCCCCGTCAGGTTGCGAGGACGTTGCGTGCGGCCCCGTCACTCCTCGGACGGACCGCCGGATCGGTGACGGCGGCGCAGCAGGAGCAGACCGCCGGCGAGGGCGGCGACACCGCCGGCCGCGGTCCAGGCCGGGACGTCGGAGAGGCCGGTCGCGGCCAGGTCCGCGCCGCGTCCGCCCTGGGCGCCGGCGGACGAGGAGGACGGGGCGGTGCCGGAGGACCCGGACGAGCCGGGGGTGCCGCCCCGCCGCGCCGCCGAGCCGGTGCCCGAGCCGGATTTCGTTGAGGACCGCGTGTCCGCCGTGCCGCCCGGCGCCGACGGGGGCGCCGCCGCCTCGGCGGGGGTGGCCCGGTCCCGGGTGAAGGCCAGGGTGCCGAAGCCGAGCTGGTCGTAGCCGCCGCTGTTGGGGCCGTAGTCGCCGCCACCGCCCTCGGGTGCCGACCGGGCCGCGACCCGGGTGAGGTACGGGGCGTCGAGGCCGCGGCGCCGGGTGTAGTGGTTGGCGATCATGGCCCAGACGGGGCGTGTCATATTCGGGTCGACGGCGGCCGCCGCGGACGCGGTCTCCCTGCCGGACCAGCCGTCGACGGCGCCCTTGGCCCGGGTGTTGGGCGTGTAGGCGACCTTGCCGCCCAGGGTCCACTTCGCCACGTACTGGGCGCCCTTGAGGAAGCGGTTGTCGTCGTAGCCGTACAGGTCGATGCCCTGGTTCCAGGCCATCTCGCAGAAGGTGCCCATGAGGCCGACGCCCAGCAGGGCGTGACCCTGGTCGCGGCCCGCCTCCAGCCACTCGCCGAGGCCGTCGTCATGGACGACCGGGATGGCTTTCCTGACGGCGCCGAGGCCCTTGCCGTGCTGGAAGTAGTCCACGGCGCGCTCGACCCGGGCCCGGTCGTCGCAGAAGATGCCGGTGGCCAGGACGCAGGCCATGGCGCACAGGTCCCAGTTGGTCCAGTAGTTGGTGATGACGGCGCCGTTGTGGTGGCGCAGGAAGTCCTCACTCGGCCGGGCGAAGACCCCGGTCAGCATCTCCTGGAAGCGGTCCGCTTCGAAGCCGTCGTGGTCGCGGACGAGTTCGGCGGCGTTGGCCATCTGGTAGCCGTACAGACCTGCCGCGAGGAACCGGTCGGCGCTGCCCTCGACGGCGGTCAGCTTCGCCGACCAGGCGTTGAGGATCGCTACGGCGGTGTCGGCGTGCGCGGTGTCGCCACTGACGTGGTGGCGCAGTCCGTTCTGGTAGGCGGCGTGCACGTCGTTGTAGAGGATCCCGTAGTTCTGCGGGCCGTCGCCGCCGCGCGTGACGACGGACTGCGGGTTGGCCCGCCAGTCGCTCCCGGAGTGCCGGTTGGCGGTGAGTCTCGCGAAGCCCGCGGTCTGGGGCCGGGCGCCCGCCTTCACCTCGGCGGCCATCCGTCGCAGATCGGCCGTGGTGTGGAGCAGACCGGGGTGAGCGAAGGCGCCGCCCGCCGCCGAGGCCGGCGTCGCCTCCGTGCCCGTGCCGATGCCGATGCCCACCGCGCCCGCGGTGGTTCCGGCGACCTTGAGCAGGGTCCGGCGGCTCATCTGTGCTGTCACGTGGGGGTCCTCGGGGCTCGGGTACGGTTCACGGCTCGCTGCGCGCGGTGTGCGCCGTGTGCGCGGGCCACGGACCGGAGACGCACCGGCCCCGGCGCGATAACAGAAACCGGGGGCGGTGCGTCCGTGCGGCGGCCGGCGCCGCACGGCGAGCCACGGGGCCGGGGCTCCTCGGTTGGAGGCGTCAGGAGCCGGGTGTCCAGCCGGCCAGCCAGTCCGCGACCTCCTGGTCGGCGGCCTGCGCATCGGTCAGATGCGGGCGGTCACCGCTCGCGCCGCCCGCGCCGGGACCCTTGTTCTTGTACTCGGCGAAGCGGTCGTCCTTCCAGGAGAAGCCGCTCATGTCGGTCCACGGCGTGGTCTTCACGGCGGCACTCAGGGTGGTGTTGCGGACCGTCGTCTGCGGGTCGAGGGAGGCGTCGCCGCCCGCGTGCCAGGGACGCCCGAGGTAGAAGCTCCGGTCGGAGACGTCGCCGTTGACGGTGGAGTTGGCGATGAGGATGCCCTTGCGGCCCGCGGCCGTGCTCGGGGCGGTGACGTAACCGGCCGAGGTGCCGTTCCAGCGCTTCTTGAGGGTGATGACCGACCGGTCGATGACGGCCGTGGCCCTGCCGAAGATGAAGTCGACGTTGCCGATGACGTAGGAGTTCGAGACGTGGACACGGCCGAGCCTGTCCTTCGACGCCGTGTCGAGCAGCAGAGTGTCCTGGTCGCCGGTGACGATGACGCCGTCGAGGACGACCCTGTCGGCGGCGGTGCGCAGGGCGACCGCCTGGTGGCCGTCGAGGGACTGGTGGGCGGCCTCGTCGAAGTCGTTGGAGATCGTCAGGTTGCGGGCCTGGAAGTCGTCGGCCTCGACGGCGACGGTGGCGCTGCCGCCGGTGCCGTAGGTGCCGCCGCCCGGCTTGGGCGTGCCGGACGCGTTGTTGTAGACGATCACCGTGTCCTTGCGGCTGGCGCCCGAGCCCTGGACGGTGACGTGCGGCTTGTTGGACGGGACCTTGACGAGTTCCCGGTAGGTGCCCGGCTTGACCGAGATGATGACCCGCGAGGCGTTGTTCGCGGGCACCGCGTCGACGGCCTTCTGCACGCTGGTGAACTGGCCGCTGCCGTCCTTGGCGACGGTCAGCGTGGTGGCCGCGGCGGCTTTCGTCGTGGCCGTCGTACCGATCGAACTCCGCGGCCCGGCACCGGACTTGAGGAGGGCGGGCACATCGGCGGCCTTGTCGAGGGTGTAGGGGTAGTACGTCTTCGGGTCGAAGGCGGTGCCGCCGCTCTCGTTGCGGCCGGAGGTGCCCGAGAAGACGTTGCCGCGCTGGACCAGGGACGCCGTCGCGTCCTTCGTCACCGGGTTGCGCATGCCCTGGAAGTAGCTGTTCTCCAGGACCATTCTGGTGGTGCCGCGCGCGTAGTTGCCGTACGACGAGGCGATGTCCGTGCCGGACACGTCCTCCAGGAAGTTGTTGTACAGGTGCGCGTGGGCCACGTTGTCGGTGGACGGGTTGCGCTGCTCGGTCTCCCGGAACCAGTTGTGGTGGATCGTCAGTTCCGCGGTGGTGTTCGTGGTCCAGCCGATGCCGAACGTCTTGTTGTTCTGGCTCATCCTGTTCCAGGACACCGTGACGTAGGTGGTGTCCTTGCGGCTGTCGATCAGGCCGTCCGCCATGTGGCGCAGGTCGTTGTGGTCGATCCAGACGTGGTGGGCGCCGTCCATCTGGATGGCGTCGAAGTCGTGGTCCTTGTCGTTCCAGGTGCCCTGGTAGGAGTCCCGGATCGTCAGATTGCGGATGATGACGTTGTGCACGCCGGAGCCCAGGAAGAAGCCGCCTCCGACGATGTGCCCGGACGTTCCCGAGCCCACGATCGTCTTGTCCGAGGCGACCTTGATCTCCTTGCCCACCGGGTTCATGGCGATCGTCCCGGCGACCACGATGACGTACGGCTCGGTGGCCGTCGCGTACTTCTCCAGGTCCGCGAGGGTTCTCACGGTGACCGTTCGGCCGTTCCGGCCGCCGTAGGTGCCCTTCTGGCCGAGGGCGTCGACCGAGGCGAAGCCGTCGGCGGCCTCCGTGGCCCACGTGGGGCCGGCCGCCGCGGCGAGCGGCCGGGCGTCCTCGCCGAACGCTCCGAAGACGGAGCCGTACGCCATGGTTCCGGCGGCGGTCAGAGCCAGGGGGAGGCCGGCCACGAGCGCCGTCCTCCTCCTGCGGTGGCGGGCCTTGCTTCGGGTCTCAGTCACGAGTCGCTTCCGTTCCGTGTGGGGGGATGGCCGGTCAGCCGAGCAGTCGCCGCCGCGCGCCAAGAGGTTGCCGCCCTTCCGGGCGGGTTCAGGCCATCCGGAGAAAGCCACGACAGGGCAGGGGAGTTGGCCGGATACGAGTGGTGCCGGATTTGCGGGATTCCTGGTGGGTGACACGTGTGCGCAGGTCGCGTCCGACCTGTCACAGCAGCACATCGATTTCGTTGGTCGCTTGACTACCGGGCGTCACACGCGATTGGCTCCGCCCAGCGAAAGTCAGCCAGTCGCCGCACGTCAGCGCGGAATCGCCGTGTTTTCGCCTCCCCGACGTCCCGCCTTGGTCGCACAGCGAGGTGCCGCACCCTCATGAACCCAGCCTCCGCCGCCCGCCGTTCCTCCCTCCTGTTCCGCGCCGTGGCCCTCGCCGCCGCCGTCTGTCTCACCGTCACCGGCTGCTCCGTCCTCACGGGCGGCGACTCCGACGCGGGTGACGGAGCGTCGGGCGGAAGCGGGATGAAGGTCGCCCTCATCGCCCACGGGGCGGAGGGGGACGTCTTCTGGGACCGGGTGCGCAAGGGGGCGGAGGCCGCGGCGGCCAAGGACGGCATCGACCTCACGTTCGTCAGCGACCCCGACGCCGCGGGCCAGGCGAAACTGGTGCGGAACGCGGTAGCCGACAAGGTCGACGGCATCGCGGTGACCCTCGCCAAACCCCGGGCCATGCGCGGCGCGGTCGCCGAGGCCCGCGCCGCCGGCATACCCGTCGTCGCCCTCAACTCCGGTATCGACGCCTGGCGGGCACAGGGCCTGCTGGGCTTCTACGGCCAGGACGAGTCCGTCGCCGGACGGGCGCTCGGCAAGGAACTGGACGCCCGCGGCGCCCGGCACGCCGTCTGCGTCATCCATGAACGCGGCAACGTCGCCCTGGAGGCCCGCTGCGCCGGCGTCCGCAAGACCTTCGGCGGACAGACCGAGAACCTCTACGTCGACGGCGCCGACATGGACCAGGTGACCGGTGTGATCGCCGCGAAGCTCCGTCAGGACCCCTCCATCGACGAGGTCGTGACCCTCGGGGCGCAGTACGCGCTCGCCGCCGTCGAGTCCGTCAAGGACGCGGGGGACCGGGCCGAGGTCGCCACCTTCGACCTCAACGCGGACATGGTGAAGGCCGTCAGGAGCGGCGCCGTGCAGTTCGCCGTGGACCAGCAGCCGTACCTCCAGGGCTACCTCGCGGTCGACGGGCTCTGGCTCCACCGCACCAACGGCAACATCAGCGGCGGCGGTGTGGAACCGGTGCTCACCGGCCCCGCGTTCGTGACCAAGAAGAACATCGCCGGGATCGAGAAGTTCGCCGCGAACGGCACCCGCTGACGCGATGCCGACGCCCCGCGCGGACACGATGCGAACGGCACGCCCGCACACCGGGCACACGGCCCTCACGCATCCGCCGCCGGCACCGAACAGAACCCTCCGTTCGGACACGGGTTCGCCACGGATCCCAACCATCCGGAACGGTCCGGTAACGGCGGCACCAAGCTTTGGACGTCCCTGGACGCACGCCTTCACTTGTGCGGATAACATCCTGCGCATCCCCTGTGCACCGTACTGACGGGTGACCACCCACCACCCGCGGCCGCCGAAGCCCCGCCCCCGAAACCCTTCCGCTCCCCGCAACCGCCCAAGGACGACGATGCCCTCAAGGACCGGCGCCCGGCGCCGTCTCGGCTCCATACGTCTCTCGCTGATCCTGCTGGCTCTCATCCCCAGCGTCACGCTCACCGCGAGCTGGGCCATGACGACGACGCAGATGTTCTCCGAGGGGCTGCGGCTGCGGGCGCAGACGGGGCTGAGCAAGTCCACCGGCGCCATGGGCACCGAGGCCACCCTGGCCCTCCAGCGGGAGCGGGCCCTGTCCGCCGCCTACATGGCCGCCCCCGGCAGCTCCATGGCGGCCCTGGAGGAACAGCGCGGGAAGACGGACGCGGCGGTCACCCGGCTCGCCGCGAAGGCGGACGCCATCGAGGACGCCCCCGACCGCGTCGGCGAGCGGCTGTACTCGGTGATGGCCGGCTCCGGCAGTCTGGAGTACTACCGGGGCCAGGTGGACAACCCCACCGACATCACCCCCGAGCAGATCCTGGACCAGTACACCGAGATCATCGACGGCCAGATCCACGCCTTCCAGGAGCTGTCCCAGGTCGACGACGGCGACCTCACCTCCCAGGCCGGCCCGCTCGTCACCCTCGAACAGGCGGCGGAGCTGGTCTCCCAGGAGGACGCCCTCCTCACCCTGAACTGGCCCGCGGGGGAACTCGACGACGCCTCCCGTCAGCGTTTCGCGCAGGTGGTCAACGCCCGGCGCTGGCTCGTCGACAACCAGCTCGTGCCCTCACTCGAAGGGGTGGTGAAGAGCGAGGTCGAGCGCATCGTCCGGGACAAGGACTGGCAGAACCTCCAGGCGGTGGAGGACCAGGTCCTCTCGGCCCACGCCACCGGCACCGGCAAGAATCGCAGGACCCCCCTGCCCGACTCCCGGGACCGTTGGGACACCGCCATGACCAGTCTCTCCGTCCAGTACGAGAAGCTGATCCGGGAGCAGACCGGCGCCCTGCTGGACCGCAGTGGCGAGGAGGCCCGCGGACTGCTCATCAAGGCCGCCTCGCTCAGCGCCGCCGGGCTCGCAGCACTGCTGCTGTGCGTCGTGATGTCCTGGCACATCACCCGCTCCCTGTCGCTGCGGCTGCGGGGCCTGAGGACCGCCACCCTCAGCCTCGCCCAGGAGCGGCTGCCCGACGTCGTCGCCCGCCTGGAGCGCGGCGAGAAGGTCGACGTCGACACGGCGGCGGCCCCGCTGGACTACGGCACCGACGAACTCGGCCAGGTCGCCAAGGCGTTCAACGCGGCCCAGCGCACCGCCGTGCACACCGCCGTCGAGCTCGCCGACACCCGGCGCGGCTTCCAGCGCGTCATCCTCGGCATCGCCCGGCAGAGCCAGAACCTGGTCAACCTCCAGCTCACCAAGCTGGACAAGCTGGAGCGCCAGCACCAGGACCCGGAGATCCTCAAGGGCCTGTACGAGCTGGACTCCACCGCGAGCCAGCTGCGCCGCTACGAGGAGAACCTCGTCATCATCAGCGGCGAGCGGCCCGGCCGTACGTGGACCGATCCGGTCGCGCTGATCGACATCCTGCGCAGCGCCGTCGGCGAGGTCGCCCAGTACCAGCGCGTCGAGGTGCACACCGAGGACGACGTGTGGATCGCCCCGCCGGCTGTGGCCGACGTGATCCACCTCCTCGCCGAGCTGATCGACAACGCCACCTCGTACTCGCCGGCCCCCAGCCCCGTGAGCGTGCGCGCGGCGATCGTGGCGAAGGGCCTCGCCCTGGAGGTCGAGGACCGCGGGCTCGGCATGTCCGAGGAGGACTACGAGGCGTTCAACGCCCAGCTGGCGGTGGTCCCGCAGTTCGACGTGGTGGCCCTCGCCGACGACCTCCGGCTCGGCATGTTCGTCATCGCCCGGCTCGCCACCCGGCACGGCATCGCCGTCACGCTGCGGGCCTCGCCGTACGGGGGCACCACCGCGATCGTGCTGATCCCGCACGACATCGTCGTCCACGAGGCGCCCGAACCCGAGCCGGACGGCACAGACGAGGACGAGCCGCCCGTGCGGTCCTCCCTCGTGGCCCGGCGGGTCGCCGCCGCGGAGGCCGAACCTGTGGGGGTCGAGCCCGTGGGGGTCGAGCCCGAACCCGAGCCGGAGGACGGGCCTGCCGCGTCCACCCGGCCCGCCGAGACCCCGGCGGCGAACGGCACCGGGAGCGCGGCCCGCACGTCCTCGGACCGGACGAACGGAGGCCGGGTCCCGCTGCCCCGGCGGGTGCCGCAGACCAGCCTGGCGGCCGAGCTGATGGAGGAGGCGGCGCCCTGCCCCGACGGGGACGACGACGATGACTTCACGGCCGAGCGAGCCGCCTCCTCGCTCGCCGGTTTCCAGCGCGGAACACTTCAGGCCCGTGACGACGAGGCGGAACCCGAGTACGTACGGGGGGAGGAATCCGCTTCCGTCGCCCCGGGAGACCGGGTCCCCGCCTCCGGCCCCTGACGTCCCCATCGACTTCCCCGCCGCAGCCCGCTCATGAAGGACACACAGATGACACGCCCCATCCCCGCCACCCACAGCCAGCTCGACCAGCTGCTCACCGGACTGGTGGACCGGGTCGCCGAGGTCGACCATGCCGTCGTGCTCTCCGAGGACGGGCTGGTCGTCAGCAAGTCCACCGCGTTCCTGCGCGACGACGCCGAGCGGCTGGCGGCGACCGCGTCCGGGTTGATGAGCCTCAGCAAGGGCGTCAGCATGGACTTCCGCGGCGGTCCCGTGCGTCAGCTGCTCATAGAGATGGGCAACGCCTTCCTCATCCTCACCAACGCCGGGCCCGGCGCCAACCTCGCCGTGCTCACCCGGCAGGGCGCGGACGTCGGCGTGGTGGCGTACCAGATGAACATGCTGGTGAAGAAGATCGGCGAGCACCTCAGCGCGGCCCCGCGCGCGGGCGTGGTCGTCGCGGACAGCGGCGAGTGAGGTGAACGGAGGCGACGCGGCGGGCCGGCTGGTTCGCCCGTTCACCCTGACCGGCGGCCGGACCAGACCGAGTCGGAGCGACTTCACCCTCATCACCACGGTGACGGCGGTGGACCCGCAGCCCGTCGGCGGGGCCCGGCCGCAGCCCGAGCACACCCGGATCCTCAGACTCTGCGCCAAGCCGATCGTGGTGGCGGAACTGGCCACCGGGCTCGACCTTCCGGTGAGCGTGGTGGCGATCATGCTCTGCGACCTGCTGGAGGCGGGCCGGATCACCGTACGGCAGCCACGGCTGATCTCCCGCACTCCCGACCTGGACCTGCTGAAGAAAGTGAGGGACGGCCTTGGCCGCCTCTGACCCCACCCCTCAGGGGATGCCGGCTCCCGACGCGGTGAAGATACTCGTCGCCGGCGGATTCGGCGTCGGCAAGACCACCATGGTCGGGTCGGTCAGCGAGATCGTCCCGCTGCGCACCGAGGAGCCCCTCACCACGGCGGGCCTCGGCGTCGACGACCTCGACGGCATCCCCGACAAGCAGGCCACCACCGTCGCCCTCGACTTCGGGCGGATCAGCATCGGGGACGACCTCGTGCTGTACCTGTTCGGTACGCCCGGGCAGCAGCGGTTCTGGTTCATGTGGAACGACCTGGCGATCGGTGCGCTCGGCGCGGTGGTCCTCGTGGACGTCCGCAGACCGGAGTCGAGCTTCGCGGCGATCGACTTCTTCGAACGCCGGAAGATCCCGTTCGTCATCGGCGTCAACGGGTTCTACGGCGAGCACCCCTACGAACCGGACGAGATCCGCGAGGCGCTGGCCCTGCCCGAGCACACCCCGGTCCTCCTCTTCGACGCCCGCGAACGGGCCTCCTGCCGGGACGTGTTGATCGCCCTCCTGGACCAGCTGATCGCCACGTCGGCCCGCTGAGAGCGCGGGCCGCCGCCGGCGTCGCGGTCCTCAGGGGCCGGCCTCCTCGCGGACGAGGCCGGAGACGTGGTCGGTGATGGTGTCCAGGATGCTCGTCCAGGTCGTGTCGTCGCCCAGGACCAGGAAGTTGAGGGTGAGGCCGTCCGTCATGGCGGCCAGGTAGCGGGCCAGGACGGGGACGGGGACGGTCAGTTCGAAGTCCGTCGTGCGGCGCAGCTGTTCGATCAGTTCGGTGTACGTGTCGCAGTACATCTCGTACTGGCGCCGCGCCAGGTGCTCGAACCCGGGCTCCCGCAGGGCGTACTGGGTCAGCTCGTAGGTGAGCATGTGCTCGCCCGGATGGGCGGACACATGGTCCCAGTACGCCTGGAAACCGGCCCGGACGGTCTCCCTGAGCGTCTCCCGAGGGCGGATCGCCTCCCGCACCAGCGCCACGTAGTGGCCGGTGATGGTGGTGATGACGGACTCGATCAGCTCCTGCTTCGAGGCGAAGCAGTAGTGGAAGACGCTCAGGGACACGCCTGCCTCGGCCGCGATGGACCGGGTCGTCGTCCTCGGGACGCCGTCCCGGGTCATCGCGCGGATCGCCGCTTCGGTCAGCTGTCTGCGGCGTTCGGCCGACGGCAGGCGTGCCATGTGGTTCCCTTTCCCCCGTGCGTGCGGTCAGCCGCCGTGGACGCCGACCTCGTAGAGGGAGTAACCCCAGTCCGTGCCGCGGTCGACCCCCTGCATCCGAACATAGCGGGCGGGTACCGCGGCGAACGTGGCCGTGTCGAGGCCACCGTCACCCGAGGTCGTGGACCACACGGTCTTCCAGTTCGAGCCGTCGGTGGAGACGTCGATCCGGTACGACCTGCCGTAGGCGCGCTCCCAGTCGAGGGTGACCCGCTTGACGGTGTGGGTGGAGCCGAGGTCCACCTTCCACCACTGGTCGTCGCTCCAGTCGCTCGCCCAGCGGGTGCCGCCGTCACCGTCCACGGCCCGGCCGGGCTGGTAGCTGGTGAAGGGGTTCGACTCGGACGCGCTCGCCGTGGCCGTGGCGCCCTTGGCGAGGTTCACGCCCGCCTTGTGCGACTCGGACGCGCCCCAGGTGTCGAGGTAGGACTCGGCGCCCCGCATGAGGTCGTCCACGACGCCCTTGCCCCCGACGAGCCGGATGTCCTCGATCCAGTCCGGGACCATGCCGACGTGGGCGGCGCCGTCGGTGTTGAAGTCGAAGGTGCGCTGCCCGGTGGTCTGCTTGTCGATGGTCGAGCCGCCGTCGGCGCTCTTGAAGGGGTACGTCACCGGGTTCGACGTGTTCGCGCCGCGCGGGGCGGGGTGGTCGCCGATGCCGTTGAAGTCGGTGCCGAAGCCGTAGCCCACGTCGTACTTGGCCCGCAGGGCGTCCGTGCGCGCGGCCTCCTCGCTGAACTCCTTCGAGCCGTGCATGTACTGGGCGACGAAGCCGCCGAGGGAGTAGACCCGCTCGGTCCAGTTCAGGTCCATCCAGCTGTGCGAGGACAGCACACCCGGGTACTGCTCGGCCTCGAAGATGTCGAGGACGCGGCCGGTGGCCTTGACGCTCATGTGGTCGATCTCGAGCATCATCTTGCGCTTCATCATGCCGCGCAGCGCGTACTCGCCGAGGTCGGTGAGCCCGCGCACGTTGCACTGCGCGTTCTCGTCGTACTCCGGGACCTCGGTGCCCGCGGGCAGGTCCGCCTCGGCCTTCGACGCGGCGTCGCCGATCGGGTTGTCCTTCTGCGGGCCCTTGCACTTCTCGGTCTGCCAGAACGTGCCGGTCGACAGGAACTGGCCGACGTTGATGGCGGTGCCGAGACCGTGCTCGTCGAAGCGGACGCCGCACAGCGCGTTGTCGAACTTGTGGCACAGGAACATGCTGCGCACACCCAGGTCGTACAGCTCGTCGAGGCCCTTGTCGATGTCCGACTTGCTGCACTGCGGGATGTCGAGGATCTGCTTGCAGCCGAACGGCTCGGACGTCTCGACGCCCAGCACGACCGCCAACTTGCCCTGCGCGACGACCTCACGGGCCTGCGCGCTGTCCGTGACGATCCGGAACCAGCCCTTGCCGGTGCCGCCGTACTGGGCGTCGATGTAGGCCTGGAGGTCGTACGACAGCTTCGCCTGGAGCCGGATCGAGGTCATCTCGTCGCAGCCGCGGTCCTTGAACGGGTAGACCGAGCAGATCATGCCGTTGGTGACGAGGTCGTTGACGAGGACGCGCTGACCGCCGCGCCAGGCGCGCTCGACCCAGGCGTAGTAGTTGGCCTGGTGGGTCATCGAGTCGTAGGCCGGCCAGTCCTTGAACGTCGGGTAGCCGACCGGGTCGTGCTTGCCGTCACCGCCGTGGGTGATGTAGTCGAAGATCGCGAGGGTGCCGTCCGGGTAGTGCTCGGGACAGTCCTTCAGCGCGTCGGCGATGCCGGACGTCGAGAAGACCTTGCCGCAGATCAGCCGGCCGCCGAACGCCTCGTTGGAGAACAGGTGGTTGTGCGCGTCCACGAAACCGCGCACCTCGCCGGCCGCGTTCGTGCCCTTGAACGGCTCGCCCGTGACGTTGATCTGGGAGTCGGGCGTGGGCCGCGCGGTGGGCACCCACCACTCCCCGGTGGCGGCCGAACTGGCCGACGGGCTGAGCAGCATGGCCATCGCGGTCAGGAACAGCGTCAGCGCCATGAGGGGTCTGCGTCTGTGGTGGGCGCGTCGGGTCCAGATCATCGTTCACGTCCTTGGTCGAGGGAAGCGCGGTCGATCGGCCAGACCCTGCGGGACGCGCGCACACCACGACGCCATGGCCCGGTTGTCATGGCTGGCACAAGCGATGTGACGAGAATCGCCACTGTGGTGATGCGAGTCAATAGTCCGGGACAGATGACCTGATGGTGATCGTGTGGTAGGCGTCGAGGTGACATCTCGTCAAACAATGTGTCTCGCATGCCAGTAGCAGCGCCCCCCGACGATCCGGGCCGGTGGAGGGCCCGTTGCGGTCGAGCGGGAGGTCACGACCATGCGGGATGGTCCGAACGCTTTCCGCCGGTCGGCGGGCCTGCGCGCCGAGCTCGACGTGCGCCTCGACGGCCAGGCGAACCAACTCCGTTCGCGCACAGGGCTGCACCGTGCGCGGCAGTGCTGTGGGGGTGTGCGGCGCCGGCCCGACCCGTCTGCTCATGAGTGAGCGGCCGGATCCTCACGGATCCGGCCGCTCTGCGGTGCAGGGGCGGCAGGATTTGAACCTGCGACGTGCGGGTTTGGAATCCGCTGCTCTGGCCGGGCTGAGCTACGCCCCTTCGGTGGCTGGAGCCTCGCACGGGTGCGGGTCCCACTGCCACCGGATTTCGGGCCGGGCGTCCGCGCTTGCCGGCGTCCTTCCCGACTGTGCTGACCCTGGCCGACACGGGCCTCACGCCGCTGCTCTGGCCGGCGGCGCTCGCGGCTGTTCCGGACCGGGCGCTGGACCATGGCGCGTGCGCTGGTCGTGCCGGCGACGGTGCTGTGCCTGGGTGACGTCCTGCCGGCCGCGTTCGCCTCGTCCGGGTTCTACGGCACCCCTCGATCGCAGTGATCCGACCGGCCGTTCCGCTGCTCACCGGCGTCGCCGTCCTCGCCGCACCCAGGGATCTGCTCGGCTCCTCCCTGCCGCAACGCCGCACGATCCTGGGCGTCACCGACCTGGTGGCCGTGCTGATGTCGGGCGTGAAGCTGATCGAGTTGTACTACCCGTTCACACCGGGCGTTCTCAGCGACATCGGCCCACTGTGGGCCGGGGTCCTGCGGGCCGGGGTCCTCGCGATCGCCCTGATCCTCGGCACGCGTAACCGGTTGACCGTCGCGGGCGTGGCGGTGGCCGTGCTGCCCAGCACGCTGCAGGTGACGGTCCAGCTCACCCCGCCGGTGTGGTTGTTCTGCTCCTGGTCCTGCTCGGCGGCACGGTGCCCGTCCTTCGCGCGCGCCCGCGCCACTTCCGGTCGGCCCCGCCGGGCGCGGTGTAGCCGGATCGTGTCTCGTCGACGCCGAGGAGTTCAAGCAAGGTGTGCTTGAACTCCTCGGGTGCCCGAGCAGACCTTCGGCGGCTTCGTCCGCGCCCACGCCGGCCCCCTGGCGGACCGCGGACGGCGACCCCGCGCCGTACCGCCGACGCCGGTCTCCTCGGTGCGCCTTCGTGATGGGGGAGTCAGGTCGGGCCGTGACCGGAGCTCACGTCGGGCCCTGGCCGGAGCCGGTGGTTCAGGACGACGAGTCGGCCGTGGAGACCGCGGGCGTGCCGGTGGCGGCCGGTGCGGTCGCGGTCGACGTGACGGGCTCGGGCAGACCGGCCGTCCGAGGGCCCCGGCGGCCGGCCAGGCGGCAGCCGAGGCAGCCGGGGTGACCGCCGCGGACGGTGCGGTCGCGGGCGCCGAGAGCCCACTGGTCCCTCGGCCGCGGCCCCGGCGGCTTGCCCCAGCCCGCGAGGTGCAGGACCCAGGTGACCAGGAGCGCGGCGACCGAGACGGCGATGCCCAGCGGGAAGCCCGGAGCCCAGCCGCAGACGCCCATGCCGAGCGCCACGGAACCGGCCGTGCCGATCGCGGTACCCGTCCAGCCGGCCACGGTGTGGCCCTCGTCGTAGAGACTCATGTGTCCGCTCCCCTCGCGCGCCGGGGCCCGCCACGGCATGCCGCGGCCCGCCTACGGCGCCAGCCTGTAATATCTTAGCAACTAAGAAATCTAGCCTGTCCTGGAGGCATATTTCAATGGAGGCCGAGCGCCACCCCACCGTCCCGGACGCCATCGGCGCCATGGACCGCATGATCGCGACGATGATCGTGGGACAGCAGGAGTTCGCGCGCCGGTTCGGCCTGAGCGTCACCGACCTGGTCTGCTTCGCCTACGTCCTGGAGGCCGGGGACACCCCGGTCACCGCCGGTGACCTGGCCACCCGTGCCCATGTCACGACCGGTGCGATCACCGGCGTCCTCAACCGCCTGGAAGGCCGGGGCTTCGTCGCCCGCAAGCCGGACCCGGCCGACCGGCGCCGCGTTCTGGTGGTCGCCCGGCCGACCGCCGTCGAGCAGGCGATGACCCTCTACGGCCCGTTCTACGAGCGCCTCGCGGAACTCTTCGCCGACTACACCCCCGACGAACTCGCCGTGCTCACCGACTGGTTCACCCGCGCCGGCGACGTGGCCCGCACCTTCCTGGAGGAGTCCCGCTAGGGGCTCAGCGGCGTACAAGGTCGATCCGGTAGCTGCGGGTCCTGGAACCGTCTTCGGAGGTCACCGTGACGACGGCCGACGTCCGGTCGCCTGTGCCCGTGCGGTCCACGGTGACGGTCGCGTACGGGTCGCGGGCCGTGGCGGTGACGGCGGCCCGGTGCGGGTGGCCCGTGGTGACGCGGTAGGTCGTCGTGTCCGGGTCGAAGGACGCGATCGGCTCGCCCGCCACCTCGACCGAGGCTGCGGCGGCGTCCGTGGAGCGGCCGGGGGCCTTGGCGTGCACCTCGATCTCGCTCATCGTGATGTAGCCGCCCTGACGGGCCGTCATGACCACACGGACGGCGGTGGCCGGTCCTGCCTCCAGGGGCACGTCGATCACAGGGGTGCCCTCGGTGCCCACCGGGACGGAGCCGCTCGCGTCGGTCCAGGGCCCGTCGGCGGTGGCGCGTACCTGGACCTTGAGGCTCTCCGGGAAGGAGACGTTGCCGCCGTCGCGGTGGAAGTGGGCGACGACGCGCGTCAGGTCGCGGGCCCTCGGCAGGGTGAAGGTGAGGGTGTCGGAGGGGTTCTTGGTGCCCGATCTCCAGTTGGACCAGGCCTTCTCGGACCGGTCGCCGTTGCGCAGCCGCTCCGCCGAGTAGCCGCTCTCGGTGAACGTGGCGTCGACGGAGACGTCCGGGTCGGGGGCGATGTTGGTCTGCGTGGCCTCGGTGACCTGGACGCGCACGGTGGCGTCGACCTCGCCGCCGCCGACGACACGGGCGGTACCGGAGAGCTTCACGACACCGGCCTTGTCGTAGGCCCCGGCGGGGGCCGCCTCCCAGGTCACGGGGAGACGGGTGCGGCCGCCGTGCCGGCCGACGCCGGTGACCGTAGCCGGGAGTTCCGGCTCGCCACCGGCATACGTCTTGGCGCGGCCCGACAGTGTCGAGGCGATCGTGTCGACGGTGACGAGCGCCTTCGCGCGGAGCTCGCGGCCCAGGGCGTCGGTCGCGACGCCCTCGACGCGCACCGTGCCGGGCCTCTTCCAATGCCGGTCCGACGGCAGGTCCCACACCACCGGCAGGGAGCCGCGGGCACCGTCCCGGAACACCGGCGTCACCGTCTCCGGCATCGTCGGCCGCAGCCCCGGCACGGTGAACACCTCGGCCCGCTCGGTGCGCAGCACCGTCTCGTCGGTCACCGCCCAGCGCTGGTTGGCCGCCGAGGTCGGTGTGAACGTCGACACCTTGGCGCCGTCCGCGGACGACTGACCCGTGACGTCGATCAGGCCGCCGGTCGCGGCGTTGACGAAGGTCCAGGTGCCGTCACCGGTCGTCGACATGATCCACCGAGCGGCGTCGGGGACCTCGCCGGCCGCCCCGTCCTCCAGCACGGCCTGGTTGTCGCGCACCGCGAGGCGCGTGCCGGTGGCGGCGTTGACGAGGGCGTA
The DNA here is from genome assembly GCF_001418475.1 of Streptomyces ossamyceticus. Lineage (GTDB taxonomy): Bacteria > Actinomycetota > Actinomycetes > Streptomycetales > Streptomycetaceae > Streptomyces > Streptomyces ossamyceticus. Next base: position 2,991 of record NZ_LIQX01000088.1, on the reverse strand, counting down.
CCGCTCACGGTTGCCGGTGCCGGGCGTCAGCTGCCGCACCGACCACAACTGCCGTGCGCTGCCGGGGTCGTTCGTGCGCTGGACGACGCCGGTGCCGTCCTGCGACGGGGCCAGCGACCTGCCGCTCTGGGCGCCCTGGAGCCGGTAGACATGACCGGGCCGCACCAGGGCGGCGTCCTCCGCCACCCCGCTGACGCCCTTGACCAGGAACGTGGTGACCGACTTGGCGGGGACGTCGAGCGTCGCCGCACGGTCGGTCACCCGGACCGGGGTGCCGCGCACGAGGGCGCCGTCGGCGCTGGTCACCACGGGCGTGACGGTGGCTCCGGGGGAGACCGTGCCGAAGCGCGAGAGGTCGAGGGCGACGGAGCGGCCGGTGGTGCCGCTGTTGACGTGGACGACGGTCGCCGCACGGCCGGACTTCTTCACCGCTGCGACGCTCGACGGGTCGTCGACCTTGACGAACCGGTCGCCGGGGCGGATGTGATGGGTGAAGTTGCGGATGGTGTGGAACTTGGAGTTGGTCCGGATCGGGCAGGTCTCCAGGGTGTCGTCGGCGGTGCAGTTGAACGGGACGTGGATGCTGCCCCAGTTCTTGCCCGCCGCGGCCTGCGGGATCGCGTCCTCGATCGGCTGCCAGAACACCCAGGCGGACGGCTCCAGTTCCCGCATGTCGTCGACCATGCGCGAGGCGATGCCGAGCCCCGGCTCCATGCCTGTGAAGTCGGTGCCCGTTCCCCAGGTGCCCTCGACCTCGCTCATCCAGAGCTTTTTGTCGGCGCCCTTGGCGATGTCGCGGGCGCTGGTGCGCATCCCGGTGCCGTAGGTGTGCACGTTCAGCTGGGGGAGGGCCGCCCGCGCGGAGGCGTCGTAGGCGTTCCAGTTCTGGGTGAAGATCGTGGGGTTGGTCTCGTCCATCGCCGAGATCTCGGCGTCGGTCCTCGCCCCTTCGAGCGCCTTGTCGAGCGCGCGGACGACCTTCTGCTGGAGCGCCGGACCCGCGTGCGCGCCTTCCTGGCGGCCCCCGGTGGGCTGGCCGTTCGCGCCGATCTGGGTGCCCCAGTAGTTGGTGTTTGGCTCGTTGAGGGGGGCGATCGTGTCGAAGTCGATGCCGTGCGCCTTCTCCAACTTCTCCGTGACGCGCACTAGATAGGCGGCGAACTCGTCGACGCGGTCCGCGCGGATCTGGTCCGTGTTCGCGTCGAAACCGCCGGAGACATAGCCGCTGACGGTCTGGAACCAGGGCGGGGAGTTGCTGAACGCCTCCCACTTGGTGACCTTGTCCTTGACCTGGTCCACCCACCAGCGCTGCCCGGCGTCGGCGTCCCAGTCCCAGTGGTCGGGGTTGTCGGGGTCCCACCACTCCATGTCCTGCCGGGTCGTTCCCTCGGGGGCCTTCCAGAAGCCCTCCATGGTCGCGCCCGTCTTCATGTAGTCCTTGCGGACGTCCGGGGCGTTGCCGCCGCCGATGTTGTAGCGCGCGATGTTGAGGGCGAGTCCGTCGTCGTCGAACAGCATGTCCACGAGTCGTCTTCGGATGGGCTCCGGATAGCGGCCCGTCGCGTTGGCGAACCAGACGAGGCTCGTGCCCCAGCCCTCGAACTCCTGCTGCCGGTACGAGGGATCGATCCGTACCGTGACTCCGCTCCGCCCCGCAGGGGCCTGTGCGTCCGCGACCGTCGGGGGCGCGGCCACCAGGCCCGCGCCCAGCACCAGCGGAACCATGGGCGCCAAGGCCCGGACGATGCGATGCCGTTGGGTCACGGCACTCCCTTCCACAACACAGAGCTGAACAGAACCGATCAGAAGGAATCGCGCTCTGGGCATGCTTGATGACGGAAATGAACACGTCAAGACGGAGGGCGACTTCTTCGGGCGCGTGTCGACCGGCGGTCGGGCAGACCGCCGCTGTCGAGCTTATTGACATGTCCAAAACATGCACTTAGCATGCGTAAATTGCGGAAAGCGCTTTCTGTCTGGCTATTGGTCCCGTCTCCCCCCACAGGAGGACCCCCATGAGTTCACCCCGTAGGAAGGCGGTCGTCGGTGCGCTGGCCGCCGTGCTGCTCGCCGGTACCGGTGTCGCCCAGGCCGCACCGGCGCCCGTGCCCGTCCCGCAGGGGAGGGCCGCCGCGGCGACCATCACCTGGACCCTGCAACGGGCGAGCAACCCGACGCAGGACCAGCGGACGGCGTACGACCTGATCACCTCGGCCATGAACGCCGCGGTGGCCCGCTACAACAACCTCAGCGACCTGGGGAAGAACATCACCGTCCGGTACGACCCCGGCGTGCCCACCGCTGACGGCAACATCAACGGCACCATTCGCTTCGGCAACCGCGGCTATATGAACGAGCGGACGGCCCTGCACGAGATCGCGCACACCATCGGCGTGGGCACCAGCCCGGGCTGGTCGCGGCTGGGCGGCGGCGGGGCCTGGACCGGCGGCCAGGCCACGGCGCTGGTGCGGCAGTTCGACGGGGCGAGCGCCAGGATCTCCACCGGCGGCGGCCACTTCTGGCCCTACGGGCTGAACTACGACAACGAGTTCTCCGGCACGGCGGCCAACCGGCACGTCCAGATCGTCGCCGCCATGGTGCGTGACGGACTCTGATCCCCCTGGGCGCCCCGGGAGTTGGTGCCCGATGACAAAGGCACCACCGGCCGCTGCGTTCTTGTGAGCATGGGCGGGGCGGGCGGTCCTCGCGGTCCTACCGTCCCACCCATGAACATGAGTCGCAGCAGGAAGAGAACGTGGCGAAGCGCCGCGCTGGCGGTGCTGCTGACCACCGGAGCGCTCACCGGGGCCGCCCCGGACGCCCGGGGCGCGACCGCGCGGACCGAGACCCCGGTGGTGTCGTCGGGTCCGGCCGACGGGGTCACCGAGACGGTCGTACGGGTGAGGGCGCCGCTCCCGGCCTCCTTCGGGGCGCGACCCGCGGCATGCGACTGGCTGTCGTACCTGCGCTACCGGTCCGCCGGCGGACCGG
>NZ_LIQX01000879.1 GCF_001418475.1 Streptomyces ossamyceticus | reverse complement strand
CCCAGGCGGTCTCGGCCCGCAGGAAGAAACCCTTGCGGGCCGCCCAACTGGTCATCATGCGGCGCCCGCGCGAGGACGCGTCGAACTTCATCCGCTCGCCGAGCTCCGACTTGCCCCGCGAGGAGGCGTAGCGCCAGTCGTGGGAGCCACCGTAGGAGTCCAGCCCGAATCCCTCGGCCAGCGCCTCCACCAGGGTCGACTTCCCCGAACCGTTCTCACCGACCAGAAAGGTCACCGGCGCGGTGAAGCGCAGCCCTTCGTCGAGCAGCTGGCGGACGCAGGGCACCGACCAGGGCCAGGCGTCCTCGTCGTACGAGGAGAGATGAGCGTACGCGCGTTCGACAATCACGGGACCAGTGTCGCTCACCAGGCGGAAGACGCATGCGACGGCAGACGGCCGGCGTTGCGGAGCGGGGCCGGTGAGCCGTGCGCGGACCGAACGCCCCCGGGGCGAGCACCCGGACCGGAACGCGCGGACCGGAACGCGCAGACCGGAACAGGCGGGCGTCAGAAGTGACCGTCGAGCAGCGCCTTCCCCAGCGAGGTGATCGTGTGATGGACGGTCTTGCCCTGACGGTGCGAGGAGATCAGGCCGGCCTCCCGCAGGACGGCCGTGTGCTGGCTGGCGCTGGCAGGTGAGACCTCCAGCCGACGTGCGATCTCTCCGGTGGTGAGGCGCCCGTCGGCGGCCTCCAGCACGGCCGCCCGGGTACGACCGAGCAGGTCGGCGACGGCTTGGCTCTTCGCCGCGCCGCCGAAGACCTCGGCCGCCGCCAGGGTGCTCCGCAGGACGGGGTAGATCAGCATCAGCTCCTCGCTCCGCCCGACGTACAAGCGGGGCGCGCGGCAGAAGACGGACGGGGCGATCACCATGCCGCCTCCCGTCAGGTGGACGTCCGTCCCACGGGCCAACGGCCGGTAGTCGACCTCGAGCAGCGGGGGTCTCCAGCGGATCGCCGGGTGGAGCGAGGACAGCATCTGCCCGATCCCTCCACAGGCCAGGGCGCGCATCGCGGCGTCCTGTTCCCGGTGCAGTGCCGCGCGCATCCGGGGCCAGTGCCGGGCGATCGTGGCCTGATAGGCGCTCGTCAGCGCCTCGGCCACATGACGGGCGGCCCGTCCGTCTCCCGTACTGGCGGAGAGCATCCACGGCGGCAGCATCAGCCGTCTGCCCCGGCGGTACAGGGCGAGCTCGTCACGTAAGGGGCGCGGATCGCTGAGAAGGAGGTCGAGCGCGTCCTCCATCTCCGGTGCGGTGCCGGCCAGCGTGAACAGGTCGACCATGCGCTGCCTCGCGGGAGCCAGGCCCCGGACGAGGCCCGGCAGGTCCCCGACGGACAGCCGCGGTCGGGCCTGCGAACGCCAGGCGTCGAAGAGCGCCGCTTCGCCGTTGTGCTGGGCGACCCAGAAGCTCAACTGCGTCTCGGCCAGGGGGCCGAGGACGGCGATGCGGACGCGGGCCAGATCCGCGGACGTGAAGTGGACGCGGATCACCGCACGTTCCCCCCGTGTGTGTACATCCGGCCTACGTTTCAGCCTCAGCCGAATCGTGTGGTCACCGCAGTATGCAGGACCCAGTCTGTTCTGGACATGCCACCGACCCAGTGCCGACTGGGGCGACGAGGAGGAACGTCATGCGTATGAAGCGAGCGACGAAACGGCTGGGCGTCATCACCGCACTGGTTGTGGGACCGCTGATGCTGGCCGCCACACCGGCCCTCGCCGCCTCGGTCTCCAGGAGCTACGGCAACGCCTACAACTCCGGAAACACGGTCTACGCCTGCGACACCCGCGAGGACGGCGACGGGGTCTACGCCGAGTACTGGGGCAGTGGCACCACCCACGGGTACGTGTGGGACGGCAACGGCTCACAGGCCGGATGCGGCTCCGGGTGGGTGTCGTCCTTGCGCACCTTCCGTGTCTGCGTGGACGACTTCGGCTCGGACACCTGCTCCGACCGCGTGGGCGTGTGACCGCCTGACCCTCGCGGCCCTCGCGGCCC
>NZ_LIQX01000878.1 GCF_001418475.1 Streptomyces ossamyceticus | reverse complement strand
GTGGAGGACTGAAGGGTGGGGGCGGTGTCATGACCGCCCCCGAAGGGTGGATCAGGCGGTTTCCCGCGCCGAGTAACCGCTGTGCATCACGACGGTTGTCGGGATGCATGTGAGCGTTGCGATTGCGATTACTCCCAGTGCTGACAGCGCGATGAGCGCCGCCGTGCGCGTGCTTCTCAAGGCGTACCTCTCAGAGCATGAATCGCTCAATTGTGCCACGCCGGAACGGTTGTTCGCGACGTGCCCCGAAGCTTAGTGAATCATGCTCGACGACGCCCCATGTGATCGCAGAATCGTTGATCTTGCAGCCGGTCACAGACGCAATCGATCAAACTCGATCACTCTCGTGCGGATGCGTTCCAAGTCTTCCTCGGCCCCCGCTTCCTCCTCCGCCGCCTGGAGCCGACGCGCCGCTTCGATCGCGGCCGTCAGATGGCGGACTGCGGCTGCCGGCCGGCCGCGTTCGAACTCGCAGACGCCGAGGGCGCGTCGGGCTTGGATCTCCTCCAGCGCCGCCCCGATGTCCCTGGCCAGCGTGAGGGCCTGCCGGAGATGGTCCGCCGCGCGGTCGACGTCGGACAGGGCCCGGCGGGCGCATCCCAGCCGGGTGAGGGTGATCGCCTCGTTCTTCTGCGCGCCCATCCGGCGGAAGACGGGCAGCGCCTCCCGGCACAGGGCGACCGCAGCATGGGCCTGGCCCGTGAACAGGTGGATCTCGGCGAGGTTGATCTGGAGGATCGCCCTGTCCGACGGGCTCCCCGTACGCTCCGCGATCCGCAGCGAGCGCTCCNNCGCTCCGGATCGCCGGTGCGCAGGAACAGATTGCCGAGATTGTTGAGCGTCTTGGCCAGCATGCGCTCGTCGCCTGTGGCCTCGAAACCCTCGATCGCGTCCTGGAACCAGGACAGCGCGTCCTCGTGCTCGGACAGGTAGAGCAGGCAGATGGCGATGTTGTTCTGGCACCGGGCCTCGCGCCACCGATCCCCGGCGGGCGCGCAGAGAGTCAAGGACTCCCGCTGGAAGTCCAGGGCCTGCGGATAGCGGCCCATGTGCCAGTGCAGCACCCCCAGTTCACGCAGGGCCTCGGCCCGGGCATCCCGGTCGCCGATCGTCCGGGCACAGGTCAGAGCCTCCCTCGCGGTCCGGTCCGCGTCCGGGAACCGTCCGGTCGCCGTGTACGCCGCGCACAGGTCCAGCAGGGCCCGGCACCACTCCCTGCGACGCCCCGCACCGCGCCAGTACTCGGCGGCCGCGCCGTGCAGCCGTACCGCATCGGTCCAGTAGCACTCGCCGTCCAGGAACCCCGCCAGGACATGGCTGAGCAGCGCTGCCCGTGCCGGCGCCCCGTGGCCCCGCAGCCCCTGTTCGGCGCTCAGCAGGTTCTGTCGCTCGGTGGTGAACCAGATGAGGGCGTCGGCGGGGGTGCGGGGCACGGGCAGGTGCGCGAGCCGGGCGGCGGGGTCCGCGTCGGGTACGTCCAGCCGGATACGGCGGGGGTACAGCAGCCGGTCGCAGTGGTCCGCCGTACGGAGGTAGTGCTCCAGCAGCCGGTCGCGGGCCGCTTCGCGCCGCTCGTCGGTGTCCTGGGCGCCGCACAGCAGATGCGCGTACTCGCCGAGCAGGTCGTGGAAGCGGAAGCGGTTCGGGACCGGTTCCTGGAGGACATGGCACTGCAGGAGCGACTCCAGAAGGCGTTCCGTCTCGTCGAGGGGCCGGCCGAGGAGGGCGGCGGCCGCGTGCGGGCCGAACTCGGGGCCGGGGTGGAGGCTGAGCAGCCGGAAGGCGGACTGCTCGGCGGAGGAGAGCGTCTGGTAAGAGACCTCGAAGGCGCGAGCGATCTCGGAGTAGCCGTCGCGGATCTGGGCGAGGCGGTCGGTGGTCCGCGAGAGCAGGCCCCGCAGCACGGTGAGGTCCCACGAGGGATGTGCGCTGAGCCGGTTGGCGGCAATCTCGATGGCGAGCGGAAGATGGCCGCAGAGCCGGACGATCTCCTCCAACTCCTGCCGCTCCTCCAGCCGTTCCTGCTCCTCCCGCCTACCGGCCGCGTCCGTGGGCCGTGGTCCGTCGAGGCCGGCGCACTCGCGGAACAGCGCGACCGCGTCCGCCGTGGGCAGCACGTCCAGCGCCAGGGAGCGTCCCCGGGGCAGGCCCACCAGCCGGCGGCGGCTGGTGATGAGGACGAAGCACTCCGTCGCGCCGGGCAGCAGGGGCCGTACCTGCTCCGGGCCCGCCGCGTCGTCGAGGATGATCAGGGCACGTCGGTGGCCGAGGGCCTGGCGCCACAGCGCGGCGCGTTCCTCGACGTCGGCGGGGATGGACTGCGGCGGTACCTCGAGGAGGCGGAGGAGCGTGGCGAGGGCGGCTCCGGCGGTGAGGGGTTCCTGGCCCTGGGCGTGGGCCCGGAGATTCACGTAGAGGGAGCCGTCCGGGAAGCGGCCGGTGAACTCGTGTGCCGCGCGGATCGCCAGCGCGGACTTGCCGACGCCCGCCATCCCCGAGATGGACTCCAGGGTGACGACAGCACCGTCCCGAGAGGCGGTGTCGATTGCGGAGCGGATCCGTTCCATCTCGGCGCGGCGGCCCACGAGGGGGCCCTGCCGGGGGAGATGGTCGGGCACACGCTGTGGCCGGACGGCGGCCGGAGACGGCGGGCGAGTGGCGGCGGGCCGCCGCACGAGGTCGTGCGGCGGACCCCCGGCCAGGATCTGCCGGTGGACGCGGACCAGTTCCTCACCCGGGTCCGTGCCGAACTCGGTGCGCAGGATCCGCCGCACCCGCTGATAGAGGTGCAGGGCCTCGGCCTGCCGGCCGCCGCCGTAGTACGCGACCATCAACTGGCCCGCGAGGGCCTCGTCGCCGCGGTACTCGTCGACCAGCGCGGACAACTCGCCCGCCGTCTCGGCGAAGCGGCCCAGCCGCAGCTCCACCGCGACGCGCGCGCCGACCACGGCCCGTCGCTTCTCCGCGAGAGCGGTACGGACCCGCCGGGCCCACAGTCCGGGCAGACCGGCCAGCGGCTCCGTCCAGAGGCCCTCGGCCTCCCGGAACAGCGCCGCGGCACGGGTGTCGTCCCCCTCGGCGGCCACGGTTCCGGCGCGGTCGGCGATACGGAGGAAGCGGTGCCAGTCCACCGTCTCGGGGGCGGTGACCAGGGTGTAGGTGTGGGTGCGATGCGTGATCGCGGGGGCGCCCGGACCCGGCGCCGCCTCCCGGATGGCCCGGCGGAGCCGGGAGACGTAGGTGTGGACGTTCTCCCGGGCACGCCCCGGAGGATCGTCCCAGAGCCGGTCGACGAGGCAGTCCAGCGGCACCGGACGGCCGACGTCCAGGGCCAGGGCAGCCAGGACCGACGCCTCCTTGCCCGAACCGAGACCGAGCCGGCCCTCCTGGACACCGAGGCCGACGGGGCCGAGAACATGGATCTCCACCAGCGTTCCTCTCGCCGGCACACCCGTTCAAGGACCGCGCAGACTGCACAGAATGACACCTCGTCACCTGGGAAACCAGACACGCCTCGAACTGTCGGCCGGATCCTTGTCCTTTATCCGGGAGTGGTGGCGGGTAGGGCACCTTCAATGCGTGTACGCGGCATCCGTCGGTGCCCGTCGCGGGCTCGGATTCGACCACGGGGGCGGACGGCATGAGCGGCGGCACGGGCAGACTCGGTGGCTTTCCCGGACGGGGCGAACGCGGTCCGGGCGGTGACGCGGCCGCGATCGGCAATTACATCGGCGGGGACGCGCGGGTACAGGGTGTCGTCGTCCAGGTAGACGAGGTGAACGGCGGTATCCACACCCATCTGCCGCCCCCGGCACCACCGACTCCCGTACCCCGCCAACTTCCTCCCGCGGCACACCACTTCACCGACCGGGAGAGCGACCTCGCCGCCCTGGAACGGCTGGCGCCGCGCCGGACCGGGCTGGTCGTCGTGACAGGGCCCGCCGGAGTGGGCAAGACCTCCCTGGTCACCCAGTGGCTGCGTCGGATCGGCGGCGACTTCCCCGACGGGCAGCTCTACGCGGATCTACGAGGCCACGACCTCACCGACGCGGCGGCGCCCGGCGAGATCCTCGGACGGTTCCTCCGCGCCCTGTACCCCGGCCCGGTGCCCGCCGACATCGCCGAGCAGAGCGCGCTGTGGCGGTCGGTCACCTCCGGACTGCGGCTCGCGGTCCTCCTCGACAACGCCTGCACCGCGGCCCAGGCCCGGCCGCTGCTCCCCGGCTCGGACCGCGGCCTCGTCGTCGTCACCGGACGCCGTCGGCTGACCGGGCTCGGCATCGACGGCGCCGCCTTTCACACCGTCGACGTCATGCCGCCCGAGGCGGCGGAGGAACTGCTGATCAGAGGCGTCGGCCGGGAACGGGTCGCCGACGACCCGGCCGCAGCCCGCGCGGTGGTCACCCTCTGCGCGGGGCTGCCCCTCGCGGTGTGCGTGGCTGCCGCCCGGCTCGCCTCCCGCCCCCGGCAGCCGCTCCGCGCGCTGGCCGAGGCGCTCGCCCGCCCCGGTGACCGACTGGCCGTGCTGGCCGTGGAAGGAGAGACAGCGGTGCGAGGCGCACTCGACGAGTCCTACCGGGCCCTGCCCGCCCGGGCGGCCCGGCTCTACCGGCTGCTGGGCCGGCTGCCCACTCCCGAGCTGGACGGCCGGCTCGCCGCTGCCGCCGGTGCCCTGACCCTCGACGAGGCGGACGGATTACTCGACGTGCTCGTCGAGTCCCACCTCCTCCAGGAACTCGGCGAGGACCGCTACCGCTTCCACGACCTCGTCCGCCTCCACGCCCGCCAGCAGACCGCCGGCCATGAGCGCGACGAGGCACTGCGCCGGGCCGGCGACTGGTACCTGGCGACCGCCACCCGCGCCGAACAGCTCATCACCCCTGCGCAGTTCACCCTGGAGCGGGCCGACGAGCACTGGCCCGACCTTGAACCGCCGTTCGACGACGAGACGGGTGCGCTGGCCTGGCTCGACCGCCACCGGACCAACCTGATGGCCGTGCTGCGTGCCACTGCCGAACGCCACTGGTCCACGCTGACCTGGCAGCTCGTCGACGCCATGTGGCCCCTCTTCCTCCGTCTGCGCCTCTACGACCTGTGGATCGAGGCCCATGAACTGGGCCTTGCCGCCGCCCGCCGCGCCGGACACGCCGAGGCGGAGCGCCAGATGCTCAACTCCGGAGCCATCGGCCTGAGCGCCGCAGGCCGCGTCGACGAGGCGGTCACCTGGTACACCGCCTCAAAGGACGCGGCCCGCGCCGCCGGCGACCTCAGGGACGAGGGCCAGGCGCTCCTCGGCCTCGGCGTGGCCCACTTCCGGTCGGGGCGGCTCACCGAGGCCGTACCCCCGGTGGAGCGGGCCATCGCCCTGTGGGAGGAGGCCGGTTATCCGCGCGGTACGGGCCTGGCCCGGATCGTGCTGGGCGAGATCGCGCTCGCGGCCGACGAACCGCCCTCGGCGGTCTCCCACTTGGAGCAGGCGTACGCGTCCCTCACCGCGGTGAGGGA
>NZ_LIQX01000877.1 GCF_001418475.1 Streptomyces ossamyceticus | reverse complement strand
CGCGCAGTTCCTCGCGCCCCTTACTGAGCGGGGGTCTCATGTCCCCCCTCTGATCGCCCATGCCCGGGCGGTCAGGGGGATCGAGCCGTTCGGTCGGGTGGGGATGGCGCTGGTGAGGGCCTCGCGTAGGTGGGTGCGGGCGGGTGGGGGCAGCGCCGCGACGTAGCCGGGTGCGGGGCCCTGGCCGGCCAGGAACGGTTGCCAGAAGTCGGCGAAGTCGGCGAAGACCGTGGGCACCTCGATCGGGGTGACCGTCACCTCGGTCAGGCCCGCCTCCGTCCACAGCGCGCGCAGGGGGTCCGGGCGGCAGAACGGGAAGCGGTGGGCCTCGTCCAGCGGGGCGGCCGACGGGTCCAGCGCGACCGCGGTGTCCCAGAACCGCCGCAGGAACTCCATGCCCTCCGCGTAGTCCCACACGTACGCCGCGACCAGGCCGCCCGGCCGCACCAGCCGGGCCCACGCGGCCACCGCCGCGCCCGGCTCGGGGAGGAAGTTGAGCGCCAGCCCGCTGACCACCGCGTCGAACGCCCCGTCGCGCACCGGCGGCGCCACCGCGTCGGCCACCACGAAGCGCGCGGGCGCGGGCGCGGCGGCACGGGCCGAGGCCACGAACCCGGCGGACCGGTCCAGCCCCACCACGGTGCGCGGCCGGCAGCGGGCCGCCACCGTCGCGGTCAGCGCGCCGGTGCCGCACCCCACGTCCAGCCACCGCGCACCGTCCGGGACGCCGAGCCACGCCGTGAACCGCTCCGCGACCGGACGGCTCCACCGGCCCATGTACCGCTCGTAGGCGTCACCGGCCGCCCACACGTCGCCACGCCTGTCGTCCATGCCCCCACGATGGCCCCGCCGGGCCGGTGAGAAGCGGGGACACGCGGATGTCCGGCGCCCCTCGGCAGGCGGTCGGGCCGTTCACCAGCGCGGCACCGACGGGGTGCTCCAGGCCGGGTCCGCCACCCGCATCGCCGCCTCGTCGTCACGGTCGTGGAGGGAGCCGTCGTCGGCCAGCCACCGCTCGTGGAGGAGGGCCAGCCGGGCGCGGTCCAGCTCGACGCCCAGGCCCGGCGCGTCCGACACCCGTACCGAGCCGTTATCGAAGGTGAGGCGCTCGGTGAGGACGTCCTCGGACTGCCAGGGGTAGTGGGAGTCGCAGGCGTGGTGGAGATTCGGCACCGTGGACGCCACGTGGGTCATCGCGGCGAGACTGATGCCGAGGTGGGTGTTGGAGTGCATGGAGACGCCGACGCCGAAGGTACGGCAGATCGCGGCCAGTTCACGGGTGTTGCGCAGACCGCCCCAGTAGTGGTGGTCCGACAGGACGACCTGGACGGCGTCCTTCGTGAACGCCTCCTTGATCTCGGCGAAGGTCGTCACGCACATGTTGGTGGCGAGCGGCACCGACGTGCGCGCCGCGACCTCGGCCATGGCGGGCGTGCCCAGCGCCGGGTCCTCCAGGTATTCGAGGACGTCGGCCAGGGCGTCCGCGACCCGCACGGAGGTCTCCACGGACCAGGCCCCGTTGGGGTCGAGCCGCAGGGGACGGCCGGGGAACGCCGCCGCGAGGGCACGGACCGCGGCGATCTCCTCGTCCGGCGCGAAGACACCGCCCTTGAGCTTGAAGGAGGTGAAGCCGTAGCGCTCGGTGAACCTCCGGGCCTGCTCCACCACCCCGGCCGGGTCGAGGGCCGCACCCCAGTCGTCCTTCTCGCAGACGACGCCCTCGGGATGGTCGGCCCACTTGTAGAACAGGTACGCGCTGTACTCCACCGTGTCCCGCACCTTGCCCCCGAGCAGCGCGTGCACCGGCAGACCCAGCGCCTTGCCGAGGGCGTCCAGGCAGGCCACCTCGAACGCGGAGACGACCGACAGGCGCAGCTTGTCGGCGGTCTGCACCCCGCGCAGGCCGCCCACGTCCACCTGGCCGGAGGTCCGCGACGCGTCGACCGCGACCTCGTCGGCGACGGCGAACAGCCCGTTCAGATCGTCGACCGAGCGGCCCACCAGCCGCGTCGCGAACGGCCGCGCCAGCTCCAGGTACTTCGTGTCACCGTACGTCTCGCCGACGCCCGTGGTCCCGTCGGCGGTCACGACCTCCACGATCAGCCGGGGCGTGTACGGCTGGTGCACGCCCTGGGTGTTCAGCAGCGGCGGGTCGGCGACCAGGATCGGGGTCAACCGGACCTCGGCGACGGTCAGATCACGGGCGGCGGTCACAGGGCGGCTCCTACGGTGGGGGCGGCGGGCGCGGTGCCGC
>NZ_LIQX01000876.1 GCF_001418475.1 Streptomyces ossamyceticus | reverse complement strand
TAGGTGAGGGTGGAGTCGCCGTCCACACGGCGACTCCACCCTCACCTACGCGGCCCTCGACACCGCGTCCGCCGCCCTCGCCGCCGGGCTCCGCGCGCACGGGGTGCGCCCCGGCGACCTCGTCGGACTGCTCACCGAACCGGGCGGCACCGCCACCGTCACCGGGGTGGTCGGCATCCTGCGCGCGGGCGCCGGCTGGGTACCGCTGGACGCCACCCACCCCGCCGCCCGGCACCGGGACCAACTGGCCCGTACCGGCGTCCGTGTCCTGGTGTGCGACCCGGCGAACCACGAGGCCGCCGCCCGGCTGGAGGGGGTCGTCCCGGTCGTCACGACCGAGGCACCCTCACGCCCGGTCGCCGTGACCGAGGCCCACTCGCTCCCGGTCGCCACGGCCGACGTCTCCTCCCCGCTCCCGGAGGAGGCCGCCGCCGACCTCCTCGACTGCCCCCCGTACGACCCCGAGGCCGTCGCGTACGTCATCTTCACCTCCGGCTCGACGGGCCGTCCGAAGGCCGTGCCCGTCACCCACCGGTCCATGGCGAACTACCTCGACTGGGCGCTCGCCACCTTCGGCTACGGTCCGGGCGACCGGCTGGCGCAGACCGCGTCGGTCTGTTTCGACGCCTCCGTACGGCAGTTGCTGGCCCCGCTGCTCGTCGGCGCCTCGGTGCACACCGTCTCCCGCGATCTGCTGCGCGACCCCGAGGCGCTCCTCGACCGGGTCGTGGCGGACCGCATCACGGTGTGGAGCTCGGTCCCGACGCTCTGGGAACGCCTGCTGACCGCCGCGGAGGAGCGTGTCCGCCGGGACGGGGCGGCGTCCCCGGACCTCTCCGCGCTGCGCTGGGTCCACGTGGGCGGCGAGGCCCTCCCCGCGGCCCACGTCCGCCGCTGGTTCGACCTCCTCGACGCGACGTCCACCCCGGCCCACTCCCCCGGCGTCCCGGGCGTCCCCGGCACCTCCGATGCCCGCCGTGTCCGCCATCGGGTCGCCAACCTGTACGGCCCCACCGAGGCCACCATCAACGCGACCTGCCACATCATCGACACCCGCCCCGCCGACGACGTCCGCCACCTCCCCATCGGCCGCCCGATCGCCGGCACCGAACTGACGGTCGTCGACGCGGACGGCCGGGCCCGCGCCCCCGGGGAGGCCGGGGAACTCCTCATCGCCGGAACCGGACTCACCGCCGGCTACCTCGGCGACCCGCACCTCACCGCGGCGGCCTTCACCGAGCGGGACGGGCGGCGCTGGTACCGCAGCGGCGACCGCGTCCGCCGTACGGCGGACGGGGTGCTGGAGTTCCTGGGCCGCCTCGACGACCAGGTCAAGGTCCGCGGCCACCGCGTCGAACTCGGCGAGGTCGAGGCCGCGCTCCTCGCCCACCCGGGCCTGGCCCGCGCGGCCGTGCTGCTGCGGGGAGGGCGGCTCGTGGCGTACGTCGAACCCCGCGCCGGGGCGCCGGAGCCCGACGCCCGCGAGGTCCGCGCCTTCCTGTCCCGGACCCTGCCCCCGTACATGCTCCCGGCCCGGATCCACGCCCTCGCCACCCTCCCGCTGACCGGCACCGGCAAGATCGACCGCAACCGTCTCGCGCCACCCCCGGACCACGGCACACCCGCACCGACGCCCGCACCGCCCGCCGAACGGGCCGCCGCCGCACCGGAGGAGCCCGGTGCGGCGGCGGCCCGTT
>NZ_LIQX01000875.1 GCF_001418475.1 Streptomyces ossamyceticus | reverse complement strand
CTCCTCGGGGGCCGGTGGGGTTTCCGGGGAGGTCACCGTTTTCGCCGCCGCCTCGTTGAAGGAGAGCTTCACGGAGCTGGGGAAGCGGTTCGAGAAGGCGCATCCGGGGGTCGAGGTGACCTTCAGCTTCGGGGGGAGCGACGCCCTGGCCGCGAGCATCACCGGTGGGGCGCCGGCGGATGTGTTCGCTTCGGCCAGTCCCAGGACCATGAAGATCGTGACGGACGCGGGGGGTGCCGTGGGGGCGCCCGTGACGTTCGTGCGGAATCAGTTGGAGATCGCCACCCTGCCGGGTAATCCCGAGGGGATTTCCTCCCTGAAGGACCTCACCAAGAGCGGGCTGAAGGTCGTGCTGTGCGACAAGGAGGTGCCCTGTGGTGCCGCCGCGCAGAAGGCGCTCGACGCGCGTGGGCTCCGGCTCACTCCCGTCTCCTATGAGCAGGACGTCAAGGCCGCGCTCACCAAGGTCGAGCTGAAAGAGGCCGACGCCGCAGTCGTCTACAAGACCGATGTGCTCGCCGCGGGTGACAAGGTGGAGGGCGTGGAGTTCCCCGAAGCCGCAGACGCCGTCAATGACTATCCGATCGCCCTCCTCAAGGACGCCCCCAACACCAAGGCCGCGAAAGCGTTCGTCGCGCTCGTGCGGTCCGGTGAGGGGCAGGAGGTTCTGAGCGACGCCGGGTTCCTGAAGCCGTGATCTCCGGCCCGGTCCATGACTCCGGTGCAGGCGCGGGCGGAGCCCGGCCTCGGCGGGGGCGGGGCGCGATCTCGCCGCGGCGCGGCCCCGTACCCGTGCCGTTGCTCGTGCCCGCGCTCGTCGGGCTGGCCTTCCTGGTCCTGCCGCTCCTCGCGCTGCTCCTACGGGCTCCCTGGTCGGACCTTCCCGATCAGCTGACCAGTCCCGAGGTGTGGCAGGCGCTCCGGTTGTCGCTGCTCTGCGCCACGGCGGCCACCGTGGTGAGTCTCGTGCTCGGGGTGCCGTTGGCGTGGCTGCTGGCCCGGGTCGAGTTCCGGGGGCGGGGGTTCGTACGGGCCCTCGTCACGCTTCCGCTGGTGCTGCCGCCGGTGGTGGGCGGTGTGGCGCTGCTGATGGCGCTCGGGCGCAACGGGGTCGTCGGGCAGTGGCTGGAGTCGTGGTTCGGGATCAGTCTGCCCTTCACCACCGCCGGGGTCGTGGTCGCCGAGGCGTTCGTCGCCATGCCGTTCCTCGTCATCAGCGTCGAGGGCACCCTGCGGGCCGCCGACCCGCGGTACGAGGAGGCCGCCACCACGTTGGGGGCCTCCCGGTTCACCGCGTTCCGGCGGGTCACGCTGCCGTTGATCGCGCCCGGGATCGCGGCCGGGGCGGTGCTCGCGTGGGCGCGGGCGCTGGGCGAGTTCGGGGCGACGATCACGTTCGCCGGTAACTTTCCGGGGCGTACCCAGACCATGCCGCTCGCCGTCTACCTCGCCCTCCAGAGCGATCCGGAGGCCGCCATCGCCCTCAGCCTCGTCCTGTTGACCGTGTCCATCGCGGTCCTCGCGGGGCTGCGCGACCGTTGGATGAGTGCCTCATGAGGGGGGTCGAGGGCAGGGAGACGGTGGGCTCCGGTGCGGGGCTGGATGCCCGGCTCGTCGTTCGGCGGGGGGCCTTTCGGCTTGATGTCGGGCTTCGGGTCGTGCCCGGGGAGGTGGTGGCCCTGCTCGGGCCCAACGGTGCCGGGAAGACCACCGCCCTACGGGCGTTGGCGGGGCTCGTGCCCCTCGCGGACGGGTATCTGCGGCTCGACGGGGACGCCCTGGAGCGTACGCCGCCCGAGGCGCGTCCCGTCGGGGTCGTCTTCCAGGACTATCTGCTCTTTCCCCATCTGACCGCCCTCGACAATGTCGCCTTCGGGCCGCGTTGCCACGGGACCTCCAAGGCCGAGGCGCGTGCGCTCGCCGCCGAGTGGCTGGGGCGGATGGGGCTCGTCGAGCACGCGGGGGCCAAGCCCCGCCGGCTCTCCGGCGGCCAGGCCCAGCGCATCGCCCTCGCCCGTGCCCTCGCCACCTCCCCCCGGCTGCTGCTCCTCGACGAACCCCTCGCCGCGCTCGACGCCCGTACCCGCCTCGACGTACGCGCCCAACTCCGGCGGCACCTGGCGGACTTCGAGGCCGTCGCCGTGCTCGTCACCCACGACCCGCTCGACGCGATGGTCCTCGCCGACCGGCTCGTCGTCATCGAGGACGGGCAGGTGGTGCAGGAGGGGACGCCGGGTGACATCGCCCGGCATCCGCGGACGGACTACATCGCCCATCTCGTCGGGCTGAACCTCTACAAGGGCGTCGCCGACCGGCACACCGTACGGCTCGACGCCGGGCCCGCGATCACCACCACCGAGGACCTCACCGGGCCGGTCTTCGTCACGTTCCCGCCGAGCGCGGTGACGCTCTACGGCGAACGGCCCACCGGGGTCAGCGCACGCAACCTGTGGCGCTGCGAGGTCGCCGGGATGGAGCCCCACGGCGACCAGATCCGCGCCGACCTCACCGGTGAACTCCCCCTCGCCGCCGACCTCACCACGGTCGCCGCCGCCGAACTCGGCCTCCACACCGGCTCCGAGGTCTGGGCCGCGGTCAAGGCGACGCAGACGCACGCCTATCCGGCCTGAGCCACCACCGGCCACGACGCCGACGGCGACAACAGTGACGGCGACGGCAGCGGCAGCGGCAGCGGNNAATCCGGCGCTGACCCGCAACGGTGTGCGTGAGGGCCCGACGGTCCGTGCGCGAGCCCGATTGCCCGTGAGCGGTGCGACCCGTTGACTGCTCGCCGTGGACTGCGAGAGGGGACCGCGCGGCCGTCCGGTCGTACGGGCTGTCTCCTTGCGTGAGGTTCCGCAGGCGGCCCGGAGGACTGAGGACCGCCTCGATCGTGCGTCAGAGCCAGAGCCAGAGCCAGAGCCGTCGCCACAGCCAGAGCCATATCCAGGGCCGCAGCCGTAGCCGTAGCCGTGTGCCCCTGCCTCCTCTGGTGGTCGGGCTGGGTCTCGTGCTGGCCGGGTCGGTCGTGTGCGGGGTGGGGCTCGGGCTG
>NZ_LIQX01000874.1 GCF_001418475.1 Streptomyces ossamyceticus | reverse complement strand
GGTGACCGCGGCGAGCAGCACCGCCGCGGTGACCAGCGGTGTCATGGGGTTCCGTTCTGTGAGTCGGTGGGCATGGCGCGCACGATAGCGCGCGGCGGTTCTGGGGTCGGGCGCCTTGTGGCTCGGGTGGGCGCCCGTCGTTGGCGGGTGCGGGTGCGTCGTGGTTTCTCGCGCAGTTCCCCGCGCCCCTGAAGGCTTCAGGCCTGCGGCCCGGCCTTCATCCTGAGAAGCACGGGGCGCGGCTCCGGTCGTCTTTCAGGGGCGCGGGGAACTGCGCGACAAGCCCCCACCCACCCGTAGCCGCCGAACAGACAGCGCTCCCCCGAGCCATGAGGCGCCCGGCGCCCGGCGCCCTCACAGCGGTACCGACACCCGCACCCCCACCCTCGTCCTCGTCGCGACCAGCTGGCCGTCCTGCGGATACGCGTGCCACGTACGCCAGTGCACCTGGCCCTCGTAGCGCTGCGCGAGCATCGCCGTGAAGGCGTGAGGGCTGCCGGGGAAGACGCCGGCGAGTCCGTGGGGGTGGTCGGAGACGAGCGCGAGGAGTTCCTGGGCGCGGCCGGCGAAGGAACCGGGCGACAACACCTCGACGCGGGCGGCGAATTCGTACTCCCAGTCGCCCACCCTCTTGGCCACCCCGAGCGGGAGGGGCGTGCTGGAACCAGGGATGCAGGCGACCGTCTCCGAACAGTGACTGCCCCTCTCCTCCTCCAGGAGCACCTGGTGGGACGCGCCGAGAAGCCTCAACTGAAGCTTCGCGCCCGCGAGTTCGAGGTCGAGCGTGGCGAGCGCTGGCAGCGGTTCGCGGCCCAGGGCCCACGCCAGGTCGGCCGCGCGGGTGTCGGTGTAGGTCGTGTTCAGGGTCGTGAGCATGGGTCGGCTCCGCTAGCACGCAAAGAAGATGAAGAAGAGGGGTGGTCCGGCGCACCCCGCTTCGGCACCGGGGGTGGGGGTCCGGTCAGCCAGGTCGGGGTGGGGACGACGTCCCAGCGGTCCGGTCAGCCAGGACAGGCCTGCCGGGAGGGACGTCCGGGGGCTGCGTTGGCGATTTATAGGGAATCATGAACTGTGGTGCCACCACAGCGTTTTTACCCAACTTGACGTGCTTTCCATCCCCTCGAGGGCTGTACAGCTCAACTGTTCAACCAGGCGTACGCCCCTGCCATGGAAGTGCTACTCGTGCTCCCGTTCCGGCGGGCGTGCGAACGAGGGGGAGCGCCCACCGGCCAACCGGACCCTCCAGGCGTACCCAGGCGTACCCAGGCGTGCACCTGGGGCACGCGGTCCGCGGAGCGGGAGGTACGACGGGATCGCCCCCCTGCGGACGATCAGCGGCCCGGCGTACACGCGAGCGCCCGCCGGGAGTTCGATCCCGGCGGGCGCTCGTGTCGTGGAGCTCGGCTGCCCCGTGTCAGCTGCCTCCACCGCATCCGCCCCCGCCTCCGCAGGAGGACCCGCACGACGAACTGCTGCCGCACGACGACGAGCTGCTGCACGACGACGAGCTGCTCCCGCAGGACGACGAACCGCCGCCCCCGGACGAGGAGTGCCTGTCGTCGCTCGACGAGGACGAGCCGCTGTCGCCGACGGCGGCGGCCCCGCCGAGGACCCACCAGCTCTGGTCGCTGCCGTGGTGCGTGTCGCTGTGGCTGCTGCCACGGCGGGCGCTCCCGCCGCCGTGACCGCCCGTACGGTAGCTGCCCGATCGCAGGGCGCGGGCGGTGCTTCTCCTGACGGACACGACGACCGTCGTGAGCACCACGAAGACGACCCCCAGGATGATGGCCACGAGCACGATCGCGTTCATGGCGCCACCCCCCTTCTCTTTCTCTCAGTCCCCCGAGGCGACCCCCCGTGGGTGCCTCGCCTTGTTCTCGTGCGGTGCCGCCGAGCCCCCCGGCTCAGCTGCCGCCGCCGCATCCGCCACCGCCGCCGCACGAGGAGCCTCCGCCGCAGGAGGAGCTGCCCCCGCAGCCCCCGCCACCGGAGTTCCCGCCGTCGGCCCACCAGCTTCCCCGGCGGCGGCCGTAGGCACCGGCCCGTACCGACTTCCTGGAGCTGACGATGACGGCGAACACCACGATCAGTCCGATGCAGGCGATCCCCACCACGATGCCGATGTCCATGGCACCGTCCCCCTTTCCGTTGTCCCCCGTTGTTCCGCGGAACGACCCCCGTGGGCGTCCCGTCGTCCAGCGTGACGCTGGGATGCCCGTGCGCGCGGGCGTTCAAAGCGGAGTTGAGCAAGTCCAGAGGTACGCGGTCAGTCGCCGCCTCCGCCGCCACCCCCGCAG
>NZ_LIQX01000873.1 GCF_001418475.1 Streptomyces ossamyceticus | reverse complement strand
CGCCGCGCTGCTGGGCCTGGACCGGCTGGGCGCGGCCGAAGAGGTGCACGCGCGCGTGCGGGCCCACTTCGAAGTCCTTTGAGCCCCCCGCACCCTCCCCGAACACGTGCGACGTGCGAGGGAACCGAACCCACGCGGCAGGCGTATTCATGGGCAGGGGGTGGTGCGGGAAGCCTTCCGTCACGCAGGATTTCACCCCGCGCAGCATCTAAGACACGATCGGGGAACAAGATCGAGTCAGGGCCTGTGCGGATGTCAGTCCCGGCGGCGATACTTGCGGCCGTGCACCTCTGCCCGTGTACCGGGCGGACGTGATGGACGGATGGCCAGGGGGAGGTCAGGTGACATACACGCCGAAGGGCAGCGCGCCACCGTCGGCACCGCCCGCGAGCCCGGGCGCGAGCCCCTCCGTGCCGCCCCAGGCCACGCCCGCGTCCAGGTCACCGCTGTCGCCCGCCGCCCCGGACGGCGGCCCGCCCCGCCGCACGGCGTTCGCCGAGGGGCTCGACCAGTTGCGCGCCGCCGCGACGACCGAGCCCGGCCGGCTGCGCGTCATCGGTGCCGTGCTCGCCCTGCTGGTCGTCGCGTTCGGCTCCGTCACCGCCTGGCAGATGAACGACCGCGCGACGGCCGCCGACGACGTCCTGACGAGCAGCCAGCCCCTCAGCTCCGCCGCGGCCGGCGTCTACAGCTCCCTCGCCGACGCCAACACGGCCGCCTCCAGCGGCTTCCTCGCGGGCGGCCAGGAGACACCGGAGTCCCGCGCGAGATACGAGCGCGAGATCGGGGAGGCCGCCGACGGCCTCGCCACCGCCGCCGCGGCCTCCGAGCCGGGCTCGGAGTCCGAGCAGCGCGTCGCCGAACTGAACGCCCTGCTGCCGAAGTACAAGGGCCTGATCGAGCGGGCCCGCGCCAACAACCGGCTGGGTTACCCGCTGGGCGGCGCGTATCTGCGGTACGCCAACAGCATCATGCAGGACCAGATGCTGCCGAAGGCCCAGAAGATCTACGACAACGAGAACCGGCGGCTGCGCGACGACTACTCCGACGCGACCTCCTACCCGTGGGCCGCGATCGCCCTCGGCGTCGTCGCCCTCGGCGCCCTCGCCTGGGCCCAGCGCCGCAACTACCTGCACACCAACCGGGTGTTGAACCACGGCCTGGTCGCGGCGACGGCGGCCTCCACGATCGTCCTGCTGTGGCTGGTCGCCGGCCACACCCTCGCCCGCTCCCATCTCAACGACTCCTACGATCACGGCGTCCGGTCCCTGACCGTGCTGAACGACGCCCGTATCGCCTCCCTGAAGGCCCGTGGCAACGAGAACCTGACGCTGATCAGCCGGGGCGCCGAGACCCTGGAGATCAAGAAAGACGTCTCCGTCGACAAGTTCGACCACAGGTTCGGCCAGGAGATGAAGGCACTCGCCTCGCAGCTGGCCACCGCCGGGAAGCTCGCCGACGACGACAAGGGCGCGCAGCCCGTGAAGTCCGCCCTCGCCAACATGCAGGCGTGGCAGGACCGGCACCGCAGCGCCCGTACGGCCGACGAGGAGGGCAAGTACCAGTGCGCCCTCGACCAGGTGATCGGCGGCAAGGCCACGCCCGACTGCCGGGCGGGCGACAAGCCGACGGGCGAGTGCTTCGACAAGGTCGACGAGAACCTGAACACGGCGCTCGGGCATGAGAAGAGGGAGTTCGAGCAGGCTGCCAGGGGAGGTCTGGACGCGATGACCGGGCTGCCCGTCGGCGCGGCCGTGCTGGCCGTGCTCGCCGCGGCGGGCGCGGTGCTCGGCATCGGGCGCAGGCTCTCGGAGTACCGATGAGGCCGGCGGGAGGCGACACGGTGGAAGGAGGGGCGATGGAAGCGGTACGGCGCCTGCGGGCAGGCCTCAGGGGCTGGGGCGGCGTGGGCGCGATGGCGGTCGTCTGCGCCCTGACCGTGATCTTCGCCCTGGTGCTGCCGCTCAGCGGGACCCGCGGCGGCGGACCGGCCGGCACCGGCGGGCAGGGCGTCGCCCACGGCGAACAGGCCCGGGCGGACGACGACTGCGAGACCAGGAACGACCCGCAGAACCGCAGCCTCAGGCCCTCGTCGAACGAGTCCGGTACCGCGATCAAAAGGATCAAGGACAACGGCTTCATCACCATCGGCGTCGACCAGAACAGCTACCGCTGGGGCTACCGCGACCCCAACAACACCGACGGCAAGGCGGAGTTGGAGGGCTTCGACATCGACATCGCGCACCGCATCGCCGAGGAGATCCTCGACGACCCGACGAAGGTGCGCTTCCGTGCGATCCCCACCAACCAGCGCATCAAGGCGATCCAGGACGGGCAGGTCGACATGGTGGTGCGCACCATGACGATCAGCTGCACGCGGATGGACGAGGTCGCCTTCTCCCAGCCGTACTTCAAGACCGGCCAGCAGGTCCTCGCCCCCAAGTCCTCGACCATCGAGGGCTACGACAAGACGCTGGCGGGCAAGAAGATCTGCTCGGCCAGCGGTTCCACCGCGCGGGACACCCTGGAGGCCGACCAGAAGTCCGGCAAGCTCGTCGCCTCCGCCGACATCACCTCCGTCAACCCGCCCAACCAACTCGACTGCCTGGTCCGGCTCCAGCTCGGCGAGGTCGACGCGGTGGTCACCGACGGGGCGCTCGCCGCGAGCCAGGCGGCGCAGGACCCGACGGTCAAGCTGGTGGGCGCACCGTTCACCACCGAGTACTACGGCGTGGCGATGAATCGCGACGCGAAAGATCTGGTACGCCGGGTCAACCAGGTCCTGGAGGACTACCTCAAGGACGGCTGGCAGAAGTCGTACGACGACTGGCTGTCCGCGACCCTCGGCGACGACTCCACGGGGTCCCGACCGCCGGCCGACCAGAAGTACCGGGACTGACAAGGCAAGTTGACCGACACCGACAGAGCGAGAGGTGATCGATGGGCGTCGCGGGATCCACCGGGCCGGTGATGGACCGGGACGAGGTGGACCGTGCGCTGGCGCGGCTCGGCGCGGAGCACGAGGCCATCGAGACCTCCCTGCTCGCCCTCCAGGACCACGCGGGCCGCAGACTGCTGGAAGGCGCCGAGCTGACCGGCGTCACCAAGGAGCGCTGGGAGTCCACGGAGGCGTCGATCACGCTGCTGTGGGCGTACTTCGACGCCTACTCCGACGCGCTGCGCAGCGCCCGTGAGATCCGTTCGCGCCGCCGCTGGTCCAGCCGTGAGGACCTGGTGGAGCTGACCGAACTGCTGCGGGGCGAGGCCGTCACCGTCGCGGGCTCCGCCACCGCCATGGCGAACGCGCCGACGCTCCCGGGCTCCGGCCGGCTCAGCGAGCAGTTCTCCCTGTCCACGCTGGTGGACCGGATGAACGATCTGTACGCGGCGTCGCTGGACATGGTCGTCGCCGCCGACGCGGTGTGGTCCGCGCTGCCCGCCCGGATCGATTTACTGGCCGCCGAGCTCCAGCGCACCCGACAGCTCGCGCACTCCGTGGGCGTACGCCCCGGGGAGCACCCGGCGGGCGACGACCTGGAGCGGATCACCCGCACCCTGACCAGGCTCCGCGAGGAGGTCATCTCCGACCCGCTCGCCTACTGGGTGCCCGCACCAGGCAGTTCGGCCCCCGGCGGCGGCCGCCCCGACATCTCGACGTACGACCGTGAGGCGCGCGCCCTGGACGACGTGCGCCGGGAGATCGAGGCCGTGCTGACGGTCCGCCAGGACGCGGAGGCGCGGCTGGTGAAGCTGCGGGACGTGCTGAGCCGCGCGGACCGTACGCTCGCCGAGGCGCGCAGCGCCCGCGGTGAGGTGCTGGCGAAGATCGCCGCGACCGAGGTGCCCGTGGTGAGCGGTCCGCCGACCGTGCTCCAGGAGCAGCTGGCGCTGGCGGCCGAGTACCGCAGACACGGGCAGTGGCACCGGCTGTCCCCGCTCCTCGAGTCTCTGGAGCAGAAGGCGGACGACGAACTGCTGCGGGCCCGCGAGTCGTTGACCGCGGTGACCGCGCCGCTGGCGGTCCGCGCCGAGCTGCGCGGCCGACTCGACGCGTACAAGGCGAAGGTCGCCCGGCATGGCCTGGCGGAGGACTCGCTGCTGGTGGAGCGGTACGACGTGGCGCGCCGCATGCTGTGGAGTGCGCCCTGCGATCTGCGCGTCGCCGAACAGGCGGTGCTGCGCTATCAGCACGCGGTGGCGGAGCTGCTGGGCACGCCCGTGCCCGGCCGGCAGGAGCCGCAGGACGGGGGAGGGGAGGAATCGTGAGCCGGCCGGACGAAGAGGGCCAGCAGCAGTCGTGCCAGCGGCCCGGTTGCTCGGGGTCGTACGAGGACATGGGCGGCGGTGAGCTGTACTGCGACACCTGCGGTCTGGCGCCGGTCGTCTCGGCCAGTGGCATGGTCTCCTCCCCGCCGACCGGCATCACCGGGGGGCGGGGCTCGCGCGGCTCGGGTTCCAGTTCGCGGTCCTCGCGGTCGTCCGCGCGTTCCGCGCAGTCGCGGCGGTCGGTCTCGGGCCGCCTCTCGCGCGCCCTGTCGGGCACGTCGACGGGCCGCTCGGTGTCGGTGCGCAGCTCCGGGAAGACCGCGAGCTCCTCGGGGCGGGCCCGGCTCGGCGTCGGTCTCGTGCAGGTGCCGGAGGTGCCGCGGCCGGACCCCCGCTCGATGGTCCTGGAGACCGCCGAGGTGCCCGAGCGCAAGCGGTTCTGCTCGCGCTCGGACTGCGGGGCGCCGGTGGGGCGGGCGCGCGGTGACCGGCCGGGCCGCACGGAGGGCTTCTGCACCAAGTGCGGCCACCCGTACTCGTTCGTGCCGAAGCTGCACGCCGGTGACATCGTGCGCGGCCAGTACGAGGTCGTGGGCTGTCTCGCGCACGGCGGTCTGGGCTGGATCTATCTGGCGATAGACCGGGCCGTGTCGGACCGCTGGGTCGTGCTGAAGGGCCTCCTCGACACCGGGGACCAGGACGCGATGGCCGCCGCGATCTCCGAGCGCCGCTTCCTCGCCGAGATCGAGCACTCCAACATCGTCCGCATCTACAACTTCGTCGAGCACCTCGACCAGCGCACGGGTTCGCTGGACGGGTACATCGTCATGGAGTACGTCGGCGGGAAGTCGCTGAAGGAGATCGCCAACGGCCGCCGCACCCCGGACGGCCGCCGCGATCCCCTGCCGGTCGAGCAGGCGTGCGCGTACGGCATCGAGGCGCTGGAGGCCCTCGGGCACCTCCACAGCCGCAACCTGCTGTACTGCGACTTCAAGGTCGACAACGCGATCCAGACCGAGGACCAGCTGAAGCTGATCGACATGGGCGCGGTGCGCAGGATGGACGACGACGAGTCGGCCATCTACGGCACGGTCGGCTACCAGGCGCCGGAGGTCGCCGACGTCGGCCCGTCCGTGGCGTCCGACCTGTACACGGTCGCCCGGACGCTCGCGGTGCTGACCTTCGACTTCCAGGGCTACACGAACGTCTTCGTGGACTCCCTGCCCGACCCGGACAACATCGAGGTCTTCCGCCAGTACGAGTCCTTCTACCGGCTGCTGGTGCGGGCCACCGACCCCGACCCGGCCCGCCGGTTCGCCTCCGCGCAGGAGATGTCGGAGCAGCTCACGGGTGTGCTCCGGGAGGTCGTGTCCCTCCAGACGGGCCGCGCGCGCCCGGCGCTGTCGACGCTCTTCGGCCCGGAAGTGAAGGTCACGGACACGGAGTTGTTCGCGGAGCTGGACGGGGACGTCTCCCGCCTCGGCACCCGCCCGGTGCCGTCGGGCAGGGGCCCCTGGGCGGGCAGGACGCCCGCCGGGAACGGAGGGTCGGCTTCCGGTGCCGGAGGATCGGTTCCCGGCGTCGGAGGGTCGGTCCCGGGTGTCGACGGGTCGGGCCCCGGGAGCGGCGGGTCGGTTCCCGGTGCGTCCGCGCTGCTCACCAGAGGCGCGGATCCGTCCGCCCCCGCGCGGCTCACCAAGCCCCTGGACACCGCCGCCGCGGCGCTCGCGCTGCCCGTGCCGCGCGTGGACCCGGGGGACCCGAACGCCGGGTTCCTGGCCGGTCTCATCGCCTCCGCGCCCACCGAGCTGATCACGGCGCTGCACGCGGCGCCCACCGGCTCCCTGGAGCTGCGGCTGCGGGAGCTGCGGGCCCGCCTGGAGATGGGCGAGTTCACCATCGCCCTGGCCACGCTGGACGCCCTGGAGCGGGACCACCCCGACGACTGGCGGGTGGTCTGGTACCGGGGCGTGGCCGCGCTCGCCACCGGCGACCACGAGAACGCCGCCCTGTCCTTCGACGCGATCTACGACGCCTTCCCGGGCGAGCCGGCCCCCAAGCTGGCCCTGGGCCTGTGCGCCGAGGTCCTCGGGCAGCTCGACAACGCCGCCGAGTACTACCGGCTGGTGTGGACGACCGACCCCAGCTTCGTCAGCGCCGCGTTCGGGCTCGCCCGGGTGCGGCTGACCGCCGGGGACCGGCAGAACGCGGTACTCGTCCTGGAGTCCGTGCCGGAGGCGTCCATCCACTACACCGCCGCCCGGGTCGCCGCCGTCCGGGCGCGGTTGAGACACCGTACGGAGACGACGCTCGCCTCCGGGGCCGCCCCGGACGCGCCGTTCCTCGACGACCTGACCGCCGCCGCGGGCCAGGTCGAGGCGCTCGGCGGGTACGGTCTGGACGCGGTGCGCCGCGAGCAGTTGTCCACAGAGGTCCTCGGCAGCGCCCTGGACTGGGTACTCTCCGGTAGCCAGGGCGCCGTGGCCCCGGCCGGCGGCGAACGGATGCTGCTCGGCAGCGCATTGGACGAGCGTGGCCTCCGCTTCGGACTGGAGCGGGCGTACCGCACGCTGGCCCGGCTCGCGCAAGGCGGCGAGGAGAGGATCGACCTGGTGGAACGTGCCAACCGTTACCGCCCCCGGACGTGGGTGTAGTTCATGTCGCAGATGCCCCAGCCGACCGCGCTGACGAAGTGCCCGATCTGCGAGTGGCCCCTCGCCTCGGACGACCGCTTCTGCGGTGCGTGCGGCCATGCCCTCTCGGCGGTGTCCGCGCCGCCGGAGGACCACCCGACCCTGACGATGAACGGGACGGCCGGTGACCCGCCGGACGAGGCCGTGTCCGCGGCCTGGCCCGTCGCCTCCGAACCGAGTGTGGACACGCCCCCGCCGGTGGTCCGTCCCACCGACATCCCGGGTACCGACTCCGGCGGCGGCGAACTGTCCGGCCCCGGCCGCGGCGTACGGTTCGACCGGCCCAGCGAGCCCGACGAGTACCCGCTGGCCGCGCCGCAGCCGCCGGACCCGCGCACCGGCGACCTCGCCACCCCGCCGGCCGGTACGAAGCTGTGCGTGGCCTGCCGCGCGGGCCAGGTGGACCGGGACGGCTACTGCGAGAACTGCGGTCATGCCCAGCCACGTGAACGCGACCACATGGAGCAGGAGTTGGGCGCGGTCGCCGCGGTCAGCGACCGGGGGTTGCGCCACCACCGCAACGAGGACGCGTTCGCCGTCTCCTCGACCGCGCTGCCCGACGGCTCGCCCGCGGTCGTCGCGATCGTCTGCGACGGCGTGTCCTCCGCGACCCGCCCCGACGACGCCTCGCTCGCCGCGGCCCGCGCCGCGAACGAGACGCTGCTGGAGTCCCTGCCGCGCGGCACGCACCCGCAGCAGGCGATGCACGACGCGATCGTCGCCGCGTCCCGTGCGGTGAACGCCCTCGCCGAGGACCCGGAGACGGCCCAGGAGCAGGCCCCGCACCAGAACGCGCCGGCGTGCACCATCGTCGGCTCCGTCGTCACCCCGACGCTGCTCGTCGTCGGCTGGGTCGGCGACAGCCGCGCCTACTGGGTGCCGGTGGACCGCGGCGCCCCCTCGGCCCGGCTCACCGAGGACGACTCGTGGGCCGCGCAGATGGTGGCCGCGGGACTGATGAACGAGGCCGAGGCGTACGCCGACGAGCGCGCCCACGCGATCACCGGCTGGCTCGGCGCGGACGCGTACGAACTGGAGCCGCACACCGCTTCCTTCAAGCCGGACCGGCCGGGTGTAGTGGTGGTGTGCACCGACGGACTGTGGAACTACGCGGAGGCCGCCGAGGAGATGGCCGAGGCCGTGCCCCTCGACGCGGCCCAGCGACCGCTGCACTGCGCACAGGTCCTCGTCGGCCGGGCCCTGGACGGTGGTGGCCACGACAACGTAACAGTGGCCGTCCTGCCGTTCCCGGCCCCGCCGCAGGGGGCAGGATCGGCCTGAGGACGCTCGCGGGCGGGGACTCGCGGGCGCCTCGGCGGCCGGACGGGAACGGCCGACTGGACCGGAGGGGACCGGTCCGGGCAGAGGCACGCACAGTCATCACCCCACGTGCTGTGGGGCCGCTAGGGGGATCAGAGTAGGCATGGCCAATTTCTCGAAGTCGAACGTGCCGCAGTTCTCGGTGGACGTGTACCAGAACGAGTACCTGCCGGAGGGCGGCCGCGAGGTCAACGCGATCGTGACCGTGAGCGCGACGGGCGGCGGCACCGTGGGCAGCGCGGTCACGGCGCCGCACCTGTACGCGCCCGGCCAGGGCCCGTCCGCCGCCGTGGCGATCATGGTCGACTGCTCGGGGTCGATGGACTACCCGCCGACCAAGATGCGCAACGCCCGCGACGCCACGGCCGCCGCGATCGACACCCTGCGCGACGGGGTCCACTTCGCGGTGATCGACGGCACCCATGTGGCCCGCGAGGTCTACCCCGGCGGCGGCCGGCTCGCCGTCGCCGACCCCGCCACCCGGGACCAGGCCAAGCAGGCCCTGCGCAGGCTCAACGCGGGCGGCGGCACCGCGATCGGCACCTGGCTGAGGCTCGCCGACCGGCTGCTCGCCTCCGCCGACGTCGAGATACGCCACGGCATCCTGCTCACCGACGGCCGCAACGAGCACGAGTCGCCCGAGGACCTGCGGGCCGCGCTGGACGCCTGTGCCGGACGGTTCACCTGTGACGCGCGTGGAGTGGGCACCGACTGGGAGGTCAAGGAGGTCACCGCGATCGCCTCCGCCCTCCTCGGCACCGCCGACATCGTCGCCGACCCGGCCGCCCTGTCCGCCGACTTCACGCAGATCATGGAGGCGACCATGGGCAAGGAGGTCGCGGACGTCGCCCTCCGGCTGTGGACCCCGGTGGGCACGCAGATCAAGTTCGTGAAGCAGGTCGCCCCCACCGTCGTGGACCTGACGGACCGCCGCACGGAGGCGGGCCCGCGCGCCGGCGACTACCCGACCGGCTCCTGGGGGGACGAGTCCCGCGACTACCACGTGTGCGTCGAGGTCCCGCCCGCGTCCCTCGGCCAGGAGATGCTCGCCGCCCGCGTGTCCCTGGTCGTCCCGCAGTCCGACGGCAGCGCGCAGAACCTCGGCGCCCAGGGTCTGGTGAAGGCCGTGTGGACCGACGACATGACCGCGTCCACCTCGATCAACCCCCAGGTCGCCCACTACACGGGCCAGGCCGAACTGGCGCAAGTCATCCAGCAAGGACTGGATGCCCGCAAAGCGGGGGATATCGACGGAGCAACGGCCAAGCTGGGGCGGGCCGTCCAGCTGGCTAGTGCGTCGGGGAACGCGGATACTGCGAAACTGCTTGCGAAGGTGGTGGACGTGGTCGACGCGGCGACAGGTACTGTGCGACTGAAGGCAAAGGTCACGGAGGCCGACGAGATGACCCTCGAGACCAGGTCCACAAAGACTGTTCGTGTAAAGAAGTAGAACGAACAGCAGCAACAGCAGTAGCCGAGAAGTACCGGAAAGACCCAGTAGTACCGCTACGAGAGAGCCTGGCTCCCCCACCGGGGATCCGGACACGCTCGGCCATACCGGCCCGTCGCGGCCACAGGACCCGGCCCGAGTGCCGGAAAGGAGAGGGGGAAGCGCCGACATGCCGACCTGCCCGAACGGACACCAGTCGGGTTCCGACGACTGGTGCGAGGTCTGCGGTCACCGTATGGCCGGTGCCGTACCCCCGCCGCCACCGCCGCCCCCGGGCGCCGGTTACGGATACCCGCCGCCCGGCTCCCCTCCGCCGCCTCCGGGCGCGGGAGGTCCCGGGGGTCACGGCGGACGCCCGCCGCACCTCGCCGCCGAGCCGGAGCTCTGCCCGCAGTGCCGGACGCCCCGTGAGGGCGGCGCGCCCTTCTGCGAGGAGTGCCGGTGGAACTTCCTGACCAACACGGCGACCACGTACACCC
>NZ_LIQX01000872.1 GCF_001418475.1 Streptomyces ossamyceticus | reverse complement strand
GGGGCCGTGCCGGTGTGTCAGCCCGTCGCTTGGTGCCCTACTGCTCGGGGGTTCGGGGGAGCTGTTCGCTGTGCCTCTCCAGGCGACGGGCTTGGCACACCGGCACGGCCCCTTCCGCCCGTGGGCGGCCCGCCCGCCGTGGGGCCACCGGTCACGGACGGAGATCCCGGACGCGGTCTGGCGTCGGGCTACAGGCGGCGGCCGATCGTCAGGGGGGCCGGGTGGTGGGGGACGTAGGCCGCGCCGTCCAGGTCGAGGGCCTCGGCGGCTGTCTGGAGGGCGCCCGCGGTGGCGGTCGCGCCCCAGTGGCCCTTGTCCAGGCGGGACTCGACCGCGTGGAGGGCGGCCACCGTCTCGGCGGTGGTGAAGTTGCAGTGGCCCTGGCGTTCCACGTACGCCTGGCGGTGGAGGGCGGCGTCCCCGGAGGCGCGGACCCGTGCGGCGAAACGGGACTGCTGCTCGGTGGGGACGAGGTCGTCGGCGGTGGTGTGGATGTTGAGGAGGGGCACGGCCAGGCCCTGTCCGGCGGAGGACGTGCGCCGGCCGGCGGCCACGGCGGCCGGGTCGGCGGCGATGTCGGCGTGGGCGGTCAGGTTCCGCAGGTCGGCCCGCAGGTCGAGGCCGGCCTTCCGGTAGAGCGCCTTGACCAGGGGCGCGTGCTGGGAGGTCGCCAGCACGCGCGCGTAGTCGATGCCCCGGTTGCCGGAGTTGTTGCCGCCGAGGGCCTTCTCGACGTGATAGCGGGCAGGCACGACCCGGTTGAGGACACCCTGGAGCAGCCATGAGGCCTGCTGGGCCTGCTGTTCCTCGTGGTCGCCGGGGGCGGGGCGGTTCTTGCCGAAGGCCCAGGTCGGCAGGTTCAGGTAGGCCGCGGCGAGGGCGACGCGGGCACGGCCCTCGGGGGTCTTCTGTGCGGCGGCGACGGCGTCGGTCAGCAGGCGGCCGCTGACGGCGCCCTCGGCCTCGGACGCGAAGCCCACCAGCTTCACCGGGGTGCCGGGCAGCAGCAGGCGGGCGATCGTGTACTCGGCGTCCAGCTGGTAGGCGTGCAGGTCGTTCGCGCCGGCCACGAGCCCGCACAGCCCCAGGGCGCCGTCGATGCCGCCCGCGCCGGAACGGGCGAGGCGGGCGTTGACCAGGCCGCCCATGGACTGGCCGACGGACAGGGTCCGGGTGGGTTCGCCGATCCTCCCGGTGACCGCCCTGATCGTCGCGACCTGGTCGCGCTCCGCGCTCTCCAGGGCCCAGAGGGTCTCGCTGGTGTTGTAGGAGGAGCCGGTGAGGGCGTAGCCCTCTTCGAGGAGGCGCAGGCGTACGGCCTCGCCGGGGGCGTTCTGGGGCGTCGTGGCGCCGAAGCCGTGACTGAAGACGATCAGCGTGCCGTTCCAGTCCTCCGGCACGTCGGCTATCCAGGTGGCGCCGTCGGGGAGGGTGCCGGAGAGGCGCTCGACGGGACCGGTGGCCGCCCGGGGAGCGGCGGTCGAGACGGAGGCGCTGGTCGCGGAGAGGGCGACGACCGCGGCCAGGGCGGTGAGGGTGCGGGTGGAGCGGCGACTGCGTACGGCCATGAGAGGTGGGGCTCCTGTCGACGCGAAGGGGGACGGGGGCTTTGCACGCTCGTACTCGGGGGTAGCTCGAACCCGAGGGGAATGTAGGGCTGATTTCTTGTGACGGTCAACGAAGTGCACAACATTTGGCCAGCGCGTCGAAGCCGGCGTTCCTGTCCCCTTATGAGGGATCGTTTCACCCGTACGGAGTAAAAGTGTTCAAGAGGCGAGAAGGTGCTGCTTCCGGGCGCCTACCGTCCATGGATGATGAGCATCAGTCCGGAGACCTCGACCCGCACCGCCGGCGCCCACCGGGCGCGCAGCGAGGCGCGCGATCGGGCTGCGGCGCGCGCGGTGGCGCAGCGCCCGCCCGCGCGCTACGAGCCGTACCTGGACGGCCTGTTCACCTACTGCATGTCGGTGCTGTGCGACCACGACGTGGCGATCGCCGCCCTGGGCGACGTCCTCGCCCTCGCCGAGCGCCGCCGCGGCCCGGACACCGAGGAGAGGCGCCGGTCCTGGCTGTACGCGCTGGCCCGCTGGTCCTGTCTGCGCAAGCTCGCCGAGACCCGGCAGACGCGCCCCGGCGCACACGCCCAGGGCCGCCGCGCCCCGCACGGCGCGGAGCCCCAGCACGGCGTACGGGCCGCCGCGCCGCACCTGTCCGAGGAGGAGGAGCGCCGACGGCGGCGTGAACTCGCCCGCCTCGCCTGGCCGGAGGCCGCAGGCACCACCCCCGAGCAGCGCGAGGCGCTCGAACTCGCGGTCCGCCACCAGCTCTCCGCCCAGGAGGTCGCCGACGTCCTCGGCATGGACGCGGCCGCCGCCCGCGAACTGCTCTCCTCCGCCGCCTGCGAGGTGGAGCGCACCCGCGCCGCTCTCGCCGTCGTCGAGACCGGCGCCTGCCCCGGCGTCGCCCTCCTCACCGGCCACCAGCAGCTCGTCCTCAACGCCACCCTGCGCCGCGAACTCGTCCGGCACGTCGACGACTGCCCCGTCTGCCGCCGAGCCGCCGAGCGTGCCGTCCCCGGCCGCTGGCCCGGTACCAGCGTCACCCCCGCCGCGCTGCCCGTCCTCGAAGCCCCGCGCACGGCCCTGTACGGCGCGATGGGACACCTCACACGCGCGCGGAGCCGGTCGCGGCGGGCGGCCCGGTCCCTGGGGTCCATGGGGAAGCCGCGCCGGTCGAAACGCGGGGCACGCGCGCGTGTGAGGTGTCCC
>NZ_LIQX01000871.1:2364-2740 GCF_001418475.1 Streptomyces ossamyceticus | reverse complement strand
CGAAGGACCGGAGCGAGCAGCTCCCTGAACCCGGCGCCCCGCTCCCCAAGCGGGCCCCCGGGACCACTGCTCGGGTCCTCCACCGGCGGTTCTGGCATCGGTCCGCCCTCCGGATACGCGGTACGCGGAGCGCACCGGTCCCCGTTCTCCCCCGCTCTCCCCTCCCCTCCGCACTCCAGGCTCGCAGCGCCTCCGGCGTCGCACTGTGGGGTGAACCCTCCTTCCCGCGGCGGGTTTTCCCTCCTCTCTGCGGACAGGGCGGGCCGGGGGCGGCCACAATGGGGGTATGCCAGCGGCAGGAGTCGCCCCGACACCGGTCCCCTCCTGGCCACGGGGGAGCGACAGCCGGGATCCGGACCGGCCGCGCCGGCCGGTC
>NZ_LIQX01000871.1:0-2354 GCF_001418475.1 Streptomyces ossamyceticus | reverse complement strand
GTGGCTGCCGGTGCAGTCGGCGGGCGCCTCGTTCGTGGTGTGCGGGGCGGTCCTGCGGGTGCGCCGGCCGGCGAACGGCACCAGCCGGCTGATGATGCTGGTCGGCTTCACCTGGTACCTCGGTGATCTCCAACTCGCCGACAGCCGGACCCTGTTCGCGATCGGCTTCTGCTGCTACCACCTCACGTACGCCGCGATCGGCCACCTCGTGCTGGCGCTGCCCGCGGGCCGGCTCTACCACCGCCACGAGCGGCCGGTCGTCGCCCTGCTGTACATCGCCTCGGTGGGGACGCAGATCGTGCGGTACGCCGCCGAGTACCCGCCGCAGCCGCAGCNNGTGCTGACGGCGGCCCTGGTGGTGCGCCGCTGGTCCACGGCCGGGCGGCCGGTCCGCCGGGCCTACGCGCCCGTGTGGCTGACGATGCTCGCGCTGGGCGGCGTGGTCGTGCTCGGCGCGGGCGCGGCGATGCTGCGGGCGGCGCCGGACATCCAGCAGTTCGCGCTCCTCGGGTACGCGCTGGGCCTGATCGTCACACCGGTCGCGCTCGTCGCCGGACTGGTGCGGGTCCGGATGGCCCGGGTCCGGGTGGCCGACCTCGTCGTACGGCTGGAGGAGTCGGCGGAACCGGCGCACGTGGAAGAGGCCCTCGCTCAGGCCCTGGGGGATCCGGGGCTCGAACTGTGGTTCCCGCGCGGGGAGTCGGCGTCGGACGACGACAGGGCGACCTGTTACGACGGCGACGGGGCGACCCGTTACGTACGGGCGGACGGTGTCGCCGCCGAAGCCGACGCCGACGGTGCCGACGGTTTGGCCCGTGACGGCAGTTGTGTCACCCCGGTCGTCCGTCGCGGTGAGCTGCTCGCGCTCCTCGTCCACGATCCGGCCCTGCGCGAGCAGCGCCCGCTGGTGGACACCGTCCTGGCGGCGGCCGGGCTCGCCCTCGACAACGCGCGCCTGTTGGCGGCGCAGCGGGCGCGGTTGGCGGAGGTACGGGCCTCGCGGGCGCGGCTCGTGCTGGCGGCCGACGCCGAACGCCGGCGCATCCAGCGGGATCTGCACGACGGGGTGCAGCACAAACTGCTGGTGATCTCGATGCTGGTGGACCGTGCCCGAGCCGCGGGGGCGCGACCGGACGGGCGGGGCCCGACCGGGTCGGAGGAGTCCGATCTGGCCGCCGCCTCCGCCCACTTGACCGAGGTCCTGCACGAGCTGCGGGCGCTGGCCGAAGGCATCCATCCGCCCGCCCTCGCCGAGCAGGGCCTGGCGGCGGCCGTGGAGGTCCTCGCCGAGCGGGCGCCGCTGCCGGTCGTACCGGACATCCCCGACCGGCGGCTGCCCGAACACCTGGAACGGACCGCGTACTTCATCGTCACGGAGGCGCTGAGCAACGTGTACAAGCACGCAGAGGCGACCGAGGCACACGTCCGGGTGGACGACGGCGCCGGGGGTCTGCTGGTCATCGAGGTCACCGACGACGGCACCGGCGGGGCGGATCCCGCCAGGGGCACGGGGTTGCGGGGGCTGGAGGACCGGGTGGGCGCCCTCGGCGGGCGGCTGCGGGTGCACAGCCCGCGCGGCGCGGGTACGCGGCTGGTCGCGGAGCTGCCATGCGGATCGTGATCGCCGAGGACTCCGGCTTACTGCGGCACATGCTGGCCGAGACGCTCACCGCGCGCGGCTTCACCGTCATCGCGCAGGCGGGCACGCTCCCGGAGGTGCTCCAGGCCGTCGCGGCGGACCCGCCCGACGTGGCCGTCCTCGACATCCGGATGCCGCCCGACCACCGCGACGAGGGGCTCCGGGCCGCCGAGCGGATCCGGGCCGACCATCCGGGCACCGGGCTCCTCGTGCTGTCCCACTACGCGGAGACGTCGTACGCGATGCGGCTGCTCAAGGCGGCGGACCAGGCGGTGGGTTACCTCATCAAGGACCGGGTGCGGGACGCCGACCGGCTCGTCGACGCGATCAAGCGAGTCGCCTCCGGGGAGGTCGTGGTCGACCCCGAGGTGGTGCAGCGCGTGCTGACCCGGCCCCGCAGGACCGATCCGCTGGCCGCGCTGGTCCCCGTGGAACGGCAGGTGCTGGCGCTGATGGCGGAGGGCCACTCCAACACGTCCATCGCGAGCCGCCTCAGCTACAGCCTCAAGACGGTCGAGAAGCGGGTCACGGCCATCTCCCAGAAGCTGGGCCTGCCCCACCCCGAGAGCCATGAGCGCGCCCATGTGAACCTGCGGGTGCTTGCCGTACTGGCCTACCTCCGCAGCACCCGCCCCGCCCCGGACCCGCCGTCACCGGCGTGACGCACCAACCGTCGCCCGGCCCACTGCCCCTCCGTACGCTGCCTCTCCGGACT
>NZ_LIQX01000870.1 GCF_001418475.1 Streptomyces ossamyceticus | reverse complement strand
AGCCCCAACGCCTGCTGGGCGGCGGCCTGCGCGCTGGTCAGCGGCGCGCCGAACACACCCGGGGCCGGGCCCGCGCCCTGCGGACC
Source organism: Streptomyces ossamyceticus (assembly GCF_001418475.1). Taxonomy (GTDB): domain Bacteria; phylum Actinomycetota; class Actinomycetes; order Streptomycetales; family Streptomycetaceae; genus Streptomyces; species Streptomyces ossamyceticus. The sequence continues at coordinate 2,930 of NZ_LIQX01000870.1, read as the reverse complement.
CACGCCCTGGGGGCCCGCGGCCGGGGAGTTGGTACGGAACGCCATGGTGCCGTCGGCCCGCGACGCCTCCGGGCCCCCGCCCGCACCCGTGGTGGGGCGGCGGAAGACCACCGTGCCCTCGGGTGCGCCGGTGTCGTCGTCCGCCGGTGGGATCGTCGCCGTGCCGTCCGTGCTCGCCGTGCGGCCCGACTCGGGGGCCGGGTCGGCGGCGTCCGCCGCGAGCGGGACCCGCGGGTCGGGGCCCTGGCCGGTCGGCCGGGGTGAACCCCAGGAGACCCGGCGGTCCTTGTCGCCGCCGAACCCGGTCTGCCGGGAGCGGTCGGCGCCCCACGCGGAGGCGGGTTCGGGGCGGTTGCCGTGCAGGGTGGCGGCGGACGGCCGGCCGGCGGGCGCGCCCGGCTCGGGGTCCTCGTCGAAGAAGTGCGGGCCCGTCTCCTCCACGGCCGGGGAGCCGGGGGGCGGGGCGAGCGGTTCGCCGTCGGTGGGCGCCGGACGGCTCGTACCCGGCACCCAGGCGGCACCGTTCCAGTACCGGACATATCCAGGAATGGAGGGGTCCGGGTAATACCCTTCGCGGGGCCTGTCGTCGCCGGGGGCCGGGGTTGGGGCGCTCATGTCCGTCGTCCCGTATCTGCTCGGGGGTGGAAGAGGGGGCATCCACATCTACCAGACGGGCGCAAGTCCCATGACCGCTGCCGCCGGACCCGCCCCTTTCGAGCACGGGATCTGCTACCGGCCGGACCCGCGCGCGGGGCGTCCGCACGCCCGTCCGCACGACCGTCGGCGGGCTCGTCGGAAAAAGTTCCGCGGACCCGCGTAATGAAGGAGGCCCCGCTCCCCTCTCACTCGTACGGGCCCGCATCCGGGTCCCGTACCGGAGAGGAATGACCACCATGAGGCACACCGTCGTGGAACGCGAGCTGGAGCTGCGGCTCGTCCTGTCGCCCGAGCAGAGCGTCCCCGTACCGGCCAAGCTGGGCTACCGCAGCGACGACCCGTACGCCGTCCACATCACCTTCCACATCAACTCCGACCGGCCCGTGCACTGGACGTTCGCGCGGGAGTTGCTGGTGGAGGGGGTGTTCCGGCCGTGCGGAGGCGGCGACGTCAGAGTGTGGCCGACGAAGGTGTCGGGCCGCGGTGTGGTGTTGATGGCTCTCAGCTCGCCGGACGGGGACGCGCTCCTGGAGGCGCCGGCCGCCGCCGTGTCGGCCTGGCTGGAGCGCACGCTGCGGATCGTGCCGCCGGGCTCGGAGTTCGAGATGCTGCGGATCGACGACGGGCTGGCCGAACTGCTCGCCCGGTGAGGCGGCTCCCTCAGAACAGCTTGCCCGGATTGAGGATGCCCAGCGGGTCGAAGACGGCCTTCACCGCCCGCTGCATCTCCATGCCCACCGGGCCGATCTCCCGCGCCAGCCACTCCTTCTTCAGGATGCCCACGCCGTGCTCGCCGGTGATGGTGCCGCCGAGTTCCAGGCCGAGGGCCATGATCTCGTCGAAGGACTCGCGGGCGCGCCGGGACTCGTCGGGGTCTGTCGCGTCGAAGCAGACGGTGGGGTGCGTGTTGCCGTCGCCGGCGTGCGCGCAGACCCCGATGGTCAGGTCGTACTTCTCGGCGATGCGCTCCACGCCGTCGAGCATGTCGCCGAGCCGGGAGCGCGGCACGCACACGTCGTCGATCATCGTCGTCCCCTTGACCGCCTCCAGCGCGGTCAGCGACATCCGCCGGGCCTGGAGCAGCAGTTCGGACTCGGCCGCGTCGTCCGCGGGGACGACCTGGGTGGCGCCCGCGGCCTCGCACAGCTCCGCCACCGCCGCGAGGTCGGCCGTGGGGTCGGGGGTGTCGAACGCGGCGAGCAGCAGCGCCTCGGTGGTCTCCGGCAGGCCCATGTTGCCGAGGTCGTTGACGGCCTTCACCGTCGTACGGTCCATCAGTTCGAGGAGCGAGGGGACGTGCCCGCCGGCCATGATCCGGCACACCGCGTCGCACGCGGCGGCCGCCGACGCGAACTCCGCCGCCAGCACCAGCTGTCGGGGCGGCTGCGGCTTGAGGGCGAGGACCGCGCGGACGACGATGCCGAGCGAGCCCTCCGAGCCGACGAACAGCCGGGTGAGGTCGTATCCGGCGACGCCCTTGGCGGTGCGCCTGCCCGTCGACATCAGCCGCCCGTCGGCCAGCACGACGTCCAGGCCGAGGACGTACTCGGCGGTCACCCCGTACTTCACGCAGCACAGGCCGCCGGAGGCCGTGCCGATGTTGCCGCCGATGGTGCACATCTCCCAGCTGGAGGGGTCCGGCGGGTAGGCGAGTCCGTGTTCGCCGACGGCGCGGGAGAGGGCGGCGTTGACGACGCCCGGCTCGACGACCGCGATCCGGTCCACGGGGTTGACCTCCAGGATCCGGTCCATCTTGGTGAGGGACAGCACGACGCAGCCGTCGGAGGCGTTGGCCCCGCCCGACAGTCCCGTACGGGCGCCCTGCGGGACCACCGGGACACGCAGCTCGGTGGCGGTGCGCATCACGTGCTGCACCTGTTCGACCGTCCGCGGCAGCACCACGACCGCCGGGGCGCCGGCCTCGCAGAAGCTCGCCATGTCGTTCGCGTACGAGGCCGTGACGTCCGGGTCGGTGAGCACGGCCTCCGGCGGCAGGCCGCTGAGCAGTCGGTCGACGAGGTTGCCGGTCGCTTCGTCGCGCGGGGCTTCGATACGGCTCATGATCACAGGTTCGCACTCACGGCCATCGGTGTGAAGGCCGTCGCCGCGAGCCGCCGGGTACGGGATGTGATCGTCGCGGGGACGCACAGTGATCGACATGAGCGGTGTGAGGAACGAGGAGTCGGCGGCGCCGGGGGCGGACGGGGGCCGGGGGAACGGCCCGGAGGGCGGTGCCTGGCGGTGGCGAAACGACACTGCGGCCCGGGCCGCAG
>NZ_LIQX01000087.1 GCF_001418475.1 Streptomyces ossamyceticus | reverse complement strand
ACGGGCCGCACCGCTACCTCGGCAGCGTCTACGACGACGACTTCGCCGCCGCCCACGGCATCGACCGGGCCGCGGCGGCCGTACGGCCCGTGGAGATCCCCCATCCGGGCGCGGCCGAGGCCGTCGGCTGGGTCCGCTGCCGCAGAGTCAGCGACCCCCTGGCCGTACCGGCCGTACCCACTGTCCCGCCCATACCGTCTGTGCCGTCTGTACCGGAAGAGAGCCTGTGAAGGTCACCCAGCGCACCGTACGGCTCGACCTCGCCGAGCCGTTGCGCATCTCCCGCTCCACGATGACCGCCCGCGACGCGGTGTGGCTGACCGTCGAGCACGACGGGCTGCACGGCCACGGCGAGGCCGTCACCAGCGTGTACTACGGCCTCGACGCCGACACCCTCGGGCGGCTGTGCACGGCGGTCGCCACCGACCTGGAGCGCCTCCCCGACCCGGAGAGCGCGCTCCAGGCACTGATCGACGGTGAGTTGGCGGGCTCGGGCACTGTGCCGGCCGTCACCGCGGCCGTGGACGCCGCGCTGCTCGATTTGGTCGGGAAGCGGGCGGGCAGCCCCGTCCACCGGCTGCTCGGCGCACCGTCCGCTCCGGTGGCGGCCACCGCCCGGACCATCGGGATCACCGCGCCGCCGCGTGCCGCCGCCGAGGCCCGCCGACTCGCCGCGAACGGCTTCCAGGTCGTCAAGATCAAGGCCGGCGCGCCCGATCCGGAGGACGACCTCGCGCGTGTGCGGGCCGTGCGGGACGCGGCGCCCGGCGTGCGGCTGCTGCTCGACCCCAACGGCGCCTGGACGGCGGCCCGCGCGGACGCCCTGCTGCCGCGCTTCGCGGAACTGGGCGTGGAGGCCGTCGAACAGCCCCTCGTCCCCGGCGCCCCGGAGGCGCTGGCCGCCCTCGCCGAGCGCTCGCCGCTGCCGGTGATCGCCGATGAGGACGCCGTGAGCGCCGAGGACGTACGGCGGCTCGCCGGGCGCGTCCACGGGGTGAACGTCAAGCTCGCCAAGTGCGGCGGCGTCCACGCGGCCCTGGGGATCGCGGCGGCGATCGAGGGCAGCGGCACCGACCTGATGCTCGGCTGCCTCACCGCCAGCAGCCTCGGTCTCGCCCCGGCCGTCCACCTCGCCGACCGGGCCCGCTGGGCCGACCTCGACGGACATCTCCTCCTCGCCCACGACCCGTGGACCGGCATCGGCGGCCACGACGGCGTCGTACGGGCAAGTCAGGTGCCGGGGCTGGGAGTTCGGCCCAGGGAGGAGGTGGGCGGTGCGGACGTGGCATGAGATACGCCGCTTCCCGTTCGCCGTGCGCCTCCTGCTGGTCAACCAGCTCGGCGTCAACATCGGCTTCTACCTTCTGGTCCCCTATCTGGCCACCCATCTCACCGAGAACCTGGGCATGTCGGCGGCCCTCGTCGGTGTGGTGCTCGGGGTGCGCAACCTCAGCCAGCAGGGCCTGTTCATCATCGGCGGCTCCGCCTCCGACCGGCTCGGGGCGCGGGGCGTCATCATCGCCGGGTGCGCGCTGCGGACCGTGGGGTTCGGGCTGTTCGCGCTCGGCGACGGGCTGGCCGTGCTGCTGGCCGCGTCCGGCTTGAGCGGGCTCGCCGGGGCGCTGTTCAACCCGGCCGTGCGGGCCTATCTCGCGCAGGAGGCCGGGGAGCGCAAGGCGGAGGCGTTCGCGCTGTTCAACGTGTTCGCGACGACGGGCGCCCTGATCGGGCCGCTGCTGGGCAGCGCGCTGCTGCTGGTGGACTTCCGCACGTCCGCGCTGACCGCCGCGGGGATCTTCGCCGTGCTCACCGTGGCGCAGGCCCTCGTCCTGCCCGCCCGCGGGGTGGAGGCGAGCGGGGGCGGTGTCCTCGGGGACTGGCGTGAGGTGCTCGGCAACCGGGCCTTCCTCGCGTTCGCGCTCGCCATGGTCGGCATGTTCACTCTGGAGAACCAGCTGTATCTGCTGCTGCCCGCCGGGGCACGCGAGGCCACCGGCTGGGACGGCGCGGCCGGTCTCGTCTTCGTCGTCGGCACCCTGGCCAACCTGGCGCTCCAGCTCAGGATCACCACGGCCCTCAAGTCACGTGGGGACAGGGGGCGTTGGATCGCGACCGGGCTCGCCGTGATGGGGCTGGCGTTCCTGCCACCCGCGCTGGGGGCGGGGGCCGCGCCGAGTGGGTGGTTCGACGCCGTGCCGGTGCTGCTGGGCGCGCTGCTGCTGTACCTCGGGATCATGGTGGCCTCCCCGTTCGTGATGGAGCTGATCCCCCGCTTCGGCCGCCCGGAGACGACGTAGAAGATCCCGAAGTAGGTGCCGGTCAGCTCCGGGCGGCCGAAGCGGGGGATCAGCT
>NZ_LIQX01000869.1 GCF_001418475.1 Streptomyces ossamyceticus | reverse complement strand
CGGGAGCGTGGGATGTGTGGAAGAGGCAGGGGGGGGGGAGGGGGAGGGAGCGGACGAAGCTGCATGCGAGAGAGCGCAGGCATCCCCGCCTCGGGTCGCAGCGCAACGTCGTTGCAACCGTCGGATTCCTAGCCTCCACACGAGAGCCGCCCAACGGCGGGTGGCGCTTCTGGGGAGGCAGGAATTCCATGACCCGTTTCGCAACACCTGGTACGGATGGCGCGGTCGTCTCCTACGAGGCGCGCTACGACCACTTCATCGGCGGTGAGTACGTGCCGCCCGCGCGCGGGCAGTACTTCGAGAACCCGAGTCCGGTGAACGGGCTGCCGTTCACGGAGATCGCGCGGGGTACGAGTGAGGACGTGGAGCGGGCGCTGGACGCGGCGCACGCGGCCGCGCCCGGCTGGGGTCGTACGTCGGTGACGGAGCGTTCGGACATCCTGCGGAAGATCGCCGACCGGATGGAGGCGAACCTGGAGAAGCTGGCGGTCGCCGAGAGCTGGGAGAACGGCAAGCCGGTGCGCGAGACGCTGGCCGCCGACATCCCGCTCGCCATCGACCACTTCCGGTACTTCGCGGGGGTGGTGCGTGCGCAGGAGGGTTCGCTGGCGGAGCTCGACGACGACACGGTGGCGTACCACTTCCATGAGCCACTGGGGGTGGTCGCTCAGATCATCCCGTGGAACTTCCCGATCCTCATGGCGACGTGGAAGCTGGCGCCGGCGCTGGCGGCGGGCAACGCGGTCGTGCTCAAGCCGGCGGAGCAGACTCCGGCGTCGATCCATGTGTGGCTGAGCCTGGTCGCGGACCTGCTGCCACCGGGCGTCCTGAACATCGTCAACGGGTTCGGGGTGGAGGCGGGGAAGCCGCTGGCATCGAGCCCGCGGGTGGCGAAGGTGGCGTTCACGGGTGAGACGACGACCGGGCGTCTGATCATGCAGTACGCCTCGGAGAACATCACGCCGGTGACGCTCGAACTCGGTGGGAAGTCTCCGAACATCTTCTTCGACGACGTGTGGTCGGCGAACGACGACTTCCGCGACAAGGCCCTCGAAGGGTTCACGATGTTCGCGCTCAATCAGGGCGAGGTGTGCACGTGCCCGTCGCGGGCGCTGGTGCAGCGTGGGCACTACGCCGAGTTTCTCGAGGCGGCCGTGGCCCGCACGGAGCAGATCAAGACGGGGCATCCGTTGGACACCGACACCATGGTCGGGGCGCAGGCGTCCAACGACCAGTTGGAGAAGATCCTCTCCTACCTGGACATCGGCAGGCAGGAAGGAGCCAAGGTCCTCACGGGCGGGGAACGCATCGAGCACGGTGGCGAGTTGAAGGGCGGCTACTACGTCCAGCCGACGATCTTCGAGGGCCACAACCGTATGCGGATCTTCCAGGAGGAGATCTTCGGGCCGGTCGTGTCCGTCACGTCGTTCGACGACTTCGACGACGCGATCAAGATCGCCAATGACACGCTGTACGGCCTGGGAGCCGGCGTGTGGACGAGGGACGCCAACACGGCGTACCGAGCGGGCCGCGCCATCCAGGCGGGCCGCGTCTGGACGAACTGCTACCACGCGTACCCGGCACACGCCGCGTTCGGTGGCTACAAGGGCTCGGGCATCGGCCGCGAGACCCACAAGATGATGCTGGACCACTACCAGCAGACGAAGAACCTTCTTTGTTCCTACAGCCCTCAGAAGCTTGGGTTCTTCTAGCCACCTGCGAGGAGGCGCCTGCCCTGGGTTTCACCCGTCAGGCGCCCTTCGTGCCACACGCTCTGTTCCCGGCCCGTTTCGCGCGCCAAACCCCGATTCCTCCCACGACTGCACCACTGTCGAAGCGCGGGGCGACGGCGGATCTTCGCCGCCGTGATCTTGGCCTCCGGGTCGCCTGCGTGCAGGCCCTCTCGGCGGGACAGAAGCAGACGCCACCGAGTGGGCAAGGGCCGCGCAATGTGGTGCCGCGCGTCATGCGGGTCGGCAGAGCGCCATGGTCAGCGTCTCTCGCAGCAGCCGGGTCGCCTCGGTGATGTCGGCGGCAGGAGGACGGCCGCCAGCTTCCACGCCAGGCTGTAGGAGTGCTGGACGGAAGTGTTGGAACCGAGGCCGTTGGACGGCGGGTGCCGGTGGACGGCGTCCCCGGCTCAGAAGACGCGTCCGGTGTGCAGCCGGGTGGCGTAGGCATGGTTGACCGTAGTGGTTGAACACGCGAGTGTTCACGGAGAGGAGCGGTAGGCGGCTGCCGTCGGCGACGGGCCATCTGACGATCGCGGCCGGGTGGCTGTCCCACGATTCCGGCCGCCCCGCCGACACCCGCAGCCTCTACAACGGGGCGTTGGCCGCCGCCCGGATCGCCTACGACCCGGGCTTCGAGGGGCACGCCTTCGGCTGCGTCTCGCTCCTCGCCGAGGCAACAGGCCGTCCCCGTGAGGTGATCTCCGCAGCCCAGGGCGCGCAGACAGCGGTGAAGTCGTACGGCTCGGCGCGGATGCTCTCGTTGTCCGCGATGCGGGAGGCCGGTGGCTGGGCGCTGCTGGGCGACGCGAGCGCCACAGATCAAGCGATCGTGCGTGCTCACCGCCTCTACGCCAAGGGGCCGAGCGACGCCGATCCTGACTGGCTGGAGTTCTACACGCCCGCCGAACTGGCCGGGCTCGAAGCCCTCGCGCGGGCAGACCTCGACCAGCACGAGAGGGCCGCGGCCGGGGCTGAGCAGGCTGTCTTGCGGCACGGCGATCAGTTCGCAGGCAATCGGGCCTCGTACCAGGCCGACGTGGCCATCCAACGTGCGGTAAGGAGTCGCTCATTGGGGGCGGGGCCTTGGGATGGCTGGTACGTCATCGCTCCGGTGGACGCGTGTCACAGCTTGCACGTGCGACGGGAGTGGACCGTTCCGGGGCGATGACGCGATCTTCCGCTGTATTCGGGATCAGGTCTCCGGGGCCAGGCAGGCTGGGACGGGGTTGGCGGAGGGCACCGGGTCGGCGAGGTCGGCGGCGGCGCGTTCCGGGCCGAGGAAGGGGGCCAGTACGGAGAAGGCCAGGCCGGGCAGCAGGCCGGGCAGCTCGGCGGTTCGGCCGGCGGCGATCCGCCGGTAGATCGCGGAGTACACCCCGCCGATCACTATGTCGACCAACTCCTCGGCCGGGATGGGAAGTTCGACCTCGTGCAGGTCGGTGAAGAAGTCCCGGAAGCGGGCCAGCAGTTCCTCGCGCGCCTCCCGCCCGGCCGGGCCGACCGCGT
>NZ_LIQX01000868.1 GCF_001418475.1 Streptomyces ossamyceticus | reverse complement strand
CCGCATGTGTCACCGCCCCGCGCCCCTGAAGGGAACGGGCCTGCGGCCCGCCCTTCATCCTGAAAAGCACGGGGCGCAGCCCCGGCCGCTTTTCAGGGGCGCGGGGAACTGCGCGAGAAACCACGACGCACCCGCACCCGCCGACGAACCGCGTACCCCCGAGCTGTCAGGCGCCCGGACGGACCCCTTACCCCAGCAGCCCCGAGGACTTCCACATCCGGCGCCCCACCCCCCGCAGCACCCCGATGTCGTCCAGGAAGTCCGTCAGCCGGCGCGCCCCCGTCTGCATGATGTCCCGCCGGTGCGCGCTCGCGCGGACCTGCGCGAGCGCCTCGCGCTGGTCGAGGCCGACGTTCGTGTAGACGTCGGGATTGATGAACGCCACGGAGAAGACCCGGGCGAACTCACCGGAGGTGACCCGCGTGAAGCTGCGGGACAGCCGGGGTGCCGTCACCATCTGCCGGCGCAGCTCCTCGCGGGCGTACCGCACGTGCCGGGCCTCCTCGACCACATGGATCCGGGTCACCCCGCGGACGAGCGGCTGGACCCTCTCGTCAGGGAACGTCAGCCGCTGCATCCAGTCGAGGATCTCCTCGCCCAGGAGGGTCGCGGTGAAGGATCCGGGGGTCGTGGAGATCGTCTTGAAGACCCGCCCCAGGTTCTGGTGCAGCCGGCTCACCGGGTAGTACGGGGTGTCCCCCTTGCTGATCAGCCGGGCGAACATCTTCGAGTGCCGGCACTCGTCCTCGATCTCGGTCAGCGCGTAGCGCACATGCGCGCTGGTCGCCGCCTTGTCGTAGATGTGTCGTACGAGCAACTGCATGAGGATGATCTCGAACCAGATGCCGAGCGAGGCCAGCGCGGCCGCCTCGTGCTGGGACAGGGCGATCCGCTGCTCCTCCGACATCCGCCGCCACATCGGCGTCCCGTACAGCGACACCAGCTCGGGCGGCCAGAACCACTTCCCCGGCTCGAAGGGCGCGTCCCAGTCCAGCTCCTTGTCCGGGTCGAAGGAGTGCTTCGCCGAGGAGGCGAGCAGGCGCTCGGCCACCTGCTCACGGTCCTTGAGCAGGCCGAGGGCGTCACGGAGCACCTCCGCCTCGGACACCGAGGTCACCGTCGTCATGGCTGTTCCCACCTCGTCGTACGGGGATTTTCGGTCAGTTACCGGCGGTCATCGCTTATGAGACTACTTGTCAGCAAGGGCGTCAATCCCCTGTGCGGGACTTGTTGACGACACGTCTACCGGTGGGGTCCGCGCGGCGTCGGCGGCCCCGGTCGCCCCGGACGGCGCGC
>NZ_LIQX01000867.1 GCF_001418475.1 Streptomyces ossamyceticus | reverse complement strand
AGGCCCAGCACCGCCGCCCGGACCCGGGGCTCGGCGGCGACGAACGGAACACCGAGCCCGCACCCCAAGGACACCCCCCAGTAGCCCACCGGCCCGGCGCCGACGAACGGGAGCTCCTGCACGGCGTCCAGGACCCCCTGCCACTCCGGGACGGTCCGGCGCGCCACGAGCGCCTGGAACCCGGCGATCAGCGGAGCCAACTCCTCCCCGGCAGCCGCCCGGGCCTGGTTCTCCGTCACTATCCGGTCGTAGTTCTCGTCCTTGGGCCGGTCACCGTGTCCGGGCACATCCACCGCGACGACGGCGAACCCGCACTCGGTGACGAAGCGGAACGCACGCGCCACCACACCGGGCGCCTTCTTGTGCTGTCCGCCGCCGTGGCCCATCACGATCAGCGGACGCGGACCGACGGCACCGTCCGGCGTCCACAGCACGCCGGGGATCTCGTCGAGGGTGAAGAGGTGTTCGCGGACGCCGTCGGACGACGTCTCGGAGTTGAAACGCATGAGCGGTTCAAGCCTTTCGGGATGCCTTCTGCGGGCGCTCCCTAGGCCATGCGAGGGAGGGAGCCCCGACCTGTCACAGCGTTGATCGGTCTCACCTCCTCGGTTCGCGGCGAAGCACGGCGGTGCCGAACGTACCACGAGTGGATCTTCGGGCGGCTCAGCCGGGGGTGACCAGCCTGGCCTCGTAGGCGAAGACCGCCGCCTGGGTGCGGTCGCGGAGGCCCAACTTCACCAGGACCCGGCTGACATGGGTCTTGATGGTCGACTCAGCCACGACCAGGCGCTCGGCTATCTCGGAGTTGGAGAGCCCCTGGGCGATCAGGACGAGCACCTCCGTCTCACGGTCGGTCAGCTCCCCGTAGGCCAGCTGGGCCGCCGCCGACGGGCGGGGTGTCTCGGCCAGCTTGGAGAACTCGGTGATCAGACGCTTGGTGACCGACGGGGCGAGCAGCGCCTCCCCCGCGGCCACCACCCGTACTCCTTCGGCGAGTTGGCGGGCCGAGGCGTCCTTGAGCAGGAACCCGGAGGCGCCCGCGCGCAGCGCCTGGTACACGTACTCGTCGAGGTC
>NZ_LIQX01000866.1 GCF_001418475.1 Streptomyces ossamyceticus | reverse complement strand
CCTACGGTCCGAGCACCCCCACCGTCTCCCTCCTCACCGCCCTCGTCTGTGCCACGCTCGCCCTGGCCACCGGCGTGCGCCCGGAGCTCGCGGTCTGGCTTCTCCTCGCCCCGCTCGGCGTTCTGCTCGTCCTGATCGACCTCAAGGTCCAGCGCCTCCCCGACCCGCTGACCCTCCCCTTCGCCGCCCTCGCGCTCCTCCTCCTGGGTGGCGCCGCCCTCGCCCCCGAACACGCGGGCGAGTGGCGCACCGCGGCGTGGGGCGCCCTCACCCTCGGCGGCGCGTACTTCCTCCTCTTCCTCATCCGCCCCCTCGCCCTCGGCTTCGGCGACGTGAAGCTCGCCGTGGGCCTCGGCGCCGTCCTCGGCTGGTACGGCTGGGGCGCCCTGTACGTCGGCACCTTCGCCGGCGCGCTCGTCGGCAGCGTGTGGACCGTCGTCCATGCCGTGCGCGGCCGGGCGGCACGCCGACAGCTCGTCGCCCTGGGGCCGTTCATGATCGCGGGGGCGTACCTGGGCCTGCTCCTGGAGGCCTACGCCGCTTGACATCCGGGACGTCCGGGCTGACGTCGGCCCTCCGCGGCGGCTGGCGTAGGCTGACGTGGTCCGTCCAACCCTTACGAAAGGGACGCTCCCGGTGACCGAGAAGGCCGACCTCCAGTCCGTTCTCGACCGTGCCGCCGAGGGTGGGCGGATCACACCGGAGGAGGCGCTCGACCTCTACCGCGACGCTCCACTGCACGCGCTCGGCTCCGCCGCCGACGCCGTCCGCCGCCGCAGGTACGCGGGCACCGAGCACATCGCGACGTACATCATCGAGCGCAACATCAACTACACCAACGTCTGTGTGACGGCGTGCAAGTTCTGCGCGTTCTACGCCCCGCCCACGGCCAAGGACAAGGGCTGGACCCGCGACCTCGACGACATCCTGCGCCGGTGCGCGGAGACCGTCGAACTCGGCGGCACCCAGATCATGTTCCAGGGCGGCCACCACCCGGACTACGGCGTCGAGTACTACGAGAAGCACTTCGCCGCCATCAAGAAGGAGTTCCCGCAGCTGGTCATCCACTCCCTCGGGGCCTCCGAGGTCGAGCACATGGCCAGGATCTCCAAGGTGAGTGTCGAGGAGGCGATCCAGCGCATCCACGCCGCCGGGCTCGACTCCTTCGCGGGCGCCGGCGCGGAGCTGCTCCCCGAGCGCCCCCGCAAGGCCATCGCGCCGCTCAAGGAGTCCGGCGAGCGCTGGCTGGAGATCATGGAGACCGCGCACAACCTGGGTGTGGAGTCCACCTCCACCATGCTGATGGGCACCGGTGAGACCAACGCCGAGCGCATCGAGCACCTGCGCATGATCCGTGACGTACAGGACCGCACGGGCGGGTTCCGTGCCTTCATCCCGTACCTCTACCAGCCGATGAACAACCATCTGAAGGGCCGCACCCAGGCCACGATCTTCGAGTACCTACGGATGATCGCGATCTCCCGGCTGTTCATGGACAACATCGCCCACATCCAGGGCTCCTGGCTGACCACCGGCCAGGACGCGGGCCAGCTCACGCTGCACTACGGCGCGGACGACCTCGGCTCGGTCATGCTGGAGGAGAACGTCGTCTCGGCGGCCGGTGCCAAGCACCGCTCCAACCTCCAGGAAATGATCGACATGATCCGCACGGCGGGGCGGGTCCCTGCCCAGCGCTCCACGACGTACGAACACCTCGTGGTCCACGACGACCCGGCGAACGACCCGGTCGACGCGCGCGTGATGTCCCACATCTCCTCCACGGCGATCGAGGGCGGCACGGCCCATCCCGAGCTGAAGATCCTCGCGTCCAACTAGCGCATGCTGACGATCCACGCCGCCGACGAGGTACGCCTGACCTGGGACGACCCGGAGCCCGTCAAGGACGGCGCCGTGGTCGTCGAGGGCGTCCGGGTCCGGGCCGCGGGACCGCTGGAGGAGATCCAGGAGCGGTTCCCGGGCGCCCGCGTGCGCCGGTGGCCCGGTGTGCTCGGCCCCGCCCGCGTCCACGAAAGCCCGCTGCCCGACGCGCCGACCCCACGGGAACGCGTCCACGTGGTGCTGAAGTCCGGGGCGACCGCCGTGCTCGCGGAGCACACCGACACCCCCGAACTCCGCGCCGCCGCCGAGCGGAACGACGTCGTCGTGCTCGCCGGTCCCCGCCCACCGGCGATCGTCGACGACGGCCGGGCGGACCTGGCGGTCTTCGACGAGGCGGGCATCTGCGTGGCGACGGTCTGCGCGGGCCGCCTGGTGCACCGCCGCCGCTGACGGCACGGGCGGCACGGGCGCCGCTGACGGTGGGGGCGCCGCGGGGCGGCGGGCCGCGCCCGCCGCCCCGCTCACCCCGAGAACGCCTCCGCGAACGCGCCGTCCTCCTGCTCGACCCCACTGCAGTCGGTCAGGGCGTCACTCGCCCCGTCCCCGCACTCCCGGTCCCGGAACGTCGCCCACATGGAGACCCAGGCGATCCCCTTCTCCTCCGCGAACTCCCTGACCTGCGCCGCGGCCTCCAATGTGAACGTCTCGTTCTCCACGTCGTTGACGCCGAGCATCGAGGTGAGGGCGAGAGCCCGCCACGCCGTGTCCGAGGACGTTCCGAAGACGTTCCGCACCTGCCGGTGCGTGGCTCTCGCGGCCCGCTCCGCGTAGTCGCCCATGTCGCCGCCGTACGAACGGGCGTAGTTCATCGTCATGATGTTCACGGTGGAGACCTCGACGGACGCGTCGTTCGCCGAGTGGAGCAGGGCGAGGGCGTCGTCGTCCAGGCCGGACGGCATCACGGGGAGCGTGAACGAGACGGCGAGGCCGGGCCGGTCCCGCTGGAGGCGGGCGATCGCCTCGGACCGCAGGTCCACCGCGTCGGAGTCCTTCAGCGCGTCGCCCTCGACGTCGAAGTCGGCGGCCGTCGCACCGGCGGCGTCGAGCGCCGCGCCGTAGGCGTCGGCGAGGTCGTCCGCGCTGTCGCAGGCGTCGGCCAGTTCCGTCCCCGACGCCCCGCCGAACGACACCCGCACCGACGCCCCGGACTCCGTCAGCGCCGCGATACGGGACTTCACGGCCCGGTCACCGAGAGGGGTGCTCCCGTTCCACGCGGGCTCGCAGGCGTCGCCGTCGGCGATCACGAAGGCGAGCTGGTACGCGGCCGCCGACCCGGCGCCGTCGAGGTGGGACGCCTTCGTGGCGTCCACGTAGGGGGCGTACACCGTGGAGGCCCCCGCCTCCGTCGCGGCGGCCGTCGCCTTCGCGTCGGATGTCCTCGGCGCACCGCTCGGCGCGGACGCGGACTCCGTCGACCCCGGGGCGCAGCCCACGCAGGCCAGGACCAGCGCGAACATCACAGATATCGCGGGTATCACAGATATCGCGGGTATTACGGGTATTACGGGTATTGCGGATATCGGTGCGGCGGCCGGTTTCGGGGTATTCCTCACGCTGCTCACTCGGGAAACCAATCACACCGGGCCGCGCGCCGCGCCGTGGTCGCCGGGACGGGCGCTGCGAGGCCGCTCGGCCCCTCCTGCCACAATGGGCCCGTGACCCGCGCATCCCTGGACAAGCAGCCGCACGAAGTCGCCTCGATGTTCGACCGAGTGGCGGAACGGTACGACCTGACCAACGACGTGCTGTCCCTCGGGCAGGACCGGCGCTGGCGCAAGGAGGTCGCGCGGGCGGTGGACGCCCGCCCCGCCCAGAAGGTCCTGGACCTGGCGGCCGGCACCGGCACCTCCTCACAGCCCTTCGCGCGGACCGGCGCGTACGTCGTCCCCTGCGACTTCTCCCTCGGCATGCTCCGGGTCGGCAAGGAACGCACCCCCTGGCTGCCGTTCACCGCGGGCGACGCCACGCGGCTGCCGTTCAAGGACGACACCTTCGACGCGGTGACCATCTCCTTCGGCCTGCGCAACGTCCAGGACACGGACGCCGCGCTGCGCGAGATGCACCGGGTGACCAAGCCCGGCGGGCGGGTCGTGATCTGCGAGTTCTCGCACCCGACCTGGGCGCCGTTCCGGACCGTCTACACCGAGTACCTGATGCGCGCGCTACCGCCGACCGCCCGCGCCGTGTCGTCCAACCCCGACGCGTACGTGTACCTCGCCGAGTCCATCCGCGCCTGGCCCGACCAGGCCGGTCTCGCCGAGCGGCTGCAGAAGGCCGGCTGGGGCAGGGTCGCGTGGCGGAACCTCACCGGAGGGGTCGTCGCCCTGCACCGGGGGTTCAAGGTTCACCCGTAAGGGGGATGCCGCAAAGGGCGCCCTGTTGATGGGAACCGGTCAACGGAAAACGCCGTCCGTTTGATACGTCACCGCACACGCGACACACGTGTGCCCACGTCTGATCACGGCACGAGTTCTCTGGATGACGGAGCGTTCCATGACGTCCTACTGTCCGCACTGCGGGACCCCCGGTCCCGACGACGCGCGTTACTGCATGAAGTGCGGGCGCGTCCGGTGCCGGGGGCGCCGAGGGGACCGGTATGCGTTCCGGCCCGCACTTCCTGCAGTAA